>DLLE01000004.1:35646-54856 GCA_002477955.1 Treponema sp. UBA7570 | reverse complement strand
CCTGTCATGCGCAAGTCCTTGCGCTCTGAATAAAGCTTGTGGTCAACGATAAAATATTCCTGCTCAGGACCTACAGTTGTCGCAACATGGCTTACTTCTTTTCCAAAAAGTTTAAGGATTCTTTTTGCCTGCTTGTCCAATGCTTCCATAGAACGCAAAAGCGGAGTTTTCTTGTCCAAAGCCTCGCCTGTGTAAGAACAGAACGCAGTCGGAATACAAAGCGTGTGCTCCTTAATAAAAGGATAAGAAGTCGGATCCCAGACAGTGTAGCCGCGGGCTTCGAAAGTCGCTCGGTGTCCTCCGCTCGGGAATGAAGAAGCGTCAGGCTCGCCTTTTACAAGCTCTTTTCCAGAGAACGACATGATTACAGTTCCATCGTCCTGCGGATTTATGAAAGAATCGTGTTTTTCTGCCGTAATTCCTGTCAAAGGCTGAAACCAGTGAGTGTAATGTGTCGCGCCTTTTTCAATCGCCCATTCTTTCATTGCGTGAGCCACAACATTTGCAACGTCAAGCGGAAGCGGCGCGCCGTCATCAAGAGTTTTCTTGAGAGCCTTGAATGTTTCTTTCGGCAGGCGGTCTTTCATTGTTTTCTGGTTAAAAACCAGGCTGCCAAAAACTTCTGGTACATTTGCTGTCATATAGTCCTCCAAAAGTAAAAAAGACACCGCAATTTATCAGGGAGGGAGAGTCCCATGAAAAATCACGACGTCTTTGTCTTTAAAATAAAAAAGCCGCAGAAAGTTCAACCCTTTTCTGCGGCTTCATTGCCTTTTGATATTTGAGTTATACCGCGACAGCGAAAAAGTGTCAATCAGATTTTGTAAAAAAAATAATTTTTTTTACATCGTGCACAATTTTTTAATTTTTTTTGTGCATTGCGATATTTTCATATAACCTTCACCAATTGACAATAAATACAGATAGTTTTATTGTATTCAACGGAATATATGAGCAAGGGCGTTCATTACTGTTAAGGAAGTATCGCAGATTATTTCTGAAAATTTGAATTTTTAGATGTTTTCTGTTTTGTTCTTTAATAAGCAATGGCGCTTTTTTTTTTGCCCTAAAAGGTAGAATAAAAAATGAAAAAAGCATTCTTGATTTTGGCAGATGGAACGGTTTTTGAAGGAAATTCCATCGGCGCTGCTGGCTCTGTAATCGGAGAAACGGTTTTTACAACCGGAATGACCGGTTACCTCGAAACTCTTACCGACCCAAGTTATTACGGTCAGATTGTTACCCAGACTTTTCCGTTAATCGGTAACTATGGAATGATTCCGGAAGACTACGAAAGCAAAAAATGTCATATTCGTGGCTACATTGTCCGGGAACTTTGCGAAAAACCTTCAAATTTTCGTTGCAAACTGACTCTCGATGATTTTTTAAAGCAACAAAATATAATCGGGATTTGCGGAATTGACACCAGAAAACTTACAAAGATTTTGCGGGAAGCTGGAGTTATGAACGGAATGATTGTTACCGCAGAAACCTGTCCTCAAATTGATAAAAACCTTCTTTCAAAAATAAAATCCTACCAAATTGTTGATGCTGTAAAAAATGTTCAAAACAGCATGATTTTAGAACCGCTCAAAAATGCAGTCGAGCCGGAAAAAACTTCATTTTACACAAAAGACTTTGCAGACGGAAAAGGAAAAACCGTAGCGCTTTTTGATTTTGGCGCAAAGGCGAATATCGAACGTGAACTTGAACGGCGCGGCTGCACTGTAAAAGTTGTTCCTTACGACACAACAGCCGAGCAAATAAAGACGATGAATGTTGATGGAATAATGCTTAGCAACGGTCCTGGAGATCCTGCGGAAAATGTCGGAGTAATTACAGAAATAAAAAAACTCTGCGAATACGGTAAAATTCCGATTTTTGGAATTTGTCTTGGACACCAGATGCTCGCTCTTGCGAACGGCGCTGAAACAGAAAAATTAAAATACGGACACCGTGGCGGAAACCATCCTGTAAAGGATTTGCAAAGCGGAAGAGTTTATATTTCCAGCCAGAACCACGGCTATGCGGTAAAAAACGAAACTATTCCAAAAAATGCAGAACTGAGTTTTGTAAACTGCAACGACGGAACTTGCGAAGGCATTGCATATAAAAATATTCCTGCCTTTAGCGTGCAGTTTCATCCAGAAGCATGCGGCGGTCCGCACGACACAAACTTTTTGTTTGACAGTTTTATAAAGATGATAAATGCGTTAGGGGCTGGAAGGGTGCCGGAGGCAAACCGCTAAAAGCGGGTCGGAGCGAAAGCGTAGCCCTGCAAGACCCGCCCGAACGCCCGAAAAAGTAAAAAACTGATGGAGATAAAAAAATGCCATTGAACAAAAATATACACAAGGTAATGATTATTGGTTCCGGACCGATTGTAATTGGCCAGGCAGCGGAATTTGACTATGCCGGAAACCAGGCTTGCAAGGCTCTTAAGGCTCAAGGGCTTGAAGTTGTTCTGGTAAACTCAAATCCTGCAACTTTAATGACCGACCACGTTATGGCTGACGAAATTTATCTTGAACCGCTCAATGTTGAAACTTTGCAGAGAATTATCGAAAAAGAAAAACCAGATTCGCTGCTTTCGACGCTTGGCGGTCAGACTGGACTTACTTTGAGCATGGAACTTGCAAAGTCGGGATTTTTGGAAAGCCATGGAGTACAGCTTTTAGGCGCGCGTCCGCTTACGATTGACAAGGCTGAAGACCGGCAAATGTTCAAGGATACGATGGAAGCAATTGGAGAACCTTGCATTCCTTCAAAAGTTGTGACTGATTACGATGATGCTCTTGATTTTGCAAAAAATAAAATCGGCTTTCCTGTTATAATCCGTCCGGCTTTTACTTTGGGCGGAACTGGCGGCGGAATTGCATATAACGAAAAAGAATTTGACGAAATTGCCCACAACGGACTTCATCGCTCGCCAATTCACCAAATTTTGGTTGAAAAATGTATTTCCGGCTGGAAAGAAGTTGAATTTGAAGTTATGCGCGACCATGCTGGCAACGTTCTTACTGTCTGCTCAATGGAAAATTTTGATCCGGTTGGCGTTCACACTGGAGATTCGATTGTAATTGCTCCGACCGTAACCCTGGCCGACAAAGAATATCAGATGCTCCGTTCGGCAGCCTTGAATATAATTTCTGCCCTTGAAATCGAAGGCGGCTGCAACTGTCAGTTTGCGCTCAATCCGGAAACTTTTGAATACGCTGTAATCGAAGTAAATCCGCGTGTAAGCCGCTCTTCTGCGCTAGCTTCAAAGGCAACTGGCTACCCGATTGCAAAAGTTGCGGCTCTAATCGCCGTTGGCTACAATCTTGATGAAATTCCGAACTTTGTAACAGGAAAGACAAAGGCTTGCTTTGAGCCGGTTTTGGATTATGTTGTTGTAAAAGTTCCAAAATTTCCTTTTGAAAAATTTGTTTATGCCGCAAGAAAACTTGGCACGCAGATGAAGGCGACCGGCGAAGTTATGGCTATCGGCCAGAATTTTGAAGAAGCGATTTTAAAGGCAGTCCGTGGCGCTGAACTTGGCGTAAAAGACTTAAATCTTGCCGTTTTTGCAAAAGAAAACGAAGAAAAAATCCGCGAAAGAGTCGGAAAATGCACAGATCAAAGAATTTTTGCAATCTATCAGGCTTTAAAACGCAAAATAATGAGCGTGGACGAAATTCACGAAGTTACAAAAATTGATGAATGGTTTTTATACAAACTCGAAAATATTGCCGAAGCCGAAAAAAAAGCCGTTGCAAATTCCGCGCCGGCGGTTCATGCTCCAATGCTCTACACTCCAGCTTCTTTCAAAATGGTAGACACCTGCGCCGGCGAGTTCAGCGCGGAATCTCCGTATTTTTATTCGACAACTGGCGGAGAAAACGAGGCGGAAAAATTCCTTGAAGGACTTGAAAAAGAAGGCAAACGCAGCAAAAAAGGAACGATTATTGTTTTGGGTTCCGGGCCGATCCGAATCGGACAAGGAATTGAATTCGACTATGCTTCGGTTCAGTGCGTATGGTCGCTCAAAAAACTCGGCTACGAAGTTGCAATCATAAATAACAATCCGGAAACAGTCTCGACAGACTTTGACACTGCCGACCGCCTTTATTTTGAACCGCTCACTCCTGTCGACGTTATGAATGTAATCAAAGTCGAAAAACCAGTCGGCGTTGTAGTTGCATTTGGCGGACAGACTGCCATCAAGCTTACAAAATACCTTGACGGCCAGGGAATCCGCATTCTCGGAACAAGCGCAGATGGAATTGACCTTGCAGAAGACAGGGAACGTTTTGAAGAGCTTTGCGAAAGACTGCACGTAAACCGTCCGAAAGGTCAGACTGTCTTTACAGAAGTTGAAGCTCTGGAAGCAGCCGCCCGCCTTACCTATCCTGTTTTGATGCGTCCAAGTTACGTTCTTGGCGGACAGAATATGATTATTGCGAGGACAAATGCCGACATCAAGGAATACATGAAAATCATTCTTGCGCAGGGAATTACAAATCCTGTTTTGATTGACAAATACATGGAAGGAACAGAACTTGAAGTCGACTGCATTTGCGACGGCGAAGATGTTTTGATTCCAGGAATTATGGAACACATCGAGAGAACAGGAATCCACTCAGGAGATTCAATCGCAGTTTATCCTGCCTGGAACTTTACGGACGAAATGACAAAAACCGTTGTAGAAAAATCGCGCGACATGGCTTTAGCCCTTGGAACTCAGGGACTTGTAAATATTCAGTGGCTTTTTTACAACGGTCAGCTGAATATTATCGAAGCAAATCCTCGTTCTTCGCGGACAGTTCCTTATTTGAGCAAAGTTACAGGAATTCCAATGGTTGAACTTGCTACCCGTGCAATGCTCGGCGAAAAAGTACGCGACATGGGTTACGGAACAGGACTTTACAGAAAACCTGATTATTACGCTGTAAAAGTTCCAGTATTCAGTTTTGAAAAACTTATGGACGTGGACACTCACCTTGGACCGGAGATGAAGTCAACCGGAGAAGTTTTGGGAATTGCAAAAACACGCGAAGAAGCGATTTTTAAGGGAATGGTTGCGGCAGGCTGGAAGATGATTCATCCTGCGCTTGCAAAAAAAGGCGAACCGACAGGAGTTTTATTCAGTGTAAGAAAGTCTGACAGACCTGAACTGCCGGCGCTTGCAAAAAAATACAGCGATTTAGGCTTTACTCTCTATGCAACAGAAGGAAATGCCGACACAATCGAACGTTCAGGAATGAAAGTAACAAAAGTGAATAAAGTTCACGAAAATTACAAAGAAAACGTAATGACACTTCTCGAAAGCGGAAAAATTTGCTATGTAATTTCAACTTCCGCAAAAGGGCGGGATCCTTCTTCAGAAAGCGTTCGTCTGCGCCGGCTTGCAGTTGAACACGACATTGACTGTCTGACGGCAATCGACACGGCAAACGCGCTTGCAGATTCACTTTCGGGAAAATTTACGAATTTAAATACAACTTTGGTTGATATAAACAAGCTGCTTCATTAGTTGAGAATTTTGTTCTAGCAAAAATATCTCGCAGACAAATTCTGCATTTTTTTGGCGGACAGAAAACTAGCGAACTTGAAAAAAAAAGCCTTTAGTATTATTATTCAAGGCGGAAATATTAGTTGACGAAGAAGTCGCAGACACAGTTCCGTTTTTTAGCTGGATTGTTGTCGGCGGCTTTTTTTTATTTTTAAGATTTTATCAAGAGGTTTTGTATGTCAAAATTCATTTTTGTGACCGGCGGAGTTGTAAGCGGTTTAGGAAAAGGAATCACAGCCGCAAGCTTGGGCCGGCTTTTAAAATGCCGCGGTTTAAAAATTGCATCTCAAAAACTAGATCCTTATATGAACATTGATCCTGGAACGATGAGTCCGTTTCAGCACGGCGAAGTTTTTGTTACAGATGACGGAGCAGAAACCGACCTTGATTTGGGCCATTACGAACGTTTTATCGATGAAAATTTAAACAAATATTCAAATTTGACTTCCGGCAGAGTTTACTGGAACGTTTTGAACAAAGAACGCCAGGGCGAATATCTCGGTCAGACAGTGCAAATCATTCCTCATGTAACAAACGAAATCAAAGATTTTATTTTAAAAAATGCGCAGGTAAGCGGCGCGGACGTTTCTATCGTAGAAATTGGAGGAACAATCGGAGACATCGAAAGCCAGCCATTTTTAGAGGCAATCCGCCAGCTTTCGACAGAAGTTGGACGCAAAAACTGCCTTTTTATTCACGTTTGTTTGGTTCCGTACATTTCCGGAAGTGATGAATACAAATCTAAGCCGACTCAGCACTCTGTAAAAGAACTCATGGCCGTTGGAATCCATCCTGACCTTATCGTAACACGTTCGGACGAAGCAGTTCCCGAAGAAATCCGAAAAAAAATCAGTCTTTTTTGCAATGTTGCGGAAGACTGCGTAATAGACAACAAAACATTGAGTTCGCTTTACGAAGTTCCGCTCATGCTCCACGAACAAAAAATGGACGAAGTTGTCTGCCGCGAACTGGGAATCGAAGGAACAAATTCGAACCTTTCAGAATGGGAAAAAATGGTGAATTCAATTCACTCAAGGAAAGGCGAAATTCAAATTGCGCTTGTCGGAAAATACGTAAAACTCCACGATTCATATTTGAGCATTGTCGAAAGTTTGAATCACGCCTCTTTTGTTGTCGGCCGAAAATTAAAAATAAAATGGGTTGATTCTGACAGCGTAACAGACGAAACTGCCCCGGAAATTTTTAAAGACTGCGCAGGAATAATTCTTCCGGGCGGATTTGGAAACCGAGGAATTGAGGGCATGATTACTTCTGCGAGATTTGCCAGAACCCACAAAATGCCATATTTTGGAATCTGTCTTGGAATGCAAATCGCCGTAATTGAATTTACGCGCGATGTTTTGAATTTTAGCGATGCCAACAGCCGCGAATTTGACGAACAGTGTGAACATGCCGTAATTGACTTGATGAAAGACCAGGAAGGCGTAATTATGGGCGGAACAATGCGCCTCGGAAAGTATCCTTGCAAAATTCAAAAAGGAACAATCCTCGAAAAAGCATACAAATCGAATTTAATTGAAGAACGGCACAGACACCGCTACGAGTTTAACAATTCATACCGCGAACAAATGCAAAAAGCAGGCCTAGTAATTGGAGGAACAAGCCCGGACAACAAAATCGTAGAAACGGTCGAACTTTCCGAAAAAGAGCATCCATTTTTTGTGGGAGTACAGTTCCATCCAGAATTTAAGTCCCGTCCAAACCACGCAGGTCCGCTTTTTGTTGAATTTTTAAAAGCGTGCTTTTAACGTTCAACGAAAAACTCTACGCCGGATGCGAAAAGCGCCAGTTGGCACGACAGTGCCAATGAGGGCTACCGAACTTGAAGCAGCCGGTTAGACGCTGGTTTGCCGTCCATTTCTTTTTCTGCTAGAATATTTGAACTTATGGAAAATTCAGGAAAAATCATTGTTTATACGGACGGCGGATGCCACGGAAATCCCGGTCCTGGAGGCTGGGCCTGCGTAATCATTGCAGAAGGCGAAGCCCGCCAGTTAAGCGGCGGCGACAAATTAACCACAAACAACAAAATGGAGCTTACGGCGGCGATTAACGCGCTTTCGGCGATTTACAACACAGAAAGGCTTCGGAGCTGCCCTATTCAACTGAATATTGACAGTCAGTACGTAAAAAACGGAATTACAGGCTGGATTTTTGGCTGGAAAAAAAACGGCTGGAAAACTGCTGCAAAAAAACCGGTTTTAAACCGCGAGCTTTGGGAAAAACTCGATTCTCTCAATTCCCTCTTAAACGTCGAATGGAACTGGGTTAAAGGACATGCAGGAGTTGAATACAATGAAGTTTGCGACAGTCTTTGCCAGAACGAAATTTCAAAGTTTGAATAGTTCTGTCAGGCTTTTTTATTTTTTCCAAAGGCAAGTCTTGCGAGCATCATAAGTCCGCGGAAACAAAGTTCAACAGCCATTGCTAACCAGATTCCTTTTAGAGCGTAATTTTTTACTAGAATAAAACTCAGGCTCAACCGCACAACCCACAGACTAAAAAGATTTAAAATGCTTGGAACGAAAGTGTCGCCTTTTCCGCGGAGTGCGCCCATTGCAACAATGCTCGCTCCAAAAAGAGGTTCCGCAAAAAGTTCAATTCTGAGCACTTCTACCGAAAGAGCGCGGATTGCAGGGTCTGGCGTTATAAACTTAAAAATGAGCGGACAGGCAAAAAACATGGCAAGACCGCTCACCGTCATCAAAAAAATTCCGTAAAAAACAGTAATCCAGCTGAACGAACAAACCAAATCCCGTCTTTTTGCGCCAAAACTCTGGCCGACAAGAGTTGTAGCCGCCTCCGAAATTCCGTACCCTGGCATATAGCAAAGGCTTTCGGCAGTAGTTGCAAAAGAATTTGCGGCAAGACTTACAGCGCCCAAAGGAGAAACAATTCTCGTAACAACAACAAGCGCACCGCTAAAGGCAGAACTTTCCAAGGCAACAGGCGCAGCAAGCTTAACAGCCTTTTTTATCACGTTTTCGTCAAAAAAAAATCCTTTATATCCGGAAAATTTCAAATATTCAGACTTAAAAAGAGTAAAATACAAAAAAAGCAAGGCGACGCTCAAGGCAGAGCACGCAGAACCAAGAGCCGCGCCTTTTACGCCAAGATTTAAAACAAAAATAAAAAGAAAATTAAACACAATGTCCAAAAAACACATCAAGGCATTTAAAATACCAGGAAGCTTCATATTTCCAGAACACTGCTGCATTCCGCCAAGCAAATAAACAATTTCGTAAAAAGGAGCGGAAAGACAAAAAATACCAAAAAGCGTCATTATAAATCTCATCGCTTGCGCCAAGCCACAAAGGCAGTTTAAAGCTTATTCCAGCTCCAAGCAAAAGCAAAAGCAGGCTAAAGCAAATGCAGGTCAAAAGCGCATTAAAAAGCAAATTTTTTGCTTTAGATTTTTCTCCAGCGCCGACAAGATGCGCCATTTGAACCGTAAATCCAATGCAAAGAGCATGCAAAAGGCTTCCCAAAACCCAAGTCGAAGAAGCAACCAGCCCTATACTCGCCGACTGACGCGCTCCCAAAAAACCAACCATTGCGGCATCAATATACTGCATCAAAATCGACGACAACTGCGCCATCATTCCGGGAATACTCAAATGCCAGACAAAACCAATCTGCTTCTTAAGAGAAACGGCAGAATTCCGGTTCAAAACTTCTGACAAATCAAAATTTTTGTCCATAAAAACATTTTAGATTTTTTAACCGAACAAAACAACCTTATTCAAAAAACAAAAAAACAGGACGGCATTTTGCGCTCAAACCGGTGTTTCGCAGTTCCGCTCCCGCTCCATTGCAAGACTTCTTGCAACGCTTTGCGCTGCTACACCCCGGCGTAAGCAAAACCGAAAAACAAAAGTCTTCCGGCTTTGTTTTATTTCTCCTTAGTCCTGAAAAAGCGGAGTAGAAAGGTAACGGTCTCCAGTATCTGGCAAAAGAACAACAATATTCTTTCCCTTGTTTTCTGGACGTTTTGCAAGCTCAATCGCAGCCCAGGCAGCCGCTCCCGAAGAAATTCCGACAAGAACGCCTTCTTTTTTGCCGATCAATTTGCCGGTTGCAAAAGCATCTTCGTTTGAGACGGTAATAACTTCGTCATAAATTTTTGTATCAAGAACATCTGGAACAAATCCTGCGCCAATTCCCTGAATTTTATGAGGACCTGCAACCCCTGTCGAAAGCACTGCAGAAGTTTTTGGCTCAACTGCAACAATTTTTACATCGGGATTCTTTGACTTAAGGAATTTTCCAGTTCCTGTAATAGTTCCGCCAGTTCCTACCCCAGCAACAAAAATGTCTACTTTTCCGTCTGTGTCGTTCCAAATTTCAGGGCCAGTAGATTCAAAATGAGCCTTTGGATTTGCAGGATTTACAAACTGACCGGCAATAAAACTGTTTGGAGTATTTGCCTTGATTTCTTCAGCCTTTGCAATTGCACCCTTCATTCCCTTTGAACCGTCGGAAAGCACAAGCTCTGCACCATAAGCTTTCATAAGCTGGCGGCGCTCAACAGACATTGTTTCCGGCATTACGATTACAATTTTATAACCGCGGGCTGCCGCGACAGAAGCAAGTCCAATTCCTGTATTTCCAGAAGTCGGCTCAATAATTGTCGAGTCTTTTGTAAGAATTCCTTTTGCTTCAGCTTCGTCAAGCATTGCCTTTGCAATGCGGTCTTTTACAGAACCTGCCGGATTAAAATATTCAAGTTTTGCCAGAATTTTTGCTCCAAGCGAGTTTTCTGATTCGATATGCGACAGTTCAAGAAGCGGTGTATGCCCAATAAGCTGGTCTGCCGAAGTGTAAATGTTTGCCATAATTCTTCCTCCAAAAAGATTATTACCTAGTTGTTTGATAGGTTTAATTGATGTTTAATTTATAATCCGTATTACCTACTTTGTCAATAGGTAATACGTTTTTTTTGTAAAAAAATTGGCTTCACCTGCAAAAAAGGCAAAGCCAATTCAATTTTCTGTTCTTTAATCGTCTTCTTCTTTTTCCGATTCCAGAATTTCTTCATCAATTCCCGACGAATTGCGCATATACTGCAAATAGGAAATTCCTTCATCATTGCATTTTCTCATCAAGTCCAATTCTTTTGTTCCAAGCTCCAGCGCGTAGGCAAGTTCCATATATTTTTCGCACTCGCCTTTTTCTCCAAGTTCATACAAAAACTGCGAATAATACGTGTAGACCATATATTTTTCGCCAGGAGTCCGCGCGCCTTTTATACCATTTTTGTAAAACTGTCTTGCTTTTTTATTTGAACCGATTGGAGGCGGGGCATAAAAATTCCAATTTCCTAGGCAAGCATTTGCCGACGCCATAAATTCATCTTTTTTTAGCGCCTTTTTGTGCCAGTCTTTTACCTTAAATCCCCAGTAAAAAGTTGCCGCAATTGAACGCGTCATATAGTAACTTGTAACATCGGCGGTCGAAACATAAAACCACTTGCTCAACTGGTCTTCGCTGCGCTTTTGCATCAATTCAAGGCACTCGTTCATCCGTTTTTTCATATTTTTGCGCAATTGGACGCGATTTTCCCTTGTTAAAACTCTCGCGTATGCTTCCATAAAATATAAATTTGAAAGAATCTGCTTTTCCTGCTCAAAATCTTTCGCAACAGCAGGAAGCACAATCATAGTTTCGTCTTCAATTTTTTTTATGATTTCGACAGCAGTAAGGTCATCGTTCGATTTTAATTCGACACGAAGCGTAACAAATTCATCAATTTTTTTCTGACAAAAATCAGAAATTTCATTTTCTGCAAAACAAGCGGCGGCAAGAGCAAAGATTGCAGCGCAAAAACAAAATTTTTTCATATTTTAAATTGTAAAAATAGCAAGACCGGTTTACAGCAAAATAAAATACTGCATTCGGGCAAAAAACTAAAAATGTTTTCCAGACTCCGACAAAAAAAGCCTCCAAAAAAGGCAATCAGAGGCTTCGAATAAATTTACTCAAATAAATAACATAAGTCCACAAAAAAAAGTTACATATTACAAAAGCATAATCTTAGCCCCGATCGTTGCGGAAAGACCGGACGAGCGGAGCGAAGGAGGACATGCAGCAAGAGCGGGCTAGACCATGCCATGCGCTCCAAAAATCTAAAAAAAATCTCGAAAACGGCCGATATAAATACAAATGAAGCAGAATTTTTTATTTACGGCGGCAGTTTCGGCAAGTCTTTTGATTTTTGCAGGCTGCTCAAAACAAAATAAGGCTACGTTTTCTCAAATTCCAGAAAACACAAAACACCACAATTGGTATTTTTTTACGGAAAACGGTTTTGAACAGACTTCTCTTCCTCAGCAATCAGGAATTTCGAGCTTAAAACCTTGGACAGAAACTTTGCGTGCAAGCGATGCAAACACTGCGGCCGACAAAAGCGGCTACATGCTCGTAAACAGGCTTGGCGTAATCCACTTTGCAAAAAACGAAAGCCAGCAGGTTCAGCCGGTTTTGATTCAAGATTACGAGCTTTTTTCCAATTCGACAGCTTCAAACCTGATTTTTGACAACGAAAATCCATATTTTACATTGAGCCGCTCATCATTTTTTAACAAGGAGGCCTCTCTTTCCGAAAACAGCAGCGCTCAAGATTCAAACCGCCCTTTTTTGGTGAGACTTTCTCAGGAATTAAAGGCTTTTTATCCGGTTGTTACTTACGGAGATTTAAGGCTTAGCGGCGGAGGAGAAATCACAGGAACTTTTTTTGACGGAAATTCATTTTTTTCTTCCATAAAAAAAATAAATAATTCTAAAACCGAATTTACCTACATAAATTTTTCCGCAAATTCTTCGCTCGAAAGACTTTCGCCATTTACAAAAGACGAAAAAATTACGATTCAGGAAACTTCAGAAGAAAATTACAGGCTTCTTAATTCTCCAAAAAAATTTTCAGATTCACCAAGACGCCTGCACTCGCTTTTGTCTTCAATCCCGCAAAATTTTTCTTTTTCGGTTGAATGTAAAAACTCCGGCGGAACTTCTCCAAAAACCTTTATTTCCGGCTCAGATTCTGGCGAGAAAAACGCAGAAAGCTCAGAAAATTCTTTTCTTATAAACGCACACGCAATAATTGCAGACGACTGGATTTGCGCTGTTTTTTCTGACGGAACCACATATTTTAACGGAGCTTTGGACGGTGAACCGATTTTGAACAACGGCAAAAACGCGGCATTCCGCCTTCCAAAACTTCCACAAAACTATATTTACGGGCCGTTCTGCATAAGCGGAGCAACCCTTGCCGTTGCCTGGGAAGAAAGCGATTTTTACAAGACGGGCCGTTCTGGATTTTTGACAGTGGACCTAAAAAAGGTTTTGTACAATGAAAAATAAAACGTTTTACAAGAAATTTCCGTTCATTTTTTTATTTTTTTCACTTTCTTTTTTTTGCTTCGGACAGACAGAACAAAATTTCTCAAAAACGCAGTCAGAAGATGACGGCAAAATCCTCACAAAAATCGAAGACTTCGAAAAAGCAAAAATAAAACTCCCCAAAAACCTGTTTTTCTTTACTCTCGGACCTTCAGTTTATGTAAATACAGACAGCAAAACCTCTCCAAGCCCAGTTTCGTTCGCATTTGGAGCGGGATTTGACCTTTTTAACCACAAATTTCTGAATTTTCAGCCAAAGCTCACTTTTTTTACAAATTATTATCTCTGGGACGGCGAATGCGCGCGCCCCTCCGAAATCGAAAACAGGACAGCCCTTGCTCTCTCGTTTTTGCTCGACTTAAACACGACTCATATTTTTCGCCTCAAAAAAGACATTTTCCAGCTTGGCGGAGGATTGGGATTTTTGGCTCGATTTTCCTTTCTTGCAGACGGAGTTGATTCAGACGACACAGGAGGAGAAACAAATTCAACAGCGGGCGACGACATAAAATCAATCAACCGCTGGTTCTACAAAAATTTAAATTTTCTCTATCCAAACTTAAACATTTCCTGGCAACGCGCATTTACAAAAAACTATCTGGCTGGGCTGGAAGCAAAAATCTACTTTCCGCTCGGCGCAATTTTGAACGGACGCGCTTTTGACACGGCGATTTTTTCCTTAGGAATAAAAATCAGTCCAAAATAATCCGGGCGGTGCAGATTTTGAGCATTTGCCCAAAATCTGCCGCTATGTCCGGGGTTTCATTCAAAAAAAATACCGCGGTTACAAACCGCGGTATTTTTTTGAACGGCTTACGCCGCCCCTACCAGCGCTACCGCATTAAATTTCTGTCGAATGTGAATTTACTTTTTCCTGAACATAAGCAATAAAATCTTCAAGCTTCATTGTTTTTTGTTCAAGTCCGCTGCTCTGACGGAAGCGTACGCTTACAGTTTTTTCATTTTTCTCGTTTTCACCGACAACAAGAATATAAGGAGTCTTGTGTTCCTTTGTAATCATCTTGATTTTCTGGCGCATATTTTCGTCAGAAGTATAAGCATTTGAGCGAATATCTGAACCAAGAAGAGCTTCATTTACTTCTTTTGCATAATCGTCAAATTCATTTTTTACTGGAACAACCGCTGCCTGTTCAAATGCAAGCCATGTCGGGAAATTTCCGGCAAAGTTTTCAATCAAAATCCCAAGGAAACGTTCAATTGAACCCAAAATCGCTCTGTGAAGCATTACCGGATGATGTTTCTGGTTGTCAGAGCCAATGTATGTCGCATCAAGGCGTTCTGCTGACGGCAACTGGAAATCCGCCTGTATCGTACCGCACTGCCATTCGCGTCCAAGACAGTCGTAAAGCTTAAATTCAAGTTTTGGACCGTAGAATGCGCCTTCTCCCGGCTGAATTTCGTAATTAAGTCCGGCTTCGTGGCAGGCATCGGACAACGCTTTTTCTGCACGCTGCCAAGTTGCAAGGTCGCCAACGTGGTCTTCCGGCATTGTTGAAAATTTTACAACTAAATCGTCAAAACCAAAGTCGTGATAAACTCTTTTTAGAAGTTTACAGAATTTTGCAACTTCTGCCGCAACCTGCTCTTCCGTACAAATAATATGGGCATCATCCTGAACAAAACCACGCACACGCATAATTCCATGCAAGGTTCCAGAAGGCTCGTTGCGCACATCATGGCCAAATTCTGCAAGGCGCATAGGCAAGTCTTTGTAAGTGCGGAGACGGCTCTTAAAAATTTCGAGGGCGCCAGGACAGTTCATTGGCTTGATTGCAAAAAGTCTTTTTTCCGACTCAGTAATAAACATATTGCGCTGGTAGTGTCCCCAGTGTCCAGAACGTTCCCAAAGAGTACGCGGCATTATCGCAGGAGTATTTACTTCCTGATAGCCATCGCGTCTTACCATTTTGCGCATATAATCCTGAATAACTGTGTAAATTGTCCAGCCGTTTGGATGCCAGAAAATCTGGCCAGGATCTTCCGGCTCAAGATGGAACAAATCCATTTCTACGCCGAGTTTGCGGTGGTCGCGCTTTTCTGCCTCTGCAAGCATTTCAAGATATTCTTTTAAATCATTCGGTTTTTCAAAACAAAGCGCGTAAACACGAGTAAGCATAGGACGATCAGAATTTCCACGCCAGTAAGCCCCTGCAATTTTATGAAGTTTAAAAGCCTGAGCATTGATTTCTTTTGTCGTGGCAACATGAGGGCCACGGCAAAGATCAATATAGCCGTCCTGCTCATAAGTGGAAATTGTTGCATCTTGCGGCAAATCATTGATAATTTCAACTTTGTAAGGTTCATCAGCAAAAATTTTCAAAGCCTCGTCTTTTGAAATTTCCTTGCGAACAAATTTTGCTCCAGAAGAAATGATTTTTCTCATTTCTTTTTCAACAGCAGCAAAATCATCTTCGGTTATTTTATGGTCTGTCGGAAAATCAAAATCGTAATAAAATCCGTTGTCGATTGCAGGACCAATTGCGATTTTTGTTCCAGGAAAAATATGTTTAACTGCTTCTGCCATTACATGCGCACACGAATGGCGAATAATCTGTAACTTTTCATTTTCTGCCATAAAAATACCTCTTTGTATAAAGACCAATTTTTTTATCTTTTCTTCATAGAATATCGCTTTGCGGACTTTGTTTCAACTTATACAGGTTTTTGATTTGTTTGCATTATACAATTATAGAAAGATTGTAGATTTTCCAAAAAAAGCCGATAATATAAGTATGTCAGAGAAAAAATTTTCAGAACAGTTAATTGCCGCAATTGATAAAAAAACGGATTGGTTCAACTCACGGGAATTGCAAAATGTGCTTGAACAGTATCGCCTCATGCACACTTGCGAAAAAACGCTCTATGAGTTTCTTTTAAAAAAATCCCTAATCACGCCCGATCCTTACAAAAACGACAAGAAAATTTCGGACATTGTTCCGCCGGAAAATTCGCCTTTTACAGACAACGAACGCTCAATGATTATAGGAATGAGGCTTTCCGATTATGACAGCACTTTGGACTTTCTCTGCAACTATTACAAGTTTTCAGTTTCAAATTTGCAGATTTCTAATATTAAAAAATTGATTGATTTAAACAATGCAATCCAATGGAACTCATTCTCCGTAAATTCAACAAACATAAACACAAGAACAATTGCAACTATGCTTTTTAACGCAAAGCAGGGAGCAGACGCTTTAACCGTAAACATGATAAACGACAGCATTTCAAAAGCAGGCAAAGCAGTTCTTGCAATCAACAAAAGTTTAAAGGCGCTTACGGAATTTCAGAGGGAATTTTATAAAGGAAATATCCGCAAAAACATAATGGCTCATCCTTATTTCGATATGGAAAAAGCCGCGTCGAGTCCTGACGATGAAAAAGTTCAAATAAAAAAACTTTTTCAAGCAACGATGGGAAAAACTCCATATTACAACGAACTGATTGAAGAAATTATTGCCGAAGATCATTCTCCCGACAAAGAAAATCTTCAAAAAGCACTTTTAAAAAAGCTCGAAGTTGAAAATTCCAGCGCACAAGACTCAGAAGAAAAAGTCGATACAAAATCAATTCTTTTGGTTGCGCTCAGAGTCTTTGGCGCAATGCCGGGCCAGATCTCTCAGGTAAAAGAAAAAATTATAGAAAACCATGAAGTTTTGGAAAGCGAGCACAACTCATTTTTTGAAAAACTCAAAAAAGCGATCCGAAAAGCATTCAATATAGAAGAAAAACCTGTTTTTTATCAGATTTCGATTACCGATCAGACAACAGACACAGTTCGCCACGAAAAAATCGACTATCAGCAGCTCGTACGCGACCTGGAATTGCGCTCAAGAAGATACGCTTCGGCAGGAATAAGAAAAGCGCCCCTTTACGAAAAAATTGCCCAGCAAAGCGAAGAAAAAATTCTTGAATATGTAAACCAGCAGATTCTTGAATGTAATAAAATGCTCAAAATTTTAAACGGGCTCGACGAATTTTTCAAAAGCGCACCTCTTCCACAAAACCGTTCAAAAATCAAAGGTTTAAAAATGGAAATTACGGCCTTAAAAAATTCAATCGTAAAGGCAAACCAGCGCCGCTCTGAATACACGGCATACATCGAAGAAGAAGCTCAATTAAGAAAATTAGGAATTACAAATGCTTAAAAAAAGTTCAGCCGCAGTTTTACTTACAGTCGGCTTGTTTTCGTTCAATTTTGCACAAAATTTTCCGCAGAATCCACAAAATCAAGAAAACGAAGATGAAGACATAGAAAATTTTATGAATGAATTTGAGCCAAATTCCGAAAACGAAGAAAAAGCTCTCAAAAAATTCAATCCTGAAATCCAGCGGACTTTTATATTTTCTTCTCCAGCTCATCATCTGGATTTAAATCCGCACACTTCAAGCTATTCCAACGAAGCGCAGATTATAAATGCCCTGCAGGAAAGTCTTTTTTGCTACGACCCAAAAACTCTGGATCCAATTCCTGCGATTGCTTCCGAATACAGGATTTCCCGCGACAAAAAACGCTGGACTTTTACGGTCAGGGACAACGCAAAAACAAGCGACGGCTCAAAAATAACAGCACAAACCGTTATTGATAGCTGGCTTCACCTTCAAAAAACGCCAGACGCTCCTTATTCTTCGCTTTTGGACTGCATAAAAGGAATTAAAGATTACCGCGAAAATAAAATTTCTGAGGAAGAAATTGGTTTAAAGGCAAACGGTCAAAAATTGACGGTAATTTTAAATTCACCAACCGCCCACCTGCCACGGATTCTCTGCCACCACGCATTTTCTGTTTTTACCGGAAATCTGGAAGTTTTTTCGGGCGCATACGTTCTCAAAGAACAGGATAAAAATCAACTTGTTCTCGAAAAAAACAAAAATTACTGGGACGAGCCAAATGTCGCGATTGAACAAGTTATAATTAAAATTTCCGATGACAAAAAAGAAAATTCCTGGCTTTTTAACACAGGACGCACGGATTGGATAACGACTTCATTCGACGCAAATTCTCTTATAAACAAAAATGCAGTAAAGCTCAGCGCAGTTTTTGGAACAACATATCTGTTTTTTACCTGCAAAAATCCAGTTTGGAACAAGGCCGAATTTAGAAATGCGCTTTTAACGGCTGTTCCATGGGACAAACTGCGAAGCGATAATTTAATTCAAGCATCAACTTTGGTTTATCCGCTTTCTGGCTACCCGGAAGTTGAAGGCTTAGTCGATTACAATGAAGACGAAGCACTAGAATTGATGGAAGAAGCCCGTAAAAATTCAGGAATTGCGCAGGACGAAAAACTTCAGATTACTTTTGGAATTGCAGACAACGAATACATGAAAGGTCTTGCTGCAATTTTAAAAGAAGCATGGGCTCCGCTCGGAGTTGAACTTGTAACATTTAAAATTTCAGACGAACAATATCTTTCCAGTATTCCGTATTTAAACTACGATATTTTCAGCTATTCGTGGATTGGAGATTTTGCCGATCCGCTGGCTTTTTTGGAACTTTTCCGCGAAGGTTCAACTCTGAACCACACAAAATGGACAAATGAAAAATTTACCGAAAAACTAAAGCTTGCAGATGAAGAAACTGACGAATCAATGCGCTACAAAATTTTAGGACAGGCAGAGCAGATCTTGCTTGACGACGGACTGATTATGCCGATTAGCCACTCAATCAGCCTTCATGCAATAAATCTAAACGAAATCGGCGGATGGTATACAAATGCTCTCGATATTCATCCGTTAAAAAACATTTATTTTAAAGAAACTGTTTATACCGTGCCGGACAACGTCGCAATTGCAAAATAAAATAAGAGCAGACATAAATGGCGCAAAGCGTTAAAACAACTAATAATAGCATTTTTAATTGAACAAAGTTTTTTACAAGTTTATAATTGCATTAGATTTTTTTAATTCATTTTTAAGAGGAAAAACAATGGTTATTCTTACATTGAACTGCGGTTCGTCTTCAGCCAAGTATCAGGTTTATGACTGGGACAACAAAGATGTTTTGGCTACGGGCGTTGTTGAGCGCGTTACTGCTCCTGGCTCTGTTATCACACATAAGCCGAAGGGAAAAGACAAGTTTGTAAAGGAAAGCCCTTGTCCGACACACAAAGAAGCAATCGAGCTGATTCTTGACGCAATCACAGACAAAGACCACGGCGTAATCTCCGACATGAGCGTTATCGGAGCTGTAGGACACCGCGTTCTCCACGGCGGAGA
>DLLE01000004.1:2776-35475 GCA_002477955.1 Treponema sp. UBA7570 | reverse complement strand
TGGCATCAGACAATGCCTCCTGCAAGCTACCGCTACGCTGTTCCAAAAGAATGGTACGAGAAATACGCTGCGCGCCGCTACGGATTCCACGGAACTTCATTCCTCTACACAGCAAAACGCGCTTCTGTTCTTCTTCACAAAGCGCCAAAAGACACAAATGTAATCATCGCCCACGTTGGAAACGGCGCTTCTATGTGCGCAGTCAAGAACGGCTGCTGCTTTGACACATCAATGGGAATCACACCGATTGAGGGACTCGTTATGGGAACCCGCACAGGCGACGTTGACGTTACTCTTCCTTTCTATATCATGCGCCAGACTGGAATGACTGTTGAAGAGATGGACAACGCTTTGAACAAGAAATCCGGACTTCTCGGACTCACAGGACTTTCTTCTGACCGCCGCGACATTGCGGACGCTGCTGAAAAAGGCAACAAGGACGCGCAGCTCGCAGTTGACATGGAAGTTTACCGCCTCAAAAAATACTTTGGAGCTTACATGGCTGCTATCGGCCCTGTAGACGCGATTGTCTACACAGCAGGCGTTGGCGAGCACTCTGCTTTGATCCGCGGACGCGCTCTCGAAGGTCTTGAGTGGATGGGCGTAAAAATCGACCCAAAAAAGAACGAGCTTGCAAACACAGGCAACGCTGAGACTTGCATTTCTGCCGACGACTCAAAAGTAAAGGTTTTCGTAATTCCTACAGACGAAGAGCTTGTCATGACAGAAGATGCATTCGCAATCATGAACGGAACATACGATGTTCACACAAACTTCACATATTCTTTCCAGGATCCAGCTTACAGAAACAAGGCGCGCGAGGCTGCACTTGTAAAGGAACTTGAGAAGAATCCAGAACTTGCAAAAATCATCGTAAGGCCGTAGTTTAATTAAAAACTGCGCTAAAAACGCATAATTTTTTACTAAAAAAATGGCTGTCTGAACCTGTGGCAATTAAAAAAAAATCCACAAACTTTCAGACAGCCTTTTTTATAAAAAACAAACTGTTTTATAAATTTATCTCTGGCAAGCCCCTTGACGGATTTTTTCTGCAACAAGTTCTCCGCAAAGAAGTTCAACAAATTTCATTGCAAACTGTTCGGCAGTTCCAGGTCCGCGCCCCGTAAGCACATTGTTATCTAAAACAAACGGAACATTTTTTATGTGAGTTGAATTTTCGGTCAATTCTTCAGCTTTTAGCGCACTTCCACACCATTTATCAAGTTCTTTTTCCATCTCCGGATAGCATGTCCATTTTCGGTTAGCCAAAATTCCAGTTGGAGCAAGAACAACAGCAGGAGCAGCACAAATTGCAGCAACAACTTTTCCACCTCGCGCCATTCTAATCGTAAAAGTAAACAAAAACTGGTTATCTGCTAAGTTTTTTGCTCCAGGCATTCCGCCAGGAAAGTAAATGGCATCGGTCAATTCACCGTCCAGTTTTCTTATGTAATCTTTAAGCAGAATATCAGCAATAACAGGAATTCCATGACTGCCTTTTACAACAATCTGCTCATCAACACAGCCGTCTTCCGGCACGCTAACAGTCGTAACATTTTGACCAGCACGACGCAAATAATCAACAACCGTCAGAGCTTCGATTTCTTCAAACCCTGGCGCAAGAAAAACAGAAATATTCATAGGCTCATTCTACCACAAAACATTTTTTACAGCAAAATTCGTTCAAAAAATTTTGTCAAAAAAAATCCCCGAAAAGCTTCTGCCTTCCGGGGAAATTTTCCATTTTTTAACTGAACTCTATTTTTTTAGTTTTGTTCTGAGTCAGCAACAGGATTGTTCCAAAAATCGTATCCAATTGAATAGATGCGCTTTCCAGAGAAATAATCTGCTGTAAGTTTTACGATAATTCCGTTCAAAATGAGAAGAGAAATAATATTTGGAATTGCCATTAGTCCGTTTACGATGTCGGCAATTGTCCAAACAGCGCTTACAGTCATATAAGGACCGATAAAAATAGCGGCAATATAAAGCCAACGGTAGATTTTTACTGGAGCCATTTTTCCTTTAGAAAGATATTCGATACAGCGTTCTGAATAATAATCCCAGCCCAATATTGTCGTAAATGCAAACAAAATAAGGCAGGCCATCAAAACAAACGAAATTACAACGCCAGGAATGCGTGGAAGCAAAGCGTGGAATGCAGCGTTTGTAATTGCAAATCCCTGGAATTTTTCAGGGTCAAGAATTTCAGGATTCAAAATTCCACCGATTACAATTGTAAGACCTGTGATTGTACAGATTACGATTGTATCAAAGAAAGTTCCAGTCATTGAGATAATTCCCTGCTGAACCGCATAATCAACCTTTGCAGCAGAAGCAGCAATTGGAGCTGAACCAAGTCCGGCTTCGTTCGAGAAAATACCGCGGGCAATACCTTTCTGCATTGCAACAATCATTGCGCCTACAGCGCCACCGGCAACAGCCTTAAAGCCAAATGCGCCCTGGAAGATTCTCTCAAAAGCCTCTGTAACATGAGAAATATTGCAAGAAACTGCAAAAACACCAAACACAAAATAAACAACAGCCATTGCAGGAACAATTACAGCCGCAACATTTGAAATTCTTTTAAGACCGCCAATGATTACGAGCGCGGCCAAAATTGCAAGAACAATAGAAGCAATTACTACAACAACAGAATATGTTCCAATTCCAGGAATTGAAACAGTAGCGAGAGCGGCACCGCCGACAACAGTAGAAGAGAATGTTTCAACTGCGGTCGTGATTGAATTTACCTGACTGAAAGTTCCGATTCCAAACAAACCAACCATAGTTCCGAAGATTGCAAACAAAATTGCGAGAACTTTTCCAAGACGAGGGAATTTTGCGCCAACTCCTTTTTCACAAGTGTAGAAAGGACCGCCGAGAATATGGCCGTCTGCTTTTTCTTCACGGAAATGAATAGCTAAAAGACATTCAGAATATTTTGTGGCCATTCCCAAAAGCGCGGCAAGCCACATCCAGAAAAGCGCACCAGGTCCGCCAAGCGCAATGGCGGTAGCAACACCGACAATGTTTCCAGTTCCAATTGTTGCAGAAAGCGCAGTACAAAGGCTCTTAAAAGAAGAAAGTTCTCCTCCCTCTTTTGAATCAGATTTGCGGAAAATAGATTTAATTGCAAATTTGAGCTGAGAGAACTGAACGCCTCTAAGCCTAATTGTCAAAAAGATGCCGGTTGCAAGAATCAGAATTATGAGAGGAAGTCCCCACACAAAACCGTCAATAGCATCTAAAACAGAATTGATTTTTGTGAACACCGATGAAGTCATAGTGTTCTCCTTGAGAATAAAAAATCCCTGCAAAACTAGCGCAGAGAAAAAAATAGAGCCTGTCTCATCGGGCAGGCTCTCTAGAGTGAGTAGAACTTTTTTAAGCTCCGTCCGTTTGCCTGAGATATCGGTTCTTATAACCTTAACCCTTCGGCGCCTTGCCACATTACAAGGACTCTCCAGAGAGATGGCTTAGGTACAACGCACCCGCCTTCATTTATAAGATTACCAATATGACAAGCTTTTTACAAGAGCTTTTATATTTTAACGATTAATTTTCCCTGTTTCCATCGCTATAATCATCGTCCTCAACAATGTCATCTTCTTCATCGTCATCATCATCGTCAGACTTTTCCCGCAGATACTTTTTCAGAATTTTTACAGCCTCGTCCTTTTCAATGTCAAATTCATCCATAAGTTCACGCACAATGTCGCCTTTGCTTACCAGCTCCTCTTCCAAAGCCTTGATGTAAGAAACATAGTAATCAAAATCGTCCAAATCATCATCGCCAGTAGTATAAATATCATCATCAAACATAATTCTTACCTCAAAACTTATGATAACATAAACAACGCCAAACTTGCATATAAAATCTTATTTAAAGGTGAGCTATTCTGGAGCGCAATTTTTTGTCAAACCCGTCTTTCGCAATTCCGCTTCCGCTCCATTGAGGCGGCAGCTTCGCAAAACTCAGCATCCGCCTCAACTTCGTTGCTACAGCCAGGGCTAATTTTTTTTGTTCATAAACAATTTTCTTCCAAAAACACAAATTGCGGATTTTCTGGTAATTTCAAAAAACAAAAACTCAGTTTAAAACAAAAAAACCGGGAGCTCATCCCGGTATGTATAAACGCCATACAAAACACATTTAGTCTGTTGGCACAATATTCAGTTCCTGCGTAACTGCAGGTAGATTATGTCTAGTTTTTGACCTCTAAAAGGTCTGATATTTTTGTCGGCAACATAAGCGTCTCCTCTACGTGCGGCCGGTGCTAAGTCCTCATCTCTTTCCTGACCACGATTTAATACTAACACGGTATTCCATGCCCGTAAAATAAAAAAATTGTTATAAAAAATCTATTTTTCTTTTTAAATTTCAGGCAGATTGTACTTTTTACGAAACTCTCTGGGAGAACAGCCAGTGCATTTTCTAAACGCATCGCCAAAATAATTCGCATCGGCAAAGCCACAGGCAAAAGCAATCTGCGTTACGGTCAGTTTTCCAGTTATAAGCATTTCCTGGCTTCGCTTTATGCGCACGTTTGTCAGGTATTCCTTAAAACCATAGCCTGTCACTTCCATAAATTTTCTAGAAAAATATGTGCTGCACATTCCTGCAATTCCAGCAGCCTCGTTAAGTGTAATTTTTTGCGCATAGTTTTCAAAAATAAATTTTGCAGCTTTCTGAACCGAAGCCGTCGTCTGATCAATAAGCTCTTCTTTTTTTATATTGCTTCCGTTGCGTCCAATCATAGAAAAAAGACTAAGAATCAGTCCGTGAATGTTCAAGCCGCTGTAAAAATCGCTTTTTTCTTTTTCTTTTAAAAGCAAATCCAAAACATAAAAAAATTCTCTTCTTTCTTTTCCAGAAAAGCTCATCTTTCCCAAAACCATAGTTTTTCCTAAAAAATTCGGCATAAGAAGACGCAAAAAAGGCTCGACAAATTCCTGAGTAAAACTCAAATTGACTCTTTCCGCCGGCATTTCTTTTTCATATTGATTTCTGTGCAAGGTTGACGGCGGAAGAATTACAATTTCGCCTTCATTCACAAAAAAAAGATTGTGGTCGACAAAAATTCTGCACTGTCCTTTTTTTACGCAGCAAATTTCAAAATACGGATGATAATGGCTGTTTCCCATCGAAACTTCTTTGTTCTTAAAAACTATGTCAAAATCCTTTACAGTGTCGCGGTAAAATGCGTTTCGTGCATTATCAAATACTTTCTGGTTCATTTTTTTACCGTTTTTTGATAATCATAAATTTTCTGTAGTTTAATGCAATCTTTCATAAAAATCACGCTTTTTTACATTTTATTTTGGCATATAATTTATTAAGGTTGTGTTAAAAAATCTAAATAATAAAATATAAAGGACGAAAAAAATGAGTGTTCAACTTTCAAAAAAAGACGAAAAATTCCGTGAATTTTCCCTAAACGGAAATATGTTTCATGTAATTCTTTATGTCTGCATTCCGCTCGCCCTGTACCAGAGCCTTACACAAATTTTTAAAGTCTTCGACACGATGATGGCCGCGCATATTTCTGCAACGGCAGTTTCTTCGGTTGCGTACATTGGCCAGATTCAGATTATGCTTTCCGCACTTGGAAGCGGTCTTGCAGTCGGCGCGAGCATAAAAGTAAGCGAAGCGTACGGTGCTGGAGACTGGGAACTCGTAAGCAAGAGAGTTTCCACAATGGTTGCAATGTGCGCAATTTTGGGCAGCGCAATTTTGCTCTTTCTTTTGCCGGCAGCTTCTGCATTTTTACGTTTTATGAAAACTCCTGAAGAATTTATTTTGATAGGAAGCACTTACTTTAGAATCGAAATTCTTGCGCTTGTAATAACATTTTTTAACAACATATACATTTCGATTGAACGCGCGCGCGGAAATTCAAAAAGAATTCTTTATATGAATATGGGAATCGTCGCCTCAAAGCTCGCATTGACGGCAATCTTCGTATATATTTTTCGTCTTGGAATTACAGCGATTGCAGTTGCAACCTTGATTTCGCAGCTGACGGTTCTTTTTACAGCAATTGTTGTAATGACAAAAAAAGGCAATCTTTTCAGTTTTTCGGCAAAAGCGGTTTCGTTTAAAAGTGAAATTGTAAATCCAATGCTCAAACTTTCAATTCCTGTAATAATCGAAAAAGCGGCTTTTGCAATGGGAAAAGTAATCGTAAATTCAATGTGCACGGTTTATGGACCGCAGACAGTCGGCGCCCTCGGAATTTCTAACAACATCGGCGGAATTACGACTATGCCTCAAAAT
Organism: Treponema sp. UBA7570; assembly: GCA_002477955.1. Classification (GTDB taxonomy): domain Bacteria; phylum Spirochaetota; class Spirochaetia; order Treponematales; family Treponemataceae; genus Treponema_D. Next base: position 29,195 of record DLLE01000004.1, on the reverse strand, counting down.
GGTTTTCAGGAAGGCGGAAGCGCCGTAATAAGCCAAAACCGCGGAGCCAAAAAATTTAACAGGACAATCAAAGCCTTTTGGTGCGAACTTATCTGCAACCTTATCATTGGAGTTGTTTTGATGAGTATTTCCCTTTTGTGCCTTGAACAGATTTCGAAATTTTTTGCAGGAGACAACCTGAAATTTCAGGAAATGATAAAAGGAATTTACCGTTGGGAAGCCTGGGGCGCAATTCCTCTTGGAATAAACGCTTCGGTTCTGTCGCTCATGTACGGTTTTGGAAAAACAAGAATAACGCTTTTTATGAATTTTTGCCGAATTTTTGTTTTCCGGGTGCCAGTTTTGATTATTCTTCAGAAATTTACAAATTTCGGAAGCGAATCCGCCGGAATCGTAATGGGAATAAGCAACTTTTTGAGCGGAATGCTTGCGGTAATTCTCGGTGTATGGATTTTTATAAAAATTAAAACAACTGAAAAACCTGAAATTTAATTTTTTAAGTTTTTCTTACGCCGGATGCGGCGGGCTTTAGTTGCGGCTGTCAAAAATGAATATCAAACTGTTGATGTTTTTTTTTGCAGAAAATATGTTCGCAGACACAAAAATTGACAGCCGCAATGCGCGCGAGCAAACCCAAAGCAGCCGGTTAGACAAAAAATTTCGTCCAGATAAAAATTAAGCGGAAAATGTATCGCTGTTTTCTGATTTTTCGGTCAGATGTTCACGTTCAAATCGTTTATAACCTTCTTTGTATGCGTGAAAAGCAATTTTTTTCATTTCGCTTTTTTGATTTATAGGAAGAACAAGGTTTTCAAAATGAGTCTTCCAATAATCGTCAAAGGCTTCTGCTACATCTTTCATAGATGGTTCCTCCACTTTTTTTTAAATTAAGCTATCATATTTTACAAAAAAAATAAAAAAGAGGTCAATAATCTGGTATGTTGGAATTATTTTTGTTAATTTTTATAAAATTTTGACCAAAATCTATTTTTTTTGACAGAGTTATTTTTATAAATTATTATATTTATATTAAAAATGTGTTAAAAAAATCAATTTTTTATCTTTACAAGTTTGCGTTGCAAACTTTCTTATCATCTGTTGTTTCTCACTTCGTTGCGAAACAATTTAAAAAGTCAATTCTAAAACTGAAGTTTTAATCTTGACTTTTTATGGGAGATTAAAATGAAAAAAAATTTAAAATCGGTTATTGCTGCAGCACTTATGCTTTCGGCAACATTTTCAATGCACGCTGCACGGGCTGGAAAAGTAATCTCAAGAGATTCTGCAAAAACAAAAACATCTGCTTCAAAAAAAACTGAATCACGCTCCCTCGAAATTACAGTTTCTCTGGCTCACAATCAGACCGCAGATGACAATCCTTACACTTTTGGCGCAAAAGCATTTAAGGACAAACTTGAGCAAGTTTCTGGCGGAGGAGCAACTGCAACTCTTTACAACGGAACTATGAGCGAAGACGAAGGCGAGCTTTTTAAAAAGCTCCAGAGCGGAGAAGCAAACATCGTAGTAATTTCTCCAGGATACCTTACGAGTCTTGGCGTCGCAGAAGTTGACATTTTCTCGCTCAACTATCTTTTTAACAATTTTGCGCACTGGGGAAAAGTTCTGGACGGTCCGTTCGGCTCAGAGCTTGCAGGAATCGTAAACCAGAAAACAAACGGCAAAATTCAGATTCTTGGATACTGGTCTGCCGGCGTAAGAAACTATTATGGTAAAAAACCAATTCATTCTCCAAAAGATTTAAAAGGCATGACAATCCGAATCGGAAGCTCGCCAGTTCAGCAGCAGTTCTGGAAAGGCTGCGGCGCAATTCCTGCTTCAGTCGGCTGGGGCGTTCTTTACGATGCTTTGAACACTGGAAAAGTTGATTCTGCAGAAAACGACTACACAAATATGAGCTTAAAAAATCATCACAAGGCAAAAAACGGAAAATATATCTGCGAAACAGAACACGACTTTACAACCCGCCTTATGCTTGTAAACGGAGATTTCTTCAATAAGCTTACTCCATCGCAGAAAAAGTGGATTGAACAGGCCGCCGCTTACGCTACACAGGTTGAACGCCAAAAGACTTTTGAACAGGCATCTGGTTCTAAAGCAAAAACTATTGCTGAAGGAGCAGTTGTTGTAGAAAACAGCGACATCGACACAGCAGCATTCAAAGCTATTGCTCTTCCTATTCAGGACGAGTTTGCCAAAAAGAATGGCATGGAACGCTTCCTTAAGATGGCGAGACAATAGTTTTTTATATGTAAGAGGATAAAAATGGCAAAAAAAGAACTTGACCGATTCGACACAAAAGCAAAACGCAACATGAAAATTTCTACAAAGTTAATGCTTTTTATCGGTGCAGGCGTAGTTATTAGTTCAATCGGTGTCTGCATTCTCTCGCTAGGAATTTTTAACAGCAAGATGATTGACAACACAATAGAAGATCTTAACCACACTGCAGACGGGGTTGAACTTTATATAACTTCGAGAGAAAACGATCTTTCTCACTACTCTAAACTTTTTGCACGCAATTCTGAACTTCTAAATGCAATTGAATACGATTCATCTTATGCGCTGCAGCACGCTGTAAAATCTTTTGTAGACGATTCGGAAATTGACTTTATGTTTGTAACAGATTCCCGCGGACGAGTATTAAAAGGCGGCGGCGCAAATGTTACAGACGGTGTAGACGTTTCGTACATTGGAACAGTTGCAAACGCTCTTTCTGGAGAGTCATCAATCGGAATTGAGGGCGTTGCAAATTTCAATTATGCAATAATCGCTAGCGAACCAATCTACATAAACGGGAAAATTTTTGGAACCGTTGTTACAGGATACGATCTTTCTACAACTCATATAATTGATTATATTGCAAGAAGTTATAACGTTGAATGCACTGTTTTGAAAAATGATATTCGCACTGCTACAACATTAAAGGATTCAGACGGCAACTCTCTCGCTGGAACTAAGCTCGACGACAGTTTTGTTGAAGAAACAGTTCTCCACGAAGGAAATGCATTTGCAGGACCTGTCGATATAAGCGGACGTTCGTACTACGGATATTATTTCCCGATTACATCAGGCGACGGAAAGATTACAGGAATGTTCTTTATTGCAAAGAGCATTGAATCAATCGAAGCAATCCGTGCAAAAACCGGAACAATCGTTATTCCAGTAGTATGTATCCTTTGTGCGCTCATCATTACAATCGGCGGATTTTTTGTACGCTGGCTTATGTGGCGAATTTATAATGTAACAAATACGCTCAAAGATATGGCAAGCGGAGATGCAGACCTTACAAAACGTGTAAAGCTGCTTATCCGCGATGAAATTGGCGATCTTGTAATTCAATTTGACTTTTTCTGCGACAAATTGCAGCAAATCGTAGGAGAAATAAAGAGTTCAAAAGAAACTCTTTATTCTGCCGGAAGCCAGATGTCCGAAACTACGACAGAAACTTCAAGTTCAATTTCAAATATAATTCAAAATCTTTCCAATATTCGAAATCAAATTTCGTTCCAAAACGACAGCGTACACCAAACGGCTAGTTCAGTTTCCGAAATTTCAAATTCAATTACGGTTTTGAACGATATGATTGAAAAACAGGTAAGCGGTGTAAACGAAGCAACTGCGGCGGTCGAAGAAATGGTTGGAAACATTGCAAGCGTAAACAGTTCTGTCGACAAAATGGCACTTTCATTCGAAGAACTTACAGCAAACGCACAGGCAGGTTTTTCTAAACAGCAAGATGTAAACGACCAAATTACTTCTATTGAGGGCCAGTCAAAAATGCTTCAGGAGGCAAACTCTGTAATTGCTTCGATTGCGGAACAAACAAACCTTCTTGCAATGAATGCGGCAATCGAAGCAGCGCATGCTGGCGAAGCAGGAAAAGGATTCTCCGTTGTTGCAGACGAAATTAGAAAACTTTCAGAAACTTCATCGCTGCAATCAAAAACGATTGGAGAACAACTCGACAAAATCCGCGATTCAATTACGAACGTTGTTTCTTCAGCAACAGAATCTGGCAAAGCGCTGGCTCTTGTTTCAAACAAAATTCATGAAACAGACCAGCTTGTTGTGCAGATTAAGGGCGCAATGAATGAACAGCAGATTGGTTCAGAACAAATTGTAAATTCTCTCAAAGACATGAACGAAAGTACAAACAATGTACGCTCTTCTTCAAAACAGATGGAAGACCGCAACGAAAAAATCATGAACGAAATCAACTCTCTAAAAGAGATTACGGTAAAAATGAGCGACAGCATGTCAAATATGAGCGAAGGGGCCGAAAGAATCAGCGCGGCAGAAGAATCACTTTCGGATATTTCGCACAAAGTGAAAGATTCTATCGACAAAATCGGTTCAGAAATCGACTTGTTCAAAATTTAACAGAATTACGTTCAGACGGCTTTATAAGCTTGTCGTAAAAAATTGACAAAACCAAAAATCAGTCAATAAAACTAACCTTCTAGAGTACACCTCCTAAAGAAGCACAAATAAAGTTTCTTGGGAGGTGTTTTTTTTGAATTTTCCAAAAACTCAAAGTTGAAGAAAGAATTTTGCAATTCCAAAGAAACCAAAAGAGAAAGAGTGTCTGCAATTCTGTTAATTTTTCGTTAAAACAAAATCTTCTATCAAAAGATTTTAATTGAAAATTCGATAGAGTTATTCTAAAATCAAAGTATGGCACAGTTTCCAAAAAAACAGGTTTTAATCATAGACGCAACCCCAATGTTCAGGGAATTTTTAACAGAAAAACTTAACGAAGAAAAAATTGAGGTTGAAACTGCGCAGGGACACCGCGATGCCGTAATCAAAATGGCGAACGACCTGCCTGACCTGATTATTTTGGATATTGAAACTTCGATTGACGATATGCAGGAATTTTTGGATAAAAAAGCGTCAAATCCGAATACAGTCAAAATTCCAATGATTATTTCCGGTCCAAAAATCGAAAAGGAACGTGTTGCACAGCTTATTCATTACGGTGTTGCAAAATATTTTACAAAACCAATCAAATTCGACTTTTTTTTTGAATCAATCGGACAAATTTTGCGTTCTGCATTTACAATGGACATAACTCCGTGCGTGCTTGAAATTCACCTGAACAAAAACATTATTTTTATTGAAATTGCACAAGGGCTTAATCGCGAAAAAATGGCCCTCCTAAAATACAAGCTAACAGAACTTATGGACAAAAATCGTCTGGATTCTCCGAAAGTTATAGTAATGATGACAGGCCTTTCTCTGAGTTTTGTCGACGGCTCAAACCTTGAGCTCCTTTTTGATAATATTCTTGCAGACAAGAGAATTGAACGAAAAAACTTAAAAGTTCTTTCGCTAGACACTTTTGCAAAAGAATTCGTTGACGGACATACAGAATATTACGGTGTAGAGGTCGTTTCAAACTTAAACGAAGTTTTAAATTCGTTGGTTGAAAGCAGTTCAGAATCAACAGTTCAAGACATAATTTCAGATCAGATTTTAACATCAACAGGTTCAGAAGACGAAGGTTCTGTAGAAATGCGTTTTTATTCAGATACAGGAACTGCAGAACACGAAGAAGAACAAGACGGTATTCAGCCGTTTAAAATTGCAATTGTCGATGATGATGCAGTCGTCCGACAGCTGCTTTCGCTAAGTTTTAAATCTATAAATGCTGAATGTGATCTTTTCTCAAGCGGAACTGAATTTTTACAGGCTGCAAAAACAAATAATTACACTCTAATTATTCTTGATATTTTTATGCCAGGAATAAGCGGTTTTGATATTTTAAAAAACTTGCAGCAATTCAACATAAAAAGTCCGATAATCGTTTATTCACAGTCGGCACAGAGGGAACTTATTGTTCAGTCGCTTTCGCTCGGTGTAAAAACTTATATTGTAAAACCTCAAAAACCTGATTTTATAATTCAAAAAGCACTGGAAATCATAAATGGAAAATTCTAACTCTTTCAGTGCGATTGACGAAGCCAGCCGTTATCTTGCGAGCACACTTCACGAAATCCGAACACCAATCCAAACAATTATCGGCACGGTTGAACTTTTGCAAAACACAAGCATGGACGACGAACAGCGCGAATACATACGCCAAATTCAATTCAGCGCAGATGTTCTGCTCGACCTTGCAAACAATATTTTGGATTTTACAAAAATCCGTTCCGACCAGTTTAAGCTGGAGTCAGTTCCTTTTAACATTGTCGAACTTACGGAGCAGGTCGTAGATTTAATCAGCATCGAAGCGTTTAACCGCGGACTTGAAATTATTACGGACATTGATTTTTCAATTCCTTCGATAATTTGCGGCGATCCTGTCAGAATTCAGCAGATAATCTTAAATCTTTTAAAAAATGCTGTAAAATTCACAAATCACGGCTATATTCATCTTGAACTAAAAAAAGCGGCAAAAAATATTTTATTCACGATAAAAGATACTGGAATCGGCATAAAAAAAGAACAAAAAGAAAAAATCTTTACAAATTACTACCAGGGTGATATTTCTACTTACCGCAAATTCGGCGGAACAGGACTCGGACTTTCAATCAGCAAAAATCTTGTACATTTAATGAATGGCAGAATCGGCGTAAAGCCAAACAAAGACGAGGGGTCAATTTTTTGGTTTACACTGCCAATTGTAAAAAATCCTGGATTTGAAAATTTTGAACAAAGAGAAACAGTTTCCTCTCAAAAAAAATCTAAAATCTTAATAATTGACGATAACCAAAAAGCATCAAATTCACTTATAAAAATTCTAAATGCCGCAGGAATCTTTAATATTGAATCGACAACACAACCTCAAAACACAATTCAACTTATTTTAAACGCAGAAGCTCAAAAAAATCCATTTAATCTCGTTTTTATCGATATGATCATGCCAGCAATGGACGGCTGGCATTTAGCAAGCGAAATTCACAATGAAAAAAAAATAAAAAACACGCCAAAACTTTACCTTCTTGTACCAGAAGGCCAAATGAAAGGCGAAGCAAAAATGAAAATGCTCAACTGGTTTGAAGGATACCTTTACAAGCCATTAAAGCGAAGAAAAGTATTTGAGCTTTTAAAGGAAAGTACAGTCAAAAAAAATAACAACATTGTTGAACTGGAACTTGCAAACGACGACATGATTATGACTCTTGATCCGGTTGATGATTCATCTGTTGCAAAAAACAAAAGAGTTCTCGTTGCAGAAGACCATCCTGTAAACAGCAAGTTAATCGAAACTTTTTTGCGGAATTTTGGAGCAGATGTTTTTTTAGCAGAAGACGGGCAGCAGGCAGTTGAACAGATTAAACAAAATCCAAACATTGAAATAATTTTTATGGACATTCAAATGCCTGTAAAAAATGGAGTTGAAGCCACTATCGAACTCCGAAAATCCGGCTACAAAGGAATTATCATCGCGTGTACGGCAAATAACGACTCAAACGATTTTGAAACATACAAAAAAAGTGGCATAAACGACATTCTTGTAAAGCCGTTCAAAAGCAACACAATCCGCACTATTCTCGAAAATTGGATTCCAATTATAGATTTGCCTGTTTTAAAATCTGTAACAACCCTCGAACCAGAAATTTCTGCAAAAAAAACGGCATGGGACAAAGAAGATTTTTTGGACACTACAGGCGGTGATATTGCGTCTGCAATCGAAGTATTAAAAATTTTTGCAAAACAGACAAACCGACTTTTAAAAGAAGCGGAAATGGCTGTTGAAGCAAAAGATTTTGAAAAATTACGCGCACTGGGTCATTCTCTAAAAGGCAGTTCTGGCACGGTAAGCGCAAAATTGCTTGCAGAATACGCTTCCAGACTAAATCTTACGGCAAAAACAAATGACATCGCAAGCTGCAGATTCAATCTGGAAGAATTTAAGCATGAATATGTCCGCTTTAAAAAACTTGTAGCAAAATTCATAAGAGAAGAACAGGCAGTAAAAAAATGAAAGATTTTTTTGATTTAAGAAAAGATTCAAAGCCATTAAAAGTAAATTTTCACACACATTCCACATTTTGCGACGGAAAAAACACACCGGAAGAAAATGTCATTTCTGCCATAAAAAAAGGTTTTAAGATTTTAGGTTTTTCGAGCCATTCAACCTGGCCGTTTTCTTTTGGCGACAGCATAAAAAAAGATGAATTTGAAAAATACACTCAAGAAATCAACTCTCTAAAACAAAAATATGCGGATCAAATAGAAATTTTCTGTGGTTTTGAAGCAGACTATATTCCGCCTTTTTGCAAACCGGATTTTGACGCTTATAAAAAATTTTCTCCCGACTTTTTAATCGGTTCTATTCATTATCTGTACAATGGTGAAAACTCTCCAGAAAAAACCATGCCTGTCGACTGGAGCGCAGAAAAACTTTTTGAAGGAATAAAAAACGTTTACTCAGGCAATGCAAAAAAAATGATCTGCCATTATTTTAAATCAGAGCGAAAAATGCTTTCGGAATGTAATTTTTCGGTAATCGGCCACGCAGACTTAGTCCGCAAATTCAACCAGAAAAATCCATTTTTTAACGAAAATGAAGGCTGGTACAAAAACGAACTTAAAGAAACTGCAAAATCCATAAGCCATGCTGGAGTTATCTGCGAAATAAATACAGGCGCAATAAGCCGCGGATTTTTAACACTTCCATACCCGTCAGAATATTTTTTAACGCTTTTGCACGAACAAAACGTCCCGATAATGGTCAACTCGGATTCGCATGCCGCCGAAACGCTAGATTGCGCATTTGAAGAAGCTGTTGCTCTTGCAAAAAAAATCGGGTACACAGAGCTTGCATACCCGAAAAATAAAAATATAATCACATATAAGATTTAGCGATTCTGTCTTTCGTTGCGGCTCTGACAGTTAATGCACATAAAAGCGTAAGGAATCGCTTCGAGTCTTTCTTCAGGAATTTCTTTCTTACAAACTAGGCAACGGCCATAAGTTCCCTGTTTAATGCGATCAAGCGCATTATTTATCATTTGCAGGCGGTTTGAATCCTGAGCGCCAAGCGATTCAAGCAAACGACCATCTACAACATCAGAAGCAACATCAACTTCATCTCCAGACTCTCCGCCTTCGACAATTTTTTTGTAATCTTCATTTTGTGCAGCAAGAGATCCAAGAATCGTATTTTTCTGCTCAATTAATTTTTCTTTCATTTTTTCAACAAATGTTTTTTCCATATCCGTCTCCCGTTGACAAGATTTTTTATAAGTAGATAATAAATATAATAAAGAACTAACAAAAAGGCAAACTTTTTTTGGAGGAAATGTGGCTAAAGAAGAAGCTATAGAAGTTGAAGGAATTGTAAAAGAGGCGCTGCCAAACACAATGTTCCGCGTTGAGCTTAAAAACGGCGGACATATCATCATGGCACATCTTTCAGGCAAAATGCGCAAACACTACATTAAGATTGTTCCAGGAGACAGCGTAAAAGTTGCACTCTCTCCATACGACCTGAACCGCGGACGCATAATTTTCCGCGAACGCTAGTCAAAACTGTCGATTGCAAAAAAAAGGTCATTTCGGTTTTTAACCGCTCAATGGCCTTTTTTTTCTATTCTGTAAATCTAAATCTACAAAGCTATTTTTTATTTTGTCTTTCTCGCAAAAATTCCTTTAAGGCTTTTTGTCATTCCAGAAAGCCCCTTTACGATTCCTGCAATACATAAAATAGGACCAATAGGAATTATAAAAAAACTAAATCTCATAAAATACATGCTCAAAAGCAAAATTGCCGCATTTTTCAAAAGTTGCCCGAACCATTCGGCGCGAGTGTATTTTTTTTCTTCATATTTATAATAATATGTGCGGTTTTGACCGTTTTGCGAATTCTCGTTTTTCCAGCCATATTGCGCCCACTGCCAAAACGGATCGTCCTGATAAGACTGACCGCCATAAGAACTTTGCTGCCCCCAAGGATTGTATTGCTGATTATACGACTGCTGAGACTGAGCACCAAAAGCACTAAAACTGTCATAATTACGGCGCTTAGTTTCATCACCTAAAACATCGTAAGCAGCGCTTATATTCTTGAATTTTTCTTCGGCTTCTTTATTACCTGGATTCCGGTCAGGATGATATTTCATAGCAAGTTTTCTGTAAGCCGACTTTATTTCGTCCTGAGACGCATCTTTAGAAACTCCCAATGCTGCGTATAAATCTTCCAATACTACTTCCTTAAGTTTTTACTTCTTTTATTATAAAACGTTCTGCAATTAAAATAATCAAAATTCCCCACAGTTACAAGTAAAAACAGTTTTTTAAAACTTACTTTAACAAAGCCCAGGTTGCTCCAGAACCGCCATGATTTCTGTCGTTGTGTCCGCTCACACCCAAATGTTTATTCTGCTCAATAAAAGTCCGCACCATTGCGCCCAAAACAGGATCCGTTCCGTGGCTGTGGATTCCCTTTCCGTGAACAATTTCAATCTTTTTTATTCCGCGCCTAAGGCAATCGTTTACAAAAGCTTCAAGCTTTGCCCAGGCTTCGTCCCGGGTAAAGCCATGCAGATCAATTCTTGCTTCAGGACGCATAGATTTTAAGTAATTGCGATTTTCCATTTTTGACGCTTCTTCGCTTTCTTCGTTCAAACGGTCTTTATCAACAGTTCCATAACGGCGCAGCCAAAGTTCCATTGGATTAACTGTTTTTTTTGAATCCGCAAGCATCCGGCCTTCCAAAGTTTTTTTGCTTTTTTGAGCGGCAAGTTTTTTTTCTTCGGGAGTCGGCGCATTTGCTTTTTTATGGCTAACCTGAACCGCAGGCCTTTTTGCAGCAGATTTTTCTTTTTTTTGAGTTTCCGCCCATTGTGTCAAAATATCACCAAAATCCATTTTTTCCTCCAATAAATTTTTATCGGGCGGCTTTTTGCATAGCAAAAATCAGGCTATCCGTGGTTCCGGCGTTCGCCTTCATTGCTCCACAAAGTTCCGCAACGGCCTACGCCGCCACTCCTATCCTTGCCGCTTTTCAGTAAATTATTTTATTTCAAAGACAAGCTCTTTTTTTACCCAGCCGTTTATTTCCGACGATTCTATATAAAAATAATCGCTTGTTTTTTCTAAAATTCTTACACGGATTCCACCGTAAAAATTCTGAACGCCAGAACTTGTTTCTTCCGGCACAGGACTTATGCTTCCTCCAGCAAAAATTCCATATTTTTTAAAAACTTGAGTTCCTTTATAAAAACTCACAACAAATGCCAAAATCATGCAGAACGCAAGCATAATTGCAATTCTTTTTCGTTTTAAAACAATAAAAATCACCATCAAAACCAGCAAAACTATTCCGCACACAGCAAATAATTCTACAAAAGGCTTTTTTATTTCATTTTCGTTATTTGAAAGCGAAAACTTCTTTTCAAGCTGTTCGCGTTCCAATTTTTCTTTTCCAGAAAACAAAGAATTTCGTTCAAAACTGCGCAATTCCACAATTTTTTTGCAATCTTCAATTCCAATTTTCTTTTTTGTAAAACCGCCAGCAGTGTTTTTTGGCTCAGAAAATGCCGAATTAAATAGTTTTTTGTCGATTATTTTGTTTTCAGAGTTTTCAACTTTTAGAGAAGCCGGCAAAACCGTTAAAACTACATTCGGAATTTTTACAGTGCGCTGGCTTCCATTGTAAGCAATCGCAGTCAAAGCAAATTCCGGCAAATCGTATTCTCCTTCAACAAGCGGCTTCCACCGGAATTTTGCGACAGGAAGGCTTTTGTCCGAAAAATTTCTTCCGACAGATTTTCCACTAACATATTCAGAAGTTTCTATTTCTTCAAAAATTGAATTTTTCGGCAATTTCCAGTCAAAGGAAATTATCTGAGAAAAATACTTCAAATTCAATTCAAAAATAATTTCTTCTCCTGCCCTTGCAGTAAATTTTTTCGAATCTCCAAGAATTCTGTCAAATTTTGCCCCGGAAACAAATTCAACAAAAGCCTGAGGATTTATCAAATCTGGATTTTCAAAAACAGTTATATCATCAAACGGAATATAATAAGTTCTAAAACCAATAATTACGATTAAAGGCGGAAGCCTAACAGGACCTGTATTCTTAAAAGAAAACCAAAGGTGAACAGCAGTTCCACGAATTCCTGTTTCTCCAATAAATTCTTCTTTTTTTGAAGAAACAAGCTGGACTCCTTCCGGCAATTGCGGCAAATCGGTCTGAACGTTAGAAGGCTCAACTTCAGGAATTTTCAGCGTAAAACCGTTTTCGTATACCGTAAAAATCGACGAATTGTCCGCCTTTACTTTTAATGTGCGGATAAAAGCAGGTGACGGAGTTTTTGCATAAAGAGAGGCAAAAATCAAAAAAAATACAAAAACTAATAATCCACGACTGACGAATCTTTTTTGTTTGACTGAAGTTTTTGCCATCGTTCTTTTTCCTCCTGCTGAATAAGATTAAAAACGGCATTTTCCATTGAATTATTGTTTTTTTCAACATTGACAGAAGTCATTTCTTTTTCTGCCGACTTTGAATTTCGAGTCTCCAGCTGCTGCTGAATAAATTCCAGGTTGATTTTTGCATTCAAATTTGAAGAATCCGCAAGAACCGCTTTTTTAAAATATTCCCTTGCAAGCGAAAAATCTCCGCGGCGGTTTGCAATAATTCCGGCATTATAAAAAGCTGAACTCTTGAGTTTTTCATCTGCTTCTGGCGAAACCTGTTCAAGCCTGATTAAAGCGGCATCGAGCTCGTCCTGCATGATGTATGTTGAAGCAAGATTGTAAGCGCAATACTCTGCAAGAATTTTATCTTCTGAAAGTTTTGAATTGTTATACGAACGCAAAAAATTCGCCGTCGCCGTCTGATATTTTTTTTGATACCAGTTAAAAACTCCGTTCAAAACTGAAAATTTTTCGGACTTACAAGAGGTAAAAAACGGAAGAACCGCAAAAACCGCAAGAACAGCCGTTTTTTTTGACGATTTAGAACCAAAAAGAAAATTCAAATCAAGCTCGGAAACTATAAAGGAAAAAATAAAAAATACAATCGACAGAAAAATAAACAGCTTGTGATGCGAAATCTTTTGAATTTCAAAAGACTCTCCAGACATTTTTTTTCCAGAAAGCTGATTTAGCAAAACGTAGGCAGAACCTTCAGAATCGGCAGCAACATAAGAAATCGAATTGTCTGGACTAAGACGGTGCCGTGGCAAAAGTGATTTTTTATTGGCAGCAGAAGCGGCATCTATCATTTTTTCAGCATTTAAAAAAGTTTTTACTTTTGTAGCGCCATCTCCTGCAAGAATTTCAACTGGACGCGCAGTTCCAAAACCAACCAAAGTAACAGGGATTCCAAACCTTGCAGCATCGTCAAGAGCAAATGACAGTGAGCCGTCAGTTTCATCTCCGTCAGTAAAAACCCAGACATGAGCGTTCTGACTCATATTTTTTGGAAAAGACTGCATTGCAGAAGAAATTCCTTTTCCGATTGAAGAACCGGCAGCCGTCATTAAAGTTGGAGAAAGGCTTTCTAAAATAGAATCAACGCTTGTCCTGTCATCTGTCAAAGGAACGGCAATAATTCCATCGCCTTTTGCAAGAACCACGCTCACAGATGTTCCATTCATTTTTTCAAGAAGTTTCCAGGCATATTGTTTTGACGCTTCAAGTCTCGTCAAACCTCCAGGAGCGTCTTTTGCATTCATGCTCCAGGAAATATCAAAAACAAAGGCAACCGCATCTCCAGTTTTTTGAACTGCGACAGAGTTTGTTCCCCAGAAAATTCCTGCAAAAGCAAAAACTGCAAATGCACAGGCAAAAAAACGCAGAATAGTCCGCAAAATTATCGAAATTTTAAAACGGCGGAAAGATTTATTTTTTTGGAAATTATTCATCAAATTTGCAACACCCAAACTTTTTGCCACTTTTTTGTAGCGGAACAAATCATAAGCGGAGAAAACAAATAAAATCAACAAAATAAAAAAAGCGTACGGTCTTTGAATGTCCAGCATAAAACTCCTCGATTAAGTTTTAAATTTCTTTCAATAAAATTCGGCGGATAAACCACGCTGCAAAAAAAACAATCGCTGAAAAAATCAAAAAATATGAATAAAGCTGCCTGTTTGAAGATTTATAGTGAAAAGCCTGCAAAACATTCTGTTTCCGGCTGACAGAATTAAGAGCCTCCGCAAAAGAGGCAGTCGATTCTATTCCAAAATACGTTCCGCCGCCGGCAAGAGCAATTTCCTCAAGGGAAGACGAATCAAATTCAGAATCGTAATAGCCGGAATGAACTTTGCCAGTTTTTGGATCAACATATTCAATTGGAACTGTTCCTTTTGTTCCTATTCCAAAAGCGTAGACTGTAATTCCATTTTGGGCAGCAAGATTTGCCGCTGTGTCAGGATGAATTGAACCTGCGTTATTTTCACCGTCGGTTATTAAAACAACGCATTTTTTTGGAGCAGAAGAAGCTATAAGATGGTAAACGGCACTGCTTAAACCGATTCCAAGAGCAGTTCCTTCTCCCAGCCCGCCTGTAACAAGAGAATCCAGACGGCGCAAAAAAAGCTCATGGTCAACAGTCGGCGGAACAATCGCAGCGGCCTCGCTTGCCATGGCAACAAGTCCAAAAGCGGCGCCTCTGTTGTTGTTTACAAGAGTGCGGATTCCCTGTTTTGCAGCGTCAAGACGGGTCATATTTGCAATATCGCGGGCTGACATTGAAGGGCTCGTATCAAGCACAAAAAGAATATCTGCGCCCTTAGAAGTATAAATTTTTTCCTGTTTTTGAATTACAGGGTCGGCAAAAGCACAGACAAGGCTTGCATAACCTGCCGCGCACAAAAAAACAGAAAGCGCGTTAAAAAAAACAGAAACTTTTCCTTTCCAGACAAAACTTTTTCCTTTCCAATCCGCAAAAACAACTGGAAAAGAAATTTTTTTGAAAATTTTAAGCTGGCGGAGAATAAAAAGAGCAGGAACCGCCGCCAAAAATAAAAAAGCAGTCGGGTTTTCAAACACTGGCATTCTTATCATTTGATTCATTCTCCAGTTCAAAAGTAAAAAAATTTATGGCGCTAAGACAGCGGTTTACAAGAATTTCGCGTTCTCCGTCAGCAAGCACCGCTTCGTAAAGAGAAGCTGGCTTTTTAAACGAATCGACAGAACCTTTTGCAAAGCGAATATAATCACATCTTCCAAAAACTTCCACAATGTCGCTCACAGCAGAACTTTGCGCTTCTGAAAGTGAACCGCAGGCTATTTTTTCAAATTTTTCGTAAAAATGTTCACATGTCATTGACAAAAAACATTCGTCAAACCGGCCGCACAGATATTTTCTGACGGTAAGCGTAAGCTGAGAGCAAAATTCTTCATCATCTTTTTTTTCTTTGAGAAGCTTGTTCAACTGCCTTTGCGAATTTTTATAAAGTTTTTTGATTTTTCGCTGTTCTCCAGCAAGAATAAAAAACGCTAAAAAATACGGCAGTTTAAAAATAAAAAATACGGCAATTCCGGCACAAACAAAAAAAATTACCGCAAGAATAATCAATAAAAAAGAAGTTCCTGGAACAACGAGAGGACCTGCCGGAGGCCTAAGAGAAACAGCCCCGATTTTTTCGGCAAGTGAATTTACAGAAACAGGGGCAAAATCTACAGGAAAAGCCGCAACGGAGCGTTCTTTTTTTTGCGAAGCGCGAACCAGATTCGCCAAATCGAATGAAGAAAAATCAATTACGCCAGTCTGCCACGGAATAAAAAAAACTGTGAGCGTGTATTCAAAACCGATGTGCTCCAAAACGACCCGATAAACCAGACATTTTTCCGACATTTTATTAAAAACAGGCCAGCCAGTCAAAAGATCGAGAGTTTTTATGTCAGTTCCGGAAATTTTATTTTCAAAAAGATCAACATCGGTATGAAAAACATATTTTAATTCACATCTGTCGCCAACATAAATATTTTTCGGCATAAGAATCTGCACCGCGCCGTTTGAACTTGAATTTTTTGAAACAAGATTCTGGGCAAAGCAAAATGAGCCGGACAAAACAAAACAAAACAGCAAAAGAAAAACTTTTTTCATCTTTCTCTCCGGCTGCAAAAAAACTTATTCAAAACATAGGCAGGGTCATCCGCAGTCGATAAAATTACAGGGCTTGCTCCGTGCCTCAGACAGAATTCTTTCCAACTGTCCAGACGGCGGCGATTGTCTTCAAGCCAGGCATTTTTAAAGGCTTTTAAAGATGTCGGAAATTTTCTTGTAACACCGCTTTCAATGTCAGAAAAAAAAGCTGTTCCGATTTCTGGTAATTCGCTGTCCAAAGAATCCGTAATCCGCATTGCGACAACGTCATTTTTTTCTGCAAGCCTTGCAAGGTTTTCCTGCCAAAGAGATGAACGGAAATCCGAAATTACAAAAACCAGAGAACGTTTTTTTAAAAGTTTATGGGCACCTTTTAGCGCAGATCCAAGAACAGAACCTCTTTCAATTTTTTCCTCCGCTTCATCAAGCCTGCTCAAAATCATCATTGCCTGATCCCGCCCAGTTTTTGCCTTTGTGCTGAATCTTATTTTTCCGTCAAAAAAAACAGCCCCAATCGAAGAATTATTTTGCAAACAGGCAAGAACCAAGAGCGCGGCAGCTTCCGAAGCAACCTGAATCCGAGTTTTTTTATTTGTTCCAGAAAACATCGAAAGAGAACGGTCCAAAACAAAAAACACCTGAAGCTCACGGTCTTCTTCGTATAATTTTACAAAAGGATGTCCCATTCTTGCTGTAACGTTCCAGTCAATTGAACGAACGTTATCTCCGGCGTTGTATTCGCGAACTCCGTAAAAATCAATTCCTTGACCACGGTAAAGCGACTTAAAACCGCCAAGACGCAGATTGTCGGCAAGAGTTTTTGCAGACAATTTTAAAAGAGAAGCTTTCTGTACAAGTCTGTTTGAATTTTCGTCAAAAATTTTCAGCATCGGACAGCCTTAAAAAATTCAACTATGGAACAGGAACAAACGTCAAGATTTTTGAAATAATTTCGTCGGCAGTTATTCCATCGGCGGCAGCTTCGTAAGAAAGAACAAGCCTGTGCCTTAAAACTTCGCAGGCGGCATTTTTTACGTCTTCCGGCAAAACAAAAGAACGTCCGGCAAACAAGGCTTTTACTTTTGAACACTGCAAAAGAGCAATTCCAGAACGAGGCGAAGCGCCAAAAGAAATATATTTTGAAAAGTCAGTGCGCCGTCCAGTATTAAGGCTGCGCGTTACCGAAACAATGTTTACCATATACTCGATAATTTTGTCAGCGCAGACAACTTTTTCAAAAGCCGACTGCAAGTCTTTTATTTTTTGAGCGGAAAGCACTTTTTTTACGGCGACTTCTCCCGCTTTTCCGGCAGTTTTTACGATTTGAATTTCTTCCTGAGGAGTCGGATAAGAAACCAGAACTTTTAGCAAAAAACGGTCAAGTTCAGCTTCCGGCAAATTATAAGTTCCTTCCTGCTCAATCGGGTTTTGAGTTGCAAGAACTAAAAATGGCTGAGGAAGAGGGTAAGTTTTTTCACCAATCGTAACCTGTTTTTCCGCCATAGCTTCAAGCAACGCCGACTGAACTTTTGCAGGAGCGCGGTTAATTTCATCGGCAAGCACAATGTTTGTAAAAACAGGACCTTTTCTGACAGAAAAATTTCCAGTGTTCTGTTCGTAAATCAAAGTTCCGCTTACATCCGCAGGCAAAAGATCCGGAGTAAACTGAATGCGCTTAAAATCAAGCCCAGAAAGTTCAGCAAAAGTTTTTACGGCAAGTGTTTTTGCAAGACCAGGAACACCTTCCAAAAGAATATGTCCGCCTGTAATTATTGCAGTAAGGATTGCATCAATTACCTGTCCCTGCCCAACAAGCCGTTTTGCGGCTTCTGTCCGGCACTCTTCCAAAATCTTACGGCAGTTTTCAAAAATTACCGAATCCTGAATACTTTCGCCGTTGCCACCTTGTCCGTTAAATTCCGTATCTTCAAAACCAGTTAAAGTTGAATTTATATTATTTTTATCCATTTTATAGCCTGAAAATTGTATATTTATGCAGTTTTTATGCATATCCAATTGACGCACGTACTTTATAGCGATAATATACTTTATCATGTTGAACCCTTTAGCACAAGAATTGAACAATGTTCTTAAAAACACAACTCCAGGCGAGTTGCTTTCAGACTTAGGATTACGGATTTTCTTCCCGAAAGGCATTATTGCTCAGGGAGGAGAAGCAAAAAAATTCGGAAAAGTTGCAAATGCAACAATCGGAACAACGCTAACAGGCGGAAAACCGGCAATTCTCGAAGCTGTGCATAAATATGCGCCAGAGCTTTCTGCCGGAGAATTGGTTTCGTATATGCCGACCGCTGGCAATCCGGAGCTTCGTGCACTTTGGAAAGATTTAATCTACAAAAAAAATCCAGGGCTCAAAGGAAAATCAATTTCCATGCCAGTTGTAGTTCCGGGACTAACAGCAGGCCTTTCCTATCTTGCAGACCTTTTTCTTGACGAAGACAAACCTCTTCTTTCGCCAAACCCAAGCTGGGACAATTATGCGCTCATTGTAGAAACACGCAGAAATTCACAGCTCCACACATTCAATCTTTTTTCAGGCGATGGATTCGACCTTGACTCGTTCAAAAAAGCAGTAGAAAAAGAAGCAGAAACAGGCTTTGTCCGCTTACTTTTAAACTTTCCGCAAAATCCAAGCGGCTATTCACCTACAAACGCAGAAGCAGCTCAGATTGTAAAAATAATCCGCGATATTGCAGAAAAAGGCGCAAAAGTTCTTATTTGGGACGATGATGCATATTTTGGACTAAACTACGAAAACGACATTTATCCGCAGTCTCTTTTTGCAGAATTTGCAGACTTGCACGAAAATGTTCTTGCTGTAAAAATCGACGGACCAACAAAAGAAGACTTTGTCTGGGGATTCCGCACAGGATTTTTAACATTTGGAGGAAAAGGCTTAACAGACGGACACTACGCTGCGCTCGAAAAAAAACTTATGGGTTTGATCCGTTCTTCCGTAAGCTGCTCGTCAACACCAAGCCAAAGCCTTGCTCTGCGTGCATTCAGCGATCCAGCGCTCGAAATTCAGAAAAAGAATTTTCGAAAACTTCTCGAAGAACGCTATGAAGAAGTAAAAAAATTCGTGACATCGCATACAAGCAAAAATCTTGAAGCCCTGCCGTTCAATTCAGGATATTTTATGAGTTTTCATACAAAAGTCGATGCTGAACAGCTGCGCCAGAAAATTCTGCACGAAAAACAGATTGGAACAGTTGCAATTGATTCAGAAACACTCAGAGTCGCATTCTCCAGCCTTGAAAAAGAACAGGTTGAAACAGTATATAAAGCTATTTACGAATGCGCCGACAATATGTAAATCAATTTTATAAAAACACAAAAAGACGTCAGAAAATCTGGCGTCTTTTTTATTTGGCGGCAATCTGCTCACAATCTTAAAATTGCGCCGTCAGCCTGTCATACGGTTTATAAAAAATATGCCGCTTTGTTAAATCGTTGATTTTTTTCTATTCTTGAATATTTATAAATATAAAAAAATGCGGTATACTCAAATAATGACTGGATTTTTGAGGACTTATTTTTTTGCGGCGATTTTTATTTTTTGCGGACTTTTTTTTGGATGCAAGATACAAGACAATTCGCCAGACACTTTTATAATTTGGACTGACCGCGAAGAATTTGTTTCTTACAGTGAACTTTTTAATTCGATTCAAGACAAGACAAAAGCTGTAATAGTTTACAAAAAACGTCTCGCAAGTTCACTTCCCCCTGCAAAAGATGAAGAAAAACCGGATTTAATCGCAGGCTCATGGCTCAAAAACGACAGCACACGCAAACTTTTTAGGCCTCTCGATTCACTTTTAAGCAAAGACAGCATCGATATTTCTACACTTTACGCGCCTCTCGTTGAATACGGCAAAGTTTTTGACAGCCAATATCTTCTTCCTGTCAGTTTTAACCTTCCGCTTTTTGTCTTTTCTTCCAAAAACGAAGATAAAATTCCAAATCAATATTCGCTTTCTCTTGAGCAGATAAAAGAACTTGCCGGAGACTTTAATGCAGTGAACAAAAAAGGTTTCTATACAAAAATGGGTTTTGCCCCTTCCTGGGACGATGAATTTTTGTACGAAGTCGCTAAAAAATTCGGTCCATGTTTTAAGCAAAAAGGAAACGGTTTTATCTGGGACGAAAAAAAACTTTCAGAAGCTGTTGAATATATCAGAGCCTGGACTAAAGAAAAAAACTCAAGCACAACGGCAGAGCAAGATTTTGAATTCAAATACCTCTACACACCAAAATACAGACAAATTGCCGAAGGCAGAACGCTTTTTAGCTACATAACGAGCAACGAACTTTTTAAAATTTCTTTTGAACAGCTTGGCGAAATTGATTTCCGATGGCTTTCGATAAACGGCTTTATTCCTGCAAAAGACGATATTGTTTCTATGGCAGTTTACAAACACGCAAAAAATCCAAGGCAGGCTGAAAATTTTATCCGCTGGTTTTTCCAAGAAAAAAATCAAAAGCTTTTGCTAGAACGCTCTGCAAAAATGCATCTGGACACGGCGACTTTTGGAATTGTGTCTGGCTTTTCGACAATAAAAGGTGTAAACGAGCGCATTTTCCCAACTTTTTACAGAAATTTGCTCGGAAACTTGCCGGCAGAAGAAAAAATTGCAGCGCCACAGGCTTTTCCGCCACGATGGCAAAGCATAAAAGAGCGCGTAATTTTTCCTTATTTGAACAATGCAATAAAAACAGACAGCGACAAAAAAAATCTTACGATGGAATCGCTTTTAAATACATGGTCAAAGCAATTTGACTAAAACTGAAGTTTTAATCTTGACTTTTTACGGGAGCGCAAAATTATGAGCGAAACTTTTATTTCTCAGGACGAACTAAACAGACTTTTACAGGCAGAACGTTCTAAAATAAAAAATATAAGAAAACCAAAATTTAAGTCATCTCAAATCTTGGAAAATTTTGAAAAAAACAGCAAATTGTTTTCGGACAGATTAAAAATTGAACAGATTTCTGTAACTCAGGAAGAAGTTGACAACGTTCTAGGAAAAAAACGCTAAAAAATCCACGTCTTTTTTCTGACATTTGCACAAAATGCCAGAAAAAATATATCAGCCTCTAAACTAAATTTTTATTTTTCCGAAAATTTACTAGAGGTTGAGTTATGGTCAATTCTATTTCATTAAATGCTTATTCATACGGCAGAATTTTAAGCGGCAGCTCAGGAAAACTCTATGTTCCTGTAAATCCTGCTTCCGTTATTTATTCTCAATTTGACCATATTTCTGGAGTTGCTTCTTCAATCCCAGAACACGGCGTTTCTGTAAGCAAAATTCAGATTTTAAACTCTCTTTTAAACCAGCTTATCTCCATGAAAAGCCAGCCAAAAGCAGAATTTTCCGACAATTTAAATTTGAGCGATGGCCAAATGGAAAGCCTTATTCAAAATTATCAGTCGCAGATTCAAAACGAAATCGAAAAATCCCATATGACAGGCTACGGACTTGCAGGAGTGCAGCCTCAGACAGGACAACTTCTCGATTTGACGGCATAATTCTAGTTATTTGCAAACTTTTTCTGGTAAAAAATACTGTCCATCCACTCAAAGCGCTGCTCGCACCAGTCCGTAAGATATTTTACTTCGCTTTTATAAGTTTTTCTGTCGCGGTATCCGGGCGCACGTGGCCAGATCGCGCTTCCAATTATGTGCCATACGCTGTCGTTTAATTCTCCGGCAGAATTTAAAAGCTCGCCCTGCTCCTTGAGCCAGTCAATCGAAGATTTTAATTCAAGCCGGGTTTCGAGCCAACGTTTTTCTACCGCATTTACAAAATCTGCATCGTTAAAAAGGCGATGATACCAAGACGACTGATTTATCAAAAAACCTTCTTCGTTGGACGGCATTGTCGAATTTTTAGAAAAATCAAAAACCTTGAACATTTGAATCCACGCGCTGTTGCTTACGAGAGAGTTATAAGAATTGCTTCCTGTAGAACTTTCGCCGCTGTTTCCAAACGCAATATCATGATCCCAGGCAGGCCCCATAAAAAGTTTGTCCTGACTGTAGTCATAATTCATAAAGACCGAGTTATAGAACTTTGCATCATAATTTTTCGAAAACTCAGAAAGAAGATACCAGTCAACAAACGAATCCATATCAAAATATTTTTTGTACCCGTCTTCTTTTAACCAGTTTTCGCTATAAAGAATATTTTCGAGTTCGTTTATTTTTTCCGCCCATTTTTTGTAGTTTTCTTCGGTTGACTTGGGAGAGCGGATATGAAACCTTAAGCCTGTCGGGCTTGAAAAAGAATATGGACGGCCGCCGTGGCTGTCGATTTCGGCAAGAAAACCTTCACCCTCGAATTCAACGCGGCTTTTTTCAACTTCAACTTTTTCCGTAACCGAATAAAGTCCGCGGTATTTGCCATTTATAAAGAGGGTTATAAATTTTGACTGCGGATTCCACCGCATTTTGTCCCAGACATTGTGAGTAAGATGCTCGGCATAAAAATTTCGCAGCATTGAGCGGTCGCAGGAGTTTGCCATCAAAATCCATTTTCGGGCGCCCGGCATTCCCAAAAGATTTGCCTCACGGTCAAGTTTTAAAAGATACGGTTTTTTATTTGTAAAAGTTGTTTTCCAGGTTGAATTTCCGTGTCCACGAACCTTGCATTTTCCTGTAAGAACGACAGAAGGATCCGTTAAAGTAAATTCGCCTTTTACATAATCTTCTTTGCTTGTAATTTCTTTCTTTTTGTTTGTAGAAAGCTCGAGTATCGGAAGACCAAGTTTTTTGCAACTTTCAAAAGTAACTTCCCGTTCAGAAGAAAGCAAAAATGCTAAAACACAGCCAAACGAAAGCAGAACAAATAAAAAAACAAAGCCAGCCGAATATCTTTTTATTCCATTAAAAACGCTCATATTTTCTTTTTTTTCAGATAAATCTAGTAAGTTACTTCGCCGTCGTGCGCAAGAATTGTTGAAGAAACAACATTTTCGAGAGCGGCAACTTCCTGTAAAAGAGCAGAATCGTCAGAAGCGCGGATTTCTACAACAAGGTTGATTTTTCCATTAGAAAGAGCGCGGCTTTTTACTGCAAAAGTTTTGCAATATTTTTGAACTAGCGCCATTATGCTTTTTTCGAGTTCGTAACTATTGCCGCTTACCATTAAAATTTTTGGAGCTTTTGCAACAGGAAGCCTGTCCAAAACAAAAAGAGCAACTGTCAAAATAAACGCAAGCACGCACGAAATTTGAGCAAGACCTGCGCCACAGATAATTCCTGTAGAAATCGCCCAAAACAGAAAAACCAAATCCATTGGATCTTTTATTGCAGTTCTAAAGCGGACAATAGAAAGAGCGCCGACCATACCTAAAGAAATTACAACGCTCGACTGAATCGTCAAAATTACACCGGCAGTAATCAATACAAGAGCAGGAAGCGCAATGTTAAACGACTTTGAATAAAAGGTTCGGCGCGTCAAAAGCCTGTAAGCGAAGAAAATATAAAGCGCAAAAACAGACGCAATCAAAAAAACTATGATGATGTTTTCCGGAGTCGCATCGTATCTTGTAAATCCCTGAATGAATGATTTTTTGAAAATATCCTTAAATCCCATAAAAGCTACCGTCCTTTTTTATGTTTTTATAATTTTAAAAATTTTAAGCCATTCCGTTAATGTCAAATTTTCTGCAAAGGTAGAATTTTGAAAAACTCGTCCATTGCAAAAGGCTCGTCTGACACGCCTCGTTTATAAAATCCGGCAAAAATTCGTCGAATTTTACTTCCATCATATTAGTTCCGACCGGTAGAACCGGTCTGAACGCTGCCTGCGGATTAAAAAAATCTTCTATGTTGCTTGAACTGCGAAGGTTCCTGTCAAAAGTTACACGAACATTTCCGTCCGGATAAACAAAAGGAACTCTCTCGTAAGCAACAATTACAACAGGCCTCAATGCACGAAAATGCATCTGGGAAATCAATTTTTTTAATAGATATGGAGTTTCGGCCGTAAAATCTGGAATTTGGCCGGCCATAATTTGTTCAAGGGTTTTTAGCGGAACAGGACACGACGTTTTAAGGCACATTCCATTTACTTTTTGCTTTAATTCCAAAGCAATACGCTCTTTTGAACAGTTGTAAATTCTAATTCTGAATTTTTCGCGAGGATCTGTTCCGTTTTCGTTTTCTAAAAAGCAAGTGCCGTAAATATCATCAAAATAAATGCTTCGAATTGCATATTCGCCTGCTTCTCCAGTATTTTTATCCAGGCTTAACAACGCTCCCATCCGCTGTTCTATCGCAGAAAGAACCATTTCAGGAGAAAAATATTTAAACTCGTGTCTGAATTTAGGCATTGCCGCAAGTCCTTAAAAACTACCGAACAATCGGTAACTTATGTATAAAGTATAAAGAAATGTTTTCTGAGTGTAAACCGATTTACTTATAAAAATTTGAAATAAGTTTAAATAATTAAATATTTAACCTAAAGAACCAAAGATTTTTTTTAAGCAATACTTAGCCCGTGCTGGAGCAACGCCAAAGGCGGCCCGAAGCGGCTGAGGGTTACCGAATTGCGGAAGGACGGTTTGAGAGCTATCTCGCTCCAAAGTTTTAAATAAAAAAAACGAGATGCTTTTTTAACTGCATCCCGTTTTTGCACGTTTTTGCGATTTTTAGTTTTTAGCTCCACAAAAGCCAAAGAACGACTGCCGAGGCTGTTGTTGTAATAATTGTAAAACTTCCTCCGACTTTTAGCCATTTTGCAAATGACATTGGATAGCCTTCGTTTTTGACGATTCCCATGGCCACAACATTTGCGCTTGCTCCAAAAGGAGTGAGGTTTCCGCCAAGACAAGAGCCAACGAGCAATGCAAACATAAAAAGGTCGGCTCCCATTCCTAGTCCGGCGCCCATCTGCTGAGCGACAGGAAGCATAACCATAATGTAAGGAACGTTGTCCACAAATCCAGAAATCAAAATGCTCACTGCAAGAATTACAACAAAGCCCAAAAATTTACTTCCGCCGCAGAAGTGAACAAGAAAATTTGCAAATTCTTTTAAAAGCCCTACTCCGCTGATTGCTCCAACGACAACGAAAATTCCCATCAGAAAGAAAATTGTTTCCCAGTCAAGCTCCTTTATCAAAGTCCAGACTTCGCTTTTGGTCTTTTTCTGTTTTGCAGAATACCACAAAACTCCTATTGCCGCCAAAATTATTACAAAAAGCCCGGAAGAAAGGTTCATTATGCATTCAGGAACAATTTTTGCAAGGGAAGAACCTGCAAAAGAAAGAGCCGCAAGCCCGAAAATCATGACAAGCATTAAAGCGGCAGGAAAGGCTGAGAGAACAGGCTCGCTTTGAACAGCAGATTTGTCCTTTAAATGCGCAAACACCATATAGAAGAAAATACAGCCTGCAAGAAGTCCTGTCTGAACAACAAAGAATATGGAAAGTTTTCCTTCGTGAATAAAAAAGTCGTTAAAATTGTAATTTGCAACCGCGGCAAAAATCATGCTCGGAGGATCGCCTACAAGGGTTGCTGTTCCTTCGAGATTTGACATAACAGCGAGACCGACCATAAACATTGTCGGGTTCATTTTTAATTTTTTGCAGAGACTCAGCGCAATTGGAGCCATAACAAGAACAGTCGCAACGTTTTCGACAAAAATCGAAATAATTCCGGTCATTGCAAGGATAAGGACAATCGCAACTCCTGTCGAAGGCGCAATGGAAACAAGCCAGTCGGCAATTTTTGCAGGAACTTTTGAATACAAGAAAAGCGCCGCGATCGTCATTGCGCCGACATAAATCATAAGAACGTTCCAGTTAATCAAGGTACCGAAAGCGTTTGTCAAAGCAAAAAGACGTGAAACATGTCCTTCTGCAGAACCAAAAATAGCGCCCGGAAAAATCATTCCGAGCACAATGCATAAAATTCCGGCAAATGTCGTAAACCACACTTTTTTGTCCTGAAAGACGATTACAAGCGCGTACATTAAGACGGCAAGTGCCAAAATAACCCATTTTAGTTCCATAAAAAAACCTCAATAAAAAAGTGGAATTATTTTAGCAAATTAAGGCGACATGGAAAAGCAAAAAAAAACGGTTAAGCAAAGATGCAAAAAAAATGAGGAAACTGCGCGTTTTTAGAGAAAAACTTAGCCCGGATCGCCACGGAAAGACCGGACGAGCGGAGCGAAGGAGGACTTGCAGCAAGAGCCGGTTTGACAAGAAAATGAGCTCCGAATTTCCAAGAATTTTACCCGGTATTTTGCTCAATTTTGCCCAATAATAAAAAATAATTAACGACAAAATCGCAATTATTGTCATTGAATTCACGGCTCAAAAATACTATAATGCGTTTAAGTTAGATTTTTTT
>DLLE01000004.1:1605-2654 GCA_002477955.1 Treponema sp. UBA7570 | reverse complement strand
CAGGTTGTTGTTTGTGATGGTTCAGCAGCAGAGTATGACCGTCTCGTAAAAATTTGTGTAGACGCTGGTCTTGCTACTCCATTGGCTAAAAAACCTCACAGCTACCTTTTCCGCTCAGATCCTTCTGACGTAGCACGTGTTGAAAAAAGAACATTCATTGCAGCAAAAACTCAGGAAGCTGCTGGTCCTACAAACAACTGGATCGACCCAGTAGAACTTAAAGCTACAATGAAAGGCCTTTACAAGGGATGTATGCACGGACGCACAATGTACGTTATTCCGTTCTGCATGGGACCTCTCGGCTCTCCAATCGCAAAATACGGTATTGAGCTTACAGATTCAGAATATGTTGTTTTGAACATGGACATTATGACACGCGCAGGCGAGAAAGTTTGGCCATATCTTGATGACAACTTTGTTCCTTGCTTGCACTCAGTCGGAAAGCCGCTTGAGAACGGCGCAAAAGACAACGGCGTTTGGGCTTGCGCTCCAGTAGAGAAAAAATATATTTCTCAGTTCCCGGAAGAGCATCTTGTTTGGTCTTTCGGTTCTGGATACGGCGGAAACGCTCTTCTCGGAAAGAAATGCTTTGCTTTGCGCATCGCTTCTGTAATCGCGCGTGAGGAAGGCTGGCTTGCTGAGCATATGCTTATTCTTAAGCTCACTAATCCAAAAGGCGAAGTTAAATACGTTACTGGCGCATTCCCGTCAGCCTGCGGAAAAACAAACCTCGCAATGCTTATTCCTACAATCCCGGGCTGGAAAGTTGAGACAGTCGGCGATGACATCGCTTGGATGAAATTCGGAAAAGACGGACGTCTTTACGCTATCAACCCAGAAGCAGGATTCTTCGGAGTTGCTCCAGGAACTTCTGCTCAGTCTAACAAAAACGCTCTCGAGGCTGCTTCAAAGAACACAATCTTCACAAACTGCGCTCTTACAGAAGACGGAGACGTTTGGTGGGAAGGAATCGGCTATCCTGCAAAGGGCAAGCTTGTTGACTGGAAAGGCAACGTACGCGACGCTCTTCCAAAAGACAAGTCTCCTAA
>DLLE01000004.1:485-1466 GCA_002477955.1 Treponema sp. UBA7570 | reverse complement strand
GTACCTATCAGCGCAATCTTGTTCGGTGGACGCCGTCCGTCAACAATTCCACTTGTTCACCAGAGCCGTGATTGGAACCACGGTGTATTCCTCGGATCTATCGTAGGTTCAGAAATCACTGCGGCTTCTACAATCGACGCTAGCCAGGTTGGAAAAATCCGCCGCGACCCGTTCGCAATTCTTCCATTCTGCGGATACAACATGGGCGACTACTTCCAGCACTGGATCGACGTTGGAAACGCTGCAAAAGACAAAGACCTCTTGCCAAAAATCTTCTACGTTAACTGGTTCCGCAAGGACGACAACAACGCAGAACTTCCAGGCGGATTTATGTGGCCAGGATACGGCGACAACAGCCGCGTTCTTGAATGGATTTTTGACCGCTGTGACGGAAAAGACAACTTTATCGACACACCAATCGGTTACATGCCAAAAGAAGGCGCAATCAACACTGACGGTCTCGCAGACTACTACAAAAAGACTCTTCCAGAGATTCTCAAAGTTGATGTTGAAGGATGGAAAAAAGAAGTTAAGGATATTCGTGAAAACCACTATCCAAAATTCGGAAAACACCTTCCAAAAGAACTTACAGCAATTCTCGATGACCTCGAGGCTCGCTTGAACAAATAATTTGGCTTTAAGCTAGATTAAAAAAAGAAAGGCTGTCCTTAAAGTTGATTATTCAGCAAAAGGACAGCCTTTTTTATTTGACAGAAATTCTATCTTCTAGCACGCTTGCATCCTTCACGAAATTCTTGAAAAGAAATGCAAAAACTTTAGCCAAGACCGACTTGTTGAGTAATGAATTTATCATTTTGGTACAAATCCAAAGCTGAACTTGAAATTTGTACCATTTTTTATATAATTTTACTATGCAAAACACAAAGAGAGAAATCGAAGCTGAACTAAAGCGTTGCGCTGAGTATTTTCCTGTTGTTACAATCCTAGGACCGCGTCAATCCGGCAAAACAACGCTTGCAA
>DLLE01000004.1:0-449 GCA_002477955.1 Treponema sp. UBA7570 | reverse complement strand
ACGCTTGCAAAAATGTTTTTTCCGTCTTATCGATATGTGAACCTTGAAGACCCGGAAATTTTTGCGCTTGCACAGAACGATATAAATGAATTTTTCAATCTTTTTAAGGCTCCCTTGATTATTGACGAAATCCAGCGAGTTCCTGCCCTACTGAATAAAATCCAAGTTCTAGTCGATGAAAAAAAACAAAACGGACAGTTCATTCTTACAGGCAGCTTTCAGCAAGGACTGAAATCTGCAATCTCTCAGTCGCTTGCAGGAAGAACAGCAGTCATAAATCTTCTTCCATATTCTATCTCTGAGCTTTTACAAATCGGGCAAAATCTTTCAAAAGATGAATATTTATATCAGGGTTTCATGCCGCGCCATTATTCGGAAAATCAGCCTGTTGATTTGCTCTACCGCTCTTATTTTCAGACCTATGTGGAGCGTGACGTGCAGTCGCTTTT
>DLLE01000058.1:5900-57351 GCA_002477955.1 Treponema sp. UBA7570 | reverse complement strand
CAGAATTGCCGGTTTTGTTTCCGGCGTTATCCACTGCAACAACATGGAAAACATACGCGGCTGAGCCGTCTTTTTCATCAAGGGCTGAAAGCATATCGCTTGAAACAACCGCAGTCCAGCTTCCCGATGAAGAAATTGAAGCCGTGTTCCAGCCGTTAGCTGTAGAAGGCTCTTCATTTTCAGAAAGTTTTCCAAGCTTAAAAAGAACAGACTCAACGCCGCTTACGCCGTCAGTCGCAGTTCCTTTTATTGTGTATTCATTTGATGGAATCACATGGAAATCAACTTTTGATGTAGATGTAACACCACCGCTAGGAGCATTTGAGCCGTACTGAGTAATTGTTAAGGTCGGAGCACCATTATCAACCTGAAATTTTGCAGTCGCAGTTGACGATTCGCCGTAATCATTTGAAGCTGTAAAAAGAATTTTGTAACTGCCGTCTGAAAGAGATTTGTCAAGAGAAGAAGTCCATGTTTTGCTTGAAGAAATGGTGCTGTTATCAACAATAACACTCGCTGGCTGAGTTTCAAGCACCGCATTTGAGCTGATATCGATAAAACGAGCTGAAACCTTCGCTTCGCTAGAACTTACAGAACCTGAAATTGTAGGATTTTTCGGCTGATATTCTTTTATCGAATCCAGTGTGATTACCGGCGCTCCTGCGGAAACCGCGATGAAGAATTTTCCTGTGGTTGCAGTTACAGGTGTTCTTCCAGAAAGCTCGGTGGACAAAACATCATCTGTCGCAATAATCTCCACAGCATAAACGCCCTCGTCAGAAGGAAGCGTGAACGAATTGCTGCAAGTCGATTTTCCAATATCGTCTTTTTTTGTCGAATCAACTAAGTTTGTCTTATCAGCCTTATAAACTTTCATCGCAACGCTTTTTATTAGGTCGTCGTCAGAAACAGAAACAGAAATCTTATTATTCGAAATCGTTCCGAACAGGTTGCCCTTGTTCGCATTGATGTTTTTTGAATCTGTTTTAAATTCATCTGAATTGCTCGCGTTGTTCAGAGTGATTACAGGATTGTCCGTCTTCTGTGAAATTTTGAGACTTGTATATTCTGAATCTGCCGCGCTTCGAGATGAATACGTTGTCTGGTTTCCAACCTTGTCGGTCGCTGTAACTTTTACATCGAGCAAAACTTCGTCCGGAAGCTCTGTCGTGTCAATCGTCTGGGTGAACGAGTAGACTTTTCCGAGGTCTCTTGTCTCCTTCAGCTCGTCTCCAGCATAGATTTGCATTGCTACGCTTTCAAGGTTTGTCTCCTCGACAGTTCCCTTTACCGTGACTGTTCCGTTCACAAACGGCCCTGTTTTTCCATCATATTCATCAACCGTAGGCGTAATAGAAGAGATTTCGATTTTTGGCAGAACGGAGTCAATCTGGACATTTGACGAGACCGTTGCGTCGTGGCCGGAGGAAGATTTTCCGTAGAGCTCAAGCGTGTAAAGATATGATTTTCCGGAACCTTTCTCCGCCTTTATCTTCTCGTAGCCTTCCAGCCCTGATGGACTGAATGTCCAGATTCCGTCCTCGCCGCATGTGAACGCCGAAGTGGAAGTCCAGCTCTTGTCCGCTCCTGCCCGGCTTATCTCCTCTGTGTATGTTCCGAGCTCCGTATTTGAGTCCTGGTCTGTCACGGTGAGAGCCGCCCGCAGATATGAAGTGTAGAGAGACCCTCCCTTCAAAGCCGCGCTTCCGCTGAAGCTGAAGCCTGTTTCCGCCTGGAGAGAGCCTCCCGGCGAGAGAATCTTGAGAGTCGGCGGAACTCCTGCCTCGTTTCCCTCAAAGCCGTATATCGTGCTCTGCGAGAATTCCACTCCGTCTATGTCGCGTCCTGTCACCGCAAGAATATAATACTTGTTGAGGACTATCGCGCCTTCCGGAAGTGTTACCGAGAATGTCTTTGTCGAGACCGACGCTCCTCCGGAATTGTTCTTTCCGTAGTCGTATATAAGTTTCCAGCCCCCGATTTCTGTCGCCGGAAGCTCCTCTGTCGCCTTTGAGTATTCTGTGAATGTCGCCTCCGAGTATCCGTCCTCATCGTCTTCAAGAGCCTTCACCTTCGCCGCAAGAGTCTCGCTGAGCTCCGCGGCAAGCTCTTCCTTTGACTCCGGGGCCGCCGTGTATTCCTTCATCCAGACCTTTACTGTCGCGTTCGATTTCTCGTTTCCGTCAAGGTCTATCTGTGTCTGGTCAAGCCCCTGCGTTACTGTCACGGAAACCGCGTTTCCGCTTGACGCCTGCTGGTTCGCTGCGTTCGCTCCGAATTTGTATTCAAATCCGTTGACCTGGTATGTCGGGTTCGCGTTCGGGTTAAGCGAAAAATAAAGCCGTCCGCTCTCTTCCGCCGATGAGGTGTCCTTTTCCGCTGTGGCAAGAATTTGCTTGGCCTCGTCGTCGCTCTTTGTTCCGTTGAGTATGTTCATTAAATCCGTCGGCTGGAGCTTTTTGCTGGTCTCCTTTTTCTGGCTTAAAAGACTGTCGTAGACATCGTCGTAGAGGTATAGCGCGCTTGTTGAATTTCCTTTTTCGTCGGCCGCGGCTTCTTCCGCTGTCCTCTGGTCTGAGCTGTCCGGAGGCGTTGTGTATTTTTTCGCGTTGTCCGTGAGCCTTATTGAGCAGGTGTATTTCTGTGTTCCGCTTGAGTCTCCGTAGATTCCGTCGTACCTTTGGCTTCCGGCCTGAGCGATTATTACGCTTGTGCCGCCCGCGGTCTCGATATTTTCCTCGCGGAATGAGCTTATCTCCTCGCCGTTGTAGTTTTCCTTTGAGACTATATTTCCGCTCTCGTCGTAGATTGTGACGTCCATTGAGCTTACTGAATGCAGCTCCGCTATTGTTCCCTCGACTGTAAAGATGGAGCCGTAGGCCGAAGGCGAGCTTGAGCCGCTTTTTACTACGCCAGGGTTTTTGATCACGAATACAGGAGGCGTGTTGTCAATCTCGAAAGATGATGAAAAGCTGCTCTTCTCGTCCGAGCTGCTGTCGTGGGAGCCGTCGTATGCGCGTGCTGTCGCGGTGTATTTTCCATCGGCGAGCTGCCAGCCGGCATACCTGTTTTCTGGGGAATATTTATTCAGGTCTATGCTCCAGTGCTTTGACGAGCTGTCGACGGTCGCAGGCGCGTCCTTGAGGACAGTCTCGCCTGTGTCTGTGTTTACAAGAGTAACTTTTACAGCCGTAATCTGCTTGTCGTCGCCGCAGTCGCCGTATAGCATGAAAGTGCCGCGGATTATGGCGTTTGTGTTCGGATCAGGATAGACGATTTTTACAGAAGGAGCCTCGGTGTCTACAGAGTCTCCAAGTCCTACCTTGCAAGACCCCATTGCGCAAACGAGGGCGCCCAGCATTACCGCAAATACCCCCCCCCGTATTATTTTGCGAGGTTTTTCTCTATAAAAAATTTCAAAGCCACTTTTTTTCATAAAAATCTCCATTCTAAAACAAAATCAATCTACATGTGCTAATTCTAGAAAAAATTTCTAGAATACATTTACACGCAAACCTACAGAGATTTGCGGAACTAAGTTATCAATATCAACGTCCGAACTTACATCTGTTGGAATAAACCACAACTGGCCTTCTGTATAAATTGAGAACGTCCTGAACATCTTCTGTTTTGCGAAAGTCACCCTAGGGAATTCAATCTGGGCAAGCAAGGCAGAAAGAACCTGCGGCTTACCAGACTGACCTTGATTAAATCTCGTAAAGTTTGCGCCGACAGTCACGTTTGCAGAAAGCCATTCGTAATCGCGTCCAAGGAAGTACATAAATGGAATATATGCAACGTTTGCAAGAATTTTTGCTCCAAATACGCTGTCGCCGCCATAACGCTGGTTTGTTTTTGTAAACATTTCGCGCTGTGTCTGCGTAAACTGTCCCCACTGAACCTGAAGACGAACGTTATCATCAAAGAACGAAAGTCCGGCACCAATATCGAACAAAGTTGCGCCCCAGAAATGCCAGTCAAAATACAATCCCTGAATAAACGCTGGAACTTCATAACTTGACTTGTCGCCTTTTCGCAAAGCAAGAGAAACGCTCTTAAGAGCAACATCGTCGTGCGCAAGACCGCTAAATTCAATGCTTTGGTTAAAGCGTCCGCCTTCGCCAGGGCTTATTAGCTTAACAGTCGGTTTAGTCTTATCAACCTGAACAATAGTTCTTGTAACTGCGGTTTCGCCGTTTTTCATAGTTGCCCGCACGAGCATAAAGTGATAGCCTTCGGTAATATCTTCGTTTTCAATGCGGTAGCGCCATTTTCCAGTTTTTGAAATTTCTTCAAATGATTTTCCATTGTTGAAAGAAATTTCAACTTTTTCTACAGTTTTTGCCAAGGCGGCATCTTTCATTTCTTTTTGAGCGCCCTTTGCCTTTGCAGCAACAAGTTCCGTTTCAGAAATTGCATATCCGGCATCGCCAACAATGTACGGTCTTTCGATTGCAAAATCTCCGTAAGTAAAATTGTCGATTGTAACCCAAGGACCAACAGAACTGTAATTTATAAACTGCTCGTTAGACATAATCGTGCTTACATTTGCAAGATTTGCCTTAACCTGAATTTTGTGTTGTCCGTCAGTGAGCATTTCCGGCGAAAGGTTAAATTTGTAATATCCGCTTTCGCTCAGTGTTGTTTCTGCCGTTTTTTCTCCGTCAACCAAAAGTTCAAGGCTTTCGATGTTGATTTCGCTTACTGCCGTTCCATAAATATTGAATACGCCTTTTACAAATTCTCCATTGAGCGGATACAAAAGATCAACCTTTGCCATTGCGGCGCGTTTGTCCAGCTGAACGTTTCTTGAAACACGGGTAATATTGTCTGCCGCGTCCATTCCTGTCAATTCAACATTGTAAAAACCGTTGTCGAGAGAAGACAGATCTATTGATTCTGTAATGATTTCTCCAGGAGTCAAGTTGATGTTTGCAAGTTTTTGGCTTACAGTTTTGCCTTCAAGAGAACGAATCGTAATATAAAGTTTTTTTAGTCCAATATTATCCGTTGTCTGGCCAGAGAAGAACAGCATTTTTGTTGTTTTTGAATCGTCAAGCGGCAATTCAAGGTCAATGCTCGGAGCGGTGTTGTCAATGTTTATCAAAGATGAATAAAGGCCTTCGATTCCAAACCAGTCAACAACTTTCATAAATACAACATGAGTTCCGTCTTCTACAACTCTTGTGTCGAATTCGTAAGACCAGTCAGAAACTTCATTTTCGTGGGCAAAATTTCCGGTCGCCTCGTTATAAGTATTTCCGTTGTCTACAGAAATATAAACCTTGCCTATACCGTTTTTATCAGTTGCTTTTCCTGTAAGCTTTACCCAGCCGCGGACTGTATTGTCAATCGGAGGAGTTATAACTGCGCCCTTTGGCTCTTCAAGAGAAATTTTAAAATTGCGGACAAATTCCGGTCCTTTTACACCATTCAAGTCTTCTGCATAAACAGTAACAGAGTGTTCGTTGTCTTTCATCGTCGAAAGAGGAACATCGATTGAAAAACTTGTGCCATAGTCTTCTGAAACAAGCTTGTATTCACCGTTGTCGATTTTGTAATAAACTTTTGAAGGTCCATCGTCATCAACGACAACGCCCGAAACAACAAAGTCTGTCGTTATTACGGCATCTTCTTCCGGCATATGAACTTCTGCTATTGGAAGGTCTGATTTCTGGTCAATTATAAAGTCCCAGCGGCGGATTGTTTCGACATTTCCTGTTTCATCATAAAAATTGAATGACATCAAATCGCTAATCTGCTTATCCGCTGTTCCAATATGAGTAACAACCATAGGTCCAAGAGGAATTTCAACTGGCGCAGAAGCGGCATTTCCGTTTTTAGGCGCAACATATTCTGCACGGCTAAAATGTCCGTTGTCCTTTGCAATGAATGCGATAAGATTCTCGCCGTTTACAACATCATCTTCGCAAGGAACAACAACCTGAACCTGCGGAGCCTGAGTATCTTTTTGAATTACTGTCCGCGCATAAGAAATTCTTCCTGCAATGTCTTTTGCAAACACGTCAACAGGAATAATTCCGTCTTCAAATGATTCAAGATTGAGCGCGGCAACGTAAGTTCCAGTTCCGTTTCCTTTGCAAGGATTCCAGTTTCTGCCGCCGTCTACCGAATATTCAACGCTTTCAATTCCATTTAAATCGCCAGCTTTTACAGTAAGCATTGTATTTTTCTGAATCCACTTTTGCAGTTCAGGAGCAACAATTTCTACGGTTGGAGCAGAATCGTCAACTAAAAGTTCAATCAAAGTCGAATTGTATGTTACGCCCTGGCTGTCAGTCACTTTAAGACCAATATTTTTATAAATTCCTTCTTTTTCTGCAATAATGTATGCAAAATTTCCATCCGCTTGAACAATAAGTCCGTTTTGAGAAGTTGAAAGAGCTGCCGTTACAGGTCCCAAAACGTTTGCAAATGCTCCAAATTTTTCGCCGGTTTTTAATACATAGCGGGAATTTGCAGTGTCAAACGGAGTTTTTTCTGTCGGCGCCCAATAAATCCTTTTTTCGTTGTCTACAAGAGAAGAATCTCTTTCGCGCACAATTCCGACAGTTCCTTTATAAGAAGCATTTCCGCCCGCAGTTTCTGCCGTTATCTCAAGAGAAGTAAGCCTTGAAGGAAGATTATTCAAAGGAATATTTGCCTCGTAATGAGTTGAATCAATTTGGCGGATTTGTTTTGCATCAACTTTCCCGCTTTGTTTTTCGTCCCCGCCAGGAATTTTTTCTCCAGAAAGAGCCCAGTTTACGGAAGTTACCGGGAAGTCGGAAACAATGCTCACACATGCGTTTTTTGGAGAATTAGAATTTCCGCGAGGAACTGCAATTCTCATTCCGCTTGCGTAAGTTTTCCCGTCAATTTCCGAAATAAATACTTTTGCAGAGCCTGCTTTTTTTGCCGTGTATTTTGAAATCACTTTTCCATCGCTGGCTTTTACCGAGAGTTCTGGAGAACCGGCAGCCATTTCTGAACGGAAAAATGTTCCGCTAAAATTTGAAGAAGAAGTCTGAGAAGTAATTACATAGTAAACATCTTCCGCATCAATCCACGAATAAACAGGTTTTGCCGGAGTGATTTTTTTGCCGTCGGCTGTTTTTAAAGGCAGTTCAGGAAGATTTCTGATTTTTACAGAATCTGCCGCCGTTTTTCCGTTGTTTGCCACAACTTCGACTACAGAAATTCCCTTTCTGAGCGCAGCAGCATCAATTTCAAACTCAAATCTGCCTGTTTTTGCAGGAAGTTCTGCAAATTGTCCGAACGAAGGAGAATTTGCTCCTGTTACCAGCGAAGGCGTTTTTAAGTCAAAAACAGCAGGAACTGTTATAATCCGGTATTTTAAAGAAGTAAGCGGAGTTTCAGAAGAAACCGCTCCAGAAATTTTTATCTTTGAAAGTTCTTCTACCGGGTTTCCGTCTTCGTCAAACCGCTGCTCAAGATTTTCTTCAGATTTGTCAACGGCAACTTTTGGCGCTGGAGAATCCGAATGGAAAATCAATTCGCGGCTTTCGTAAGCAACATTGTCCTGAGAAATTACGCGTACTTTTACAGGAGATGAAGTTCCGAGAGCGTCAGTCGCAGTCAATTTTATCGTAAATTCATCGTATTCAATTTTTGCAAAAGGAGTTGAAGGAACGATTGAAGCGCTTTTTATTTTTCCGCCGGCAAAATATCCAGAAACAGGATGCTCAATGTCGTTTGTAATGTCGCCATTTTCGCTTATGCGGCTGTCTTCAAAAACAACTGCCGGTTTTTCAACATTTATCTGAGTAAGATCCAAAAGATTTACAAGCTCAATTTTCTGAGATGCCCGATTATAAATATCAATCGCCGTAATTGTAAGATTTACCGCTCCATAAGCAATATCCGCATCGCCAAGCGCAATACTTACAGGAACTGATTTTTCTCCGCCTTTGAGAGCAACTTCTCCGGTCTTGCTTCCGTTGTCGCCCCAGTTTAACTGCCATGCAACCGAAGAAATTCCGCAGGCGCTCAAAACTGTAGTTTCGTATTTCGGATTAGATTCTGGATGAATTGTTACTCCTGTAAACACAGACTCAGTTCCGAGGCTTGAATTGATTTTTCCATCTTCAATCGCTGAAGCTTTTCCCATAGAAACAAAAGCCGAAGTTACAGGATTTCCGCGCACACCGTGAATGTCGGTCGCAATTACCGTTACGCTGTGTTTTCCTGCCGAAAGGTCATTTTCTTCGCTGAGCGGAACATAGAAAACGCCATGAGTTTCGAGAGTTTTTGTTTCTCCGTCGTCAAGCCTGTATTCGACAGAGGCAACTCCGTCATCGTCCGTTGCAATTCCGCGCAAGAACAAAGTTCCGGCATCACCCTCGACAATTCCGTCTTTAGAAGGGAATTCAATCGTTACGACGGGTTTATCAAGTTCCTGATCGATTGGAATTGTCTTTTTAACAGTCACTTCGTTTCCAGCGGTGTCCAAAGCCGTTACCGAAAATTCAACTTTTTTTGTGTTAAGGCCGATTGTGTCGATTTCCTGGTACCAATACGGATTTCCTGGAGTAAGTTCAAATTCACCGGATTTTTCGCCGCAAGCCCATGTAAGTTTTTGAACGCCGATTGTGTCTTTTGCATAACCTGCAACTCCAAAACGGCCGTTCACAACTTCATCATCAGCAGGAGAAATAATTTTTACGTCTGGTTTTGTGTTGTCGATAAAATAAAGAAATGAATTGTATCCGACAGACCCCATTTTGTCCGTTGCCTTAAACCAGCAAACGGCCGCTCCATCTGGAGATTCTTTTGTGTTGACTGGAAGCTCAAAAGTGCAAATTCCTGTTTTTTTGTCTTCCTTGATTTTTACTTCGCTAAAAGTTTTTCTTCCGTCAAGTGAATATGAAAGGGCTTTTATTCCGTTTCCATCAGAAACTGTTCCTTTTAGAATGATTTTTCCAGAAACAAGAGTTCCGAGCGCAAGATTTGTAACTTCTGTAACAGGAAGCCTGCGGTCAAGGTTCCATGTTATTTTTGCATTTTTTGAAGATTTTGCCGCAGAAGAAAGTCCGTTTATATCAATTCCATAAACTTCGATTGTATGAGGACCTTCCGAAAGCTCCGTAGTATCAAGATAATACGACCAAAATTCCTTACCTTTAGCTTTTACAGGTTCTGCCCCGTCGAGGCTAATCCAAACTTCGTCAACTCCGTCATCATCAATACAAGTTCCGACAATATTCAAGTTTCCCGGAACACGCATATTTTTAATCGGGTTTGTTATACCAGAAACAGGATAATCCGAATCAGGATCAATAAAAATATTATAAGGTCCGCCGACAGTTTCGTTGCCGCCTTTATCCTTTACGGTAACCATGGCATTGTATTTGCCTTCTTTTTTTCCGCCAATATCAAATTCTTCCTGCCAGCTGTCCATCTGGGCAACATCGCGCTCGTCAATATCGCGCTTGCCGCGTGCAAAAACAGATAATCCACAGACAATCAAAACAGAAAAGAAAAACACACTTTTTTTCATGCTCGTCCCCTTATATAACACTTTTTTATCATTTTTTTATAGTACAACGAAAAATCTATAAGTGCAAATTTCTAGAAACAAATATTTTTTCAATTATATTTATCGGCATATTATAAAATATTATAACAATTATGGAGAAATTTGACATTTTGTTCAATTCTCAGATATTTTTTTACAATTTTTAAATTCCTTGTTTGTTTTTACCCAAAATATTAGCTTAATAAATTCTAAAAATTGTAATTTAAAAAGAACAGTTATTTATGTGTCATTTCCGTGCGAGCTGAGATTTTTACGCATTAAACTTGGACAGGAATCTGCTGTAAAATTTCAATAGATTATCGGGTCAAGCCCGATAATGACAGGGAGCCCAGATAATGACAAAGAGTCAAGCCCATAATAATATAAAACAATAAAACTCGAAATTCGGGCTATATAAATATATAATTGATAAAACAATTCATTCACTTTCGGCTGATTAAAACCGACAGTCAAAAACACAAACAAAAAGAGGCACAAGCATGGACGAAAAAATTAAAAAGCTTCAAAAAATGATTGATGAAAGTTCCCGAATTGTATTTTTTGGAGGCGCTGGCGTAAGCACAGAGAGCGGAATTCCGGATTTTAGAAGCCAGGACGGTCTTTATCAGCAAAAATGGAAGTATCCGCCGGAAACAATAATTTCAAGAAGTTTTTTTGACGCCAATCCGAAAGAATTTTACAGATTTTATCGCGAAAAACTGATTATAAAAAACGCAAAACCAAATATTACGCATTTTAAGCTTGCAGAGCTTGAACAAAAAGGAAAACTTTCCGCAATCGTTACGCAAAACATAGACGGTTTGCACCAAAAAGCAGGAAGCAAAAAAGTTTTTGAACTGCACGGAAGCACTTTGCGCAACTTTTGCATGAAATGCGGCAAATTTTATGACGACAATTTTATTCTCGAAAGCAAAAATTCTCCGGACAGTCTTCCTCGTTGCACAGAATGTAACGGTCTTGTAAAACCGGACGTTGTTCTTTATGAAGAAGGATTGGACGACAATGTTGTCGAGGGAGCAATTCAGGCAATAAAAAATGCGGATATGCTCATAATCGGAGGAACTTCCCTCGTCGTTTACCCGGCAGCAGGCTTTATACGCTATTTTACCGGAAAAAATCTTGCAATGATAAACAAAACTCAAACTCAAGCGGACGAAATGGCAAACCTAGTCATTCATCAAGGACTGGGAAGCGTTTTTGAACAAATAAAATAAAAAAATAATCTTCAGTCTAAGATTTTAAAGAACAAAGCTAAAACCTAGCGGTTTATAAAGTCAAACAAGCGGTTAAAATCGTCCTTGCTAAAATACGAAATTTCGATTGAACCTTTTTCGTACGAACCTTTTATCTGAACTTTAGTTCCAAGTTTCTGGATAAGCTGAGTTTCAACATCGATTAAATCCGGATCGCGGGTCACACTTTTTGCGCTCTCGTTTTTCTTAACCTTTGGCTGAGGATTATTGATTTCCGATGCCATAACTTCCGTCTGATGAACAGAAAGCCCCTGCCCTACGATTTTTCCGAACAAAATATGCATATTCATTTTGTCCTTTACCATTAAAAGAGCACGGGCGTGTCCTGCGGTAATTTGTCCGCTCACAAGCGCATTCTGAATATCTTCTGGAAGTTTTAAAAGACGGATTGCATTTGCAACAGTGGCACGATTTTTTCCAACTTTCTGGGCAACCTCTTCCTGCTTAAGTCCGCCAAGTTCCATAAGCTTGTAATAAGCCCGGGCTTCTTCGACAGGATTTAAATCCGCACGCTGTATATTTTCGATAAGCGCAACTTCGAGTTTTTTCTGGTCGCTAAATGCAGAAAGCTGAACAGGAATTTTTTCAAGCCCGGCAAGACGAGAAGCGCGGGTTCGGCGTTCGCCGGCAATTATATAAAAAGTGCCGTCTTTTGCATCTTCGATCGTAACTGGCTGAATTACGCCGTTTTCTTTAATCGAATCCGAAAGCTCTTTTAACTGCTCAGAATCAAATTCCTGACGCGGCTGATAAGGATTTGGGCGCAAAAGTTCCGGGTTAATCCAAAGTTTTCCAAATTCGTCCTGTTCAATGCCGACAGGCAGATTTGTTTTTGCAGATTGAAAAGAACTTTCTGTTTTTGCCGGCTCGTCCTCTTTTGCAGAAGAGCCCAGAAGAGAATCAAGGCCGTTTCCAAGCCCAAATTTTTTAGCCACGGCGGATCACCTCCCCAGCGAGTTTTTCATAACTTTTTGCACCGACACAACTCGGATCATAAAGGCAGATTGGCACTCCGTGAGAAGGAGCTTCCGAAAGGCGGATATTGCGGGGAATAATCGTATTAAAAACCAAATCCTTAAAATAAGCCTGAACCTGACGCACAACATCCTGAGCAAGACGGGTACGGCTGTCATACATAGTAAAGAAAATTCCGCCGATAACAAGTTTTGGATTTATTGATTTTTGAACTTTTTTTACAGTCTGAAGCAAAAGAGTAATTCCTTCGAGAGCAAAATATTCGCACTGCATAGGAACAATTACAGAATCTGCGGCGGCAAGTCCGTTAAGAGTTAAAATTCCGAGCGACGGAGGACAGTCGATAAGAATAAAGTCATATTTTTCTCTAAGCGGCTCAAGCGCCTTTTTTAAGAAAAATTCACGGTTTTCTTCATCAACAAGCTCGATTGCAGCGCCAGAAAGGTCTGTATCTGCGGTGATTGCGTCAAGATTTTCAACCGGAGTATTTTTTACAGCCTGCTCACAAGCACATTGACCGGCAAGAAGCTCATAAATCGTAGGTTTATCTTTTTTTGCGCCAACGCCACTGGACATATTTCCCTGAGAGTCAAAATCAACAAGCAGAACTTTTTTTCCTGCCTTTGCAATATACGCTCCAATGTTTATGGCAGAAGTTGTTTTGCCAACGCCACCCTTCTGATTAACAAAAACAATAATTTTTCCCATATAAATACTATACCGCAAAACGACATTAAAAATACAGTCCTTTGAGAAACATTTTTTGTTTCTCAGTTTTGGGCGTCCCCCGCCTTGCGGGTCGCTACGGCCGCAGTTCCGGCTTTCGCCTCCATTCCTGAGCGCTACGCCCTCAGGAACGCTTCGCGCTGCTATCATCGCTGACGCTTTTTGGATAAAATACAAGCTATGCTTTTATCCGCGACACTTTCTAAACCTGCAAAAAAAACAAATGACAACCCGGAAAATTCTTATATCCGGGTAAAAATTAAACTTTCTGTTTCTTCGAAACTGGCGCAAAATCTCTATCTTGCCGAATTTTACACAAAAACCCAGGTTTTTCATAAAAAAATGAACGCCGAGGAAGCTATAGAATTTATCAAAAAAAACGTTCCTGCAAATTTTAAAAACTGCATTGAACGCACAGAAACCGAAGAAATTACGCTTCTTGCAAACAAAAAAGGCGAAGTTACCCGTCTTGTAAAAAAAATAAAAGACAAAAATGCGTTAGGGGGTGGAACCGCGCCGCAAGGCGTTGCCGAAGGCAATGACAACGGTGGAACACCCGACCCGGCAGGGGAACGCCCAATTCCATACAAAAATCTTTTAACCGGAAAATCTTTTAACAAAAAGAAAAATTACATTCTTCCGGAGGGAAAACCTGTTCCGTTTTTGGCGCGGCTCGGAATTATGACGGCGGAAGGCAGGGTTATTGCGGCAAAATACGACAAATTCCGGCAAATTAACCGTTTTTTGGAAATTTTTAAGGACGCGGCTCTCGAAGTTTTGGCAAAAAAAGCTGGCGGAGAACTGAGCGTTGTTGATTTTGGCTCTGGAAAAAGCTATCTGACGTTTGCAGTTCAGTATTTTTTGACTGAAATTTTAAAAGTTCCGTGCAAAATTTTCGGGCTGGATTTAAAAAAAGACGTAATTGAATACTGCTCAAGACTTTCGGACGAGCTTGGCCTTAAAAATTTGAGCTTTGCGGTCGGCGACATTGCTGAATTTGGAGAGGACAAAAAACCGGACATTATAATCACCCTGCACGCCTGCGACACTGCGACCGACTACGCCTTAAGCTACGCAATAAAAAAAGGCGCGTCTGCGATTCTTTCTGTGCCTTGCTGCCAGCACGAAATAAATTTGCAGCTTAAAAAAAATAAAGCCGGTGAAAATTCGATTTTTGAACCTCTTTTAAGATACGGGCTTATAAAAGAGCGTTTTTCTGCGCTTGTTACGGATGCTGTCCGTGGCGAGCTTTTGGAAAATTCCGGATACAAAGTGCAGATGGTTGAATTTATTGACGACGAAGGCACTCCAAAAAACCTTATGATCCGCGCAATAAAAAAATCCGGCTTTGAAGAGGAAGCCGGTGCAAAAAAAAGTTCCTGCAAAATTTTACAGGAACTTGGCGTAAATCAGACTTTAGAAAATCTTCTTAATTACCCTTAATTTCGAGTTTTATAATTTAATGTCATTATCGGGCTTGATCCGATAATCAATTGAAAATTTCCAACAGATTCCTGACCGAGTTTACTGTGTAAACATCGCAGTGTCGTAGCACGGGAATGACACTTAAATTACTGTTCTTATCAAAACTCGACATTTGGGCTAATTAGCTTTTTGCAGATTTTTTACTTTTGGATAAGCTTTCCGTTTTCAAAAATCATGCTTGCTGTGTCGAGATATTTTTTAGGAATTTCGATTCCGCAGTTTTTTGCCGCATCCAGGTCAAACAAAAGGTCAAAATCTTCTGGCTCTGTCATAAAGCGGACTGGAAGTTCTGACGGTTTTTTGCCGTTCAAAATCTGAAGAACCATTTCGCCGGTTGCACGGCCAGCCTTGTAATAGTTAAATCCGGAAGCGATTACACATCCGCCGTTCATTGCGCCAGTCACGTCGCCGGAGAAAATCGGCTTTTTTGCCTTTTCAAAAACCTGAATAAGGCTGGAAAGGGCGCTAAAAACGGTATTGTCTGTTGTAAGATAAATTCCGTCAACGCGGTCTACGATTGTTTCTGCCGCCTGTTTTACTTCGCTTGAATTTGTAATTGACTGAGTCACAAGGTTAAGTCCGAGTTTCTGGCAGGCATTTTTTACAAGTTCGAGGGAAGAAACGGAATTTGCCTCGCTCGATGTATAGATGTAGCCAAGTGTCTTGATTCCGGCAATTTCCTTAAAAAGCGCAATGTGCTGTTCTGTCGGAATCGCGTCGCTCATGCCGGTAACGTTTCCTTCGCCGTGGTCAAGAGTTGTTACAAGTCCAGCGCCGAGAGGATCTGTAATTGTTCCAAATACTACAGGAATATCTTTTATTGAATTTGCAAGGGCGAGCGCTACAGGAGTTGCAATTCCTACGGCAACATCCACATTTTCGTCCTTGTATTTGAGCGCAATCTGTGCGGCTGTGTTTACATCGCCGTTTGCATTCTGCAAGTCGTATTCCGCATCAACTCCGTTATCTTTTAAATAATCGATAATGCCCTGTTCAACAGAATCCAAAGCAACGTGCTGAACGATTTTTGCAATTCCAATCTTTACTTTTTTCTCAGACTTTGCTGATTTTTTTGAGCATGAAAGAGTTCCAAAAAGCAAGGCCGCAGCAATTGCAGAAAAAACAATCTTATTTACGAGTTTCATAAAATTCCTCCAAAAAAGTGATTACTCCACAATGTTACTATAAATAGAAACATTATGTCAAGAAGAATTTTTTTTTTGCGTTTTTTTTAATTTTACTGAAGCATCAATGCGTCGTTTGAAACCTGTATTTTTTTAAACTGGGCGATTAAGTCTTCCATTGTAAGATTTTTTTTCTGCTCGCCGTTTATGTCCAGAATTATCCGCCCTTTGTGCATCATGATGAGGCGGTTTCCGTAATCGAGCGCGTGCTGCATATTATGAGTAACCATCA
Organism: Treponema sp. UBA7570; assembly: GCA_002477955.1. Lineage (GTDB taxonomy): Bacteria > Spirochaetota > Spirochaetia > Treponematales > Treponemataceae > Treponema_D. The sequence goes on along the minus strand of DLLE01000058.1, from coordinate 41,937 downwards.
TCGTTGTAAGTCCCATTTCGCGTGTAAATTTGAGAGTAAGCTGCATTACAAGGTCGGCATTTGCCGGGTCGAGGGCGGCAGTATGCTCATCAAGCAAAAGCAGATCCGGCTTGCTCATAACCGCCATCAAAAGCGTAAGAGCCTGTCTCTGGCCGCCGGAAAACTGTTCAACATTGTCGTTTAGGCGGTTTTCGAGTCCCATATTGAGCTCTTTAAGCTGTTCGCGGAACTGCTCGCGAAGACGGTTATTCAGCGAAATTTTTAAGCCTTTGTTTCCTTTTTTGCTGGAAATCACCATATTGTCTTCAAGCTTCATTTTTCCGGCTGTTCCCAAAAGAGGATTTTGAAAAATGCGTCCAATGTAGCGGGCGCGCTTGTATTCAGGATCACCGGTTATATCACGGACAGCGCCGTTCTGTTCAAGAAAAATTTTCCCGGTGGTCGGCTTTAAAGTTCCTGCAATTATATTGTAAAGAGTTGATTTTCCGGCTCCGTTTGAACCAATTACAGTTATAAAATCTCCGCGGTTAATTTTTAAATTTATTCCCGACAAAGCTTTGTTTTCGTCCGGCGAATGCGCATTAAATGTAATTCCAATATCTTTTAATTCAAGCATCGTTTTCTCCCATAATGAAGTTTAGGCAAAGTTTTTATTGGTCTTTAATGTTTCTCCCAATTTTCAGCTTACAGGAGGCCTTTTTAAGTGTTCTTTAAAATATGCGCTAATATTCGTTTTTGAAATTATCAGGCAGACTATTATTAAAAGTCCGGTAATAAGCTTTAAGTCGTTCGGACCAAGTCCAACAGAGCTTCCATAACGCCGGGCAACGTACATAAGCGCGCGGTACAAAATTGAACCGAGAATTACGCGGAAAGTCTGCCAGCCGATTTTGTTTGAACGAATCAAAAATTCACCAAGCATAAGAGAAGCAAGCCCCGAAACCACAACTCCAGTTCCGCTTCCAACATCGGCAAATCCCTGATACATTGCAAACATCGCTCCAGAAAGAGCGGCCATTGCGTCTCCAAGGCAAATCCCAACAGCACGCACAAAACGCGGATCAACTCCCTGGCTAATCACCATCTGCGGATTAGAACCTAAAGCGCCCATCGTCAAGCCAAAATCTGTAGAAAAAAAAGTGTTGAGCAAAAAAGTAAGGATTGCGACAAAAACCGCAACAAAAATCACGATTGACCAGTCGCCGGCAGCAGGAAAAGCCCTGGAAAGACTTTTAAAAATCGTATTGAGCCGCAACAAAGAAACATTTGCCTGGTTCGACATAATCCGCAAGTTCACGGAATAAAGCATTGTCATAACCAGAATTCCGGCTAAAAGATCAGGAATCCGCAGTTTTGAATAAATCAAAGTGGTAAAAAAACCGGCAGCCGCGCCGCCACAAAAAGCAATCACAAGCGCGCAAGAAGGCGAAATCCCGTGAGTAAGGCATGCAGCAAGAATACACGCGCCCATCGGAAAAGAACCGTCAACCGTCATGTCGCAAAAGTTAAGGACGCGAAAAGTCATAAAAACGCCCAAAACCATAATGCCGTAAATAAAACCTTCGATTAAAATTCCAGAAATCATTTTTTTTGTGTCCGTTTTCAGTAAAATTTTGTTCTTATAAAGAGTAACAGATTTTTGAAATTTTGTCAGTTTTTATTTTGGAGCGCAATTTTCTGTCTTATCCGGCTCTTACTGCAAGTCCTCCTTCGCTCCGCTCGTCCGGTCTTTCCGTGGCGATCCGGGCTAAGTTTTCCGGTCGAACAAAAAATCTCCGCACAAAAAAACATTTTTTTATTTTGCCGTACGGACAATTTTTCAATTTATCTTAAAACCGAACCGCGGATCCGCTTTACGTTGCGTGCATGTCCGAGAGAAAAAGCTCTTTCTTCGTGTTCAGGCTCAACGACAAGATGAACAACGCTGTCCACCGGATTTTTTTCTACAGAAACTGGAGTTCCGACAATTACTGCCAGTCCGTCCGGCATTTTTTTGTCGTCGTATTCAAGTTCAAGCATCATATTCTGAGTAATCGCGCTTTCCGCAACATGAACTTTTCCCTGATAATCCATTCCGTTCGCTTCAATTTGTTCGAGTTTTACGCTGTCTGCATTGAGCTGCTGGGGAGTCAAAATAATTTTTCTGTTTATTCTGAGCAAAAGCCCTTCCCTCTGCTCCGGAGTAATCGCCATTTTGTCCAAAAGTCCGCGGAGCATATCAAAATGCTCTTTTCTTTCCTCGTCCGTAGTTATAACTCCGTAACTGTCGCTTCCATCGCTTTCAGAAATTGCTCCGCTCCTAAGCTGTGCTGTTCCGCCACCCAAAAGCGCGCTGCCGGCTGTTCTGTTTATTTCAAAAACAGGAAAAGCCGATCCGGAAAATTCGCTTTTTGGCGTCTGAATGCTTCCGATAAAGTCCAGTCCGCTCTCTTTTATCAGGTTTTGCGCTTCTTCGTCCGAAGCAACATTCAGCAAAAATGCGCCGGGTGCAATAATTTTAGAAATTTTTGGAGAGATCGAAGGATTGTTCTGAACCAAGACTGTGCTTTTTTCATCAACTTTTAGAACATAGCCTTTGTACAAATTTGCAGAAGAATATGAATTGCTCCAGTCCTCAATGCTCACAAGAAGATTTTCCGGAAGTTCATAAGCGCAGAATTTCTTTATAATTTCTAAAATTTCTTTTTCGCCAAAACCGCTGTCCAAAGCGCGCATTATGGATTTTCTGGTAATTTCAAAAACCGCGGCAGTATCAAACTGCTTTAAGTCCATAATTCTCATAAGCGGTAAAAGCTCTTTCAGAGGAAGCCCCGGAAAAACCGTAACATTAAAGGCTGGATCAATATTCAAAACTTTAGGAAGCTCAGGCTCAGCTCCAATTCCTGCGCCAGAAACTGTCTTCTTAAAAAGAATTCCGCCTTTTACAAAAACAGTTTCTCCGTTTTCGTCCTTTCCGTATTCCTGCAAAATTCCAAACATTGCGGCGCTGTCGCAGAGTCGGTCCATAACCGCAGACGGATTTTCCAAAATCGAATTTGAAGAGGAATTTTCATCTTCTCCCTGAGCGCGGGCCAAAATCGAATTAAAACGACCTCCTCCAAAAGCACGTTCCGACGAAGAAAATGCAGAAGGGTCTTTTTCAAAAAGCAAAAATGCCGTTCTTAAAACGCTGGTGCGCGCAAAACCTGTTGCCGGCAGAGAATTTGCGGTTTCGAGAAGAAGTTTTGCCTGGCTCATAAGAGAGGTGCGGCTAAAGCGTCCAATTCCAGCAACGCATAAATAAGCGTACTGAAGTTTTTCGTCAAGCCCGGCAAAAGATTTTAGCCTTGCACTGTCGATTTCATAACCGTTCAAATCTTCTTTTACGAGCGAAAGATTTATAAAAGCAGTAAAAATATGCTGAAAAACAGGCGCAGTTCCAGAACCGAAGATTTCTTCAAGTTTTTCGCAATCGCGTTTTTTTATAGTTCCGTCCGCCTTGCAAAGTCCTGGATTTGTGCAGACAAAATTTACAAAGGCAGCAAGCTTTTCCGGCGTAAGCGATGGAGGAACTTCTTCGTTTCGAGTTTCGAGAACAGGCAATGGCAAGAGAATTTTTTTGCTGAGAAGCGGAAGAATTTCATCTTCGAGCATAGGATTTAACGAAATCAGGGTTTTGCGCGTATTTTTGTCGCCGTGGCGGTAAATCAAGAGCCTTTCTTCAAGATTCAAAAGCCTTTCATAAAGTTTTGCAAAATTGATTGTTTTGTCAAAAAAATTGGAAAGTTTTTCGGTTGTCGCATTTGGAATATAATAAACAGCGGCAAGAATTAAAATATCGCTTTCGGACAGCAAATTTATGATTGTGCGGCGGTTTTCTTCTTTTCTCAAAAATGCGCCGAGCTGTTCAATAAGCTTTTGTTTGTTGAACGGGGAATGAATTTCGCCCAAATACATTCTAATAAGCTCAAAAAAGTGATTATCCGGCAAAGTAATAAAACTTTCTCTCCAGTCAATTATTCTCTGAACCTTAGGATCAACTTTTATCATTTTATTCCCCCTCAAAAAGTATGTTTTTTTTGATGTTTCTGACGGCATAAATCCGTTCAGCTCAACAACCGCATTTTTTAATTACAGCAATCTGAAAGCACCAGTTCTGTTGAATTGGAAACTCTCACGACGCGGTAAGCATATCCTTGTTCCGCCAGAAATTTCTGACGATTAGAACCAAAGTCTTCCTCGACCGTATTCCGCGTAATCAGCGTAAAAAAACGGCTTTTTCGCTCTTTCGGACGCAGAATTCTGCCAAGACGCTGCGCTTCTTCCTGACGGCTTCCAAAAGTTCCGCTCACTTGAATTGCCATGCTTGCGTCTGGCAAATCAATTGCAAAATTTGCAACTTTTGAAACAACCAGAACACGAATTTCACCAGACCGGAATTTCGCATAAATCTGATCGCGCTCTTCATTTTGAGTTTTTCCAGTTATGACAGGCACTTTCAGCATTTTTGCAATTTCGCCAAGCTGTTCCAGATACTGCCCAATAATCAGAATTTTGTCTTCGGGATTCTCTTTTACGAGTTTTTCAACAATTTTATATTTTTCGGGATTTTCGCTTGCAATCCGATGTTTTTTTCTTAGAGGAGAAACTGCATATTCAAGCTCTTTTTCGCTGCTCAAATCCAGACGCAACTCAATACATTCGGCAGAAGCAATCCAGCCCGTAGCTTCAAGGTCTTTCCACGGAACATCGTAGCGTTTTGGACCAACAAGGCTAAAAACGTTTCCTTCACATCCGTCTTCGCGCACCAAAGTCGCAGTAAGTCCTACACGACGAATCGCCTGAATTTCTGCCGTCACGCGAAAAACAGGAGCCGGAAGCATGTGCACTTCGTCGTAAATTATAAGCCCCCAATTGCGCTGCCTAAAAAGCGCAAAATGCGGATAAGGTCCGTCTTTTTCCGGCCGCCATGTTAAAATTTGATAAGTTGCAACGGTAACAGGCTTTATAACTTTGTTTTCTCCAGTATATTCTGCAATCATATCGCGCGGAAGGTCGGTTTTATCGACAAGTTCTTCAATCCACTGGTGCACAGCAGAAATATTTGTCGTAATAATCAGCGTGCTGGTCTTTAATAAATCCATTACCGTCATGCCGACAACTGTTTTTCCTGCCCCGCAAGGAAGAACAATAGTGCCAAACCCGGTTCCAGGACCTTTGTCGCCAACAAGAGCCACAGCCGCTTCTTTTTGGTAATTGCGAAGTTCGAAAGGGCGCCCAGAATTCGTCACTTTCCGAAGGTTCACTTCCAATGGTTCGCCTTCTGCCAGAGGAACGTCGTCTTTTACAGGCCAGCCAAGTCTCAGCAAGTCCTGTTTTACAGTTCCACGGTCGGTCAAATGCAGCATAAAGCAGTTGTGTTTTTCGTTTTCGGAAACCTTTACTTTTTTATCTTCGCTTATTCCGGAAGGCTCTTCGTACTGACACTCAGTCAGCATTTTTTTTCCAACGCTGCAGGCGGCAATTTCGCGGTAAACAAGAGAACTTTCCGTCACCAAATACAAATATTCTTCCGTAATCTGTTTAGGGTCTTTTTTGCCTTCAGGGTTAGCCGCAGTCAAAGGAACTTCAATTTTCGGACCTTGAACAAGACGAAGTTTTCCAAAACGGCCGGCAGTTTCCAAAATCCACTGCTCGACAGACTGCGGCACATCGTAACGGGAAAATTCTTTAAGAACACCAATCGCCTGTTCTGGTTTAAAGCCTGCGCCGGAGGCATTCCACAAAGAAAGCGCAGTTAAACGGTAAGTATGCAAATGTTCGGGAGACCGTTCAAGTTCGGCAAAGGGAATCAGCGCATTGCGGCATTCGGCTGCGCGCGGAGCATGTACATCAAGAAGCAGAGTTCTGTCACTTTGAACAATTAACGGATTATCAAATTGCATAACAGATTATTCTAGGCGATTAAAAAAGTTTATTCAATCATTCGCAATTGCCTTAATTCGCATTTATCAACCTGTAATCGAAACTTCCAAAAGAGGCGCAACCTTATTCAATTCATCAATAAATTTTGAATAGTCGTTGATTTTTGGAGCGCTCACAGAATAATGGACAATTGTCTGCTCTGTTTCGAGCAGCTGTGTAATATTCACATCGTTAATCACAAAACCTGTTTCAACAACAACTTTCCGCAAATGCGCCATGTCCATTTTTCCGACATTAAAAGTAAGATGAAGCGATTTTGAGCGTCCTGCCGGAAACCATCTTTTTTCAATCTTTTCGAGCAAGACCAGCGACAGAATAAAAACAGCCAAAAGAAAAAACGAAGGAATATAAAGACCTTCTCCAATACAAAGCCCGATTGTCGAGTCCGCCCAAATAACAGCCGCCGAAGTCAAACCTTTTACGTTGAGTCCGGTTTTCATAATTACGCCGGCGCCTAAAAAACCAATTCCGCTGATTACACCGGCAGCAATACGCGCAGTGTCCGCCGCTCCACTTTGAATTGAAATCCATTCAGACAAAATCGAAAGCATAGACGAAGAACAGCAGATTAAAATTAAAGTGCGCATTCCAACAACCTGCTGGCGAAATTTTCGTTCCAGGCCAAAAATAAAGCCTGCAATAAACGACAAAATAATTTTAAACACACAAGAAATAAAAAAATCACTCATAAAAAATCCAAGCAACTCAGGCAGTTATTTTTTTTGAACTTCCCTATTTTTTAAAAATTCCAAATCCCCCGGGAACTTTTGCTCCTGCCTTTATCCAGCTCACTTTCTGTTTTGCAGAAAGTTCCTTTTTTAAGCCGTCAATTTTAGAAAGATATTCGCAAAGCCAGGCCATAAAAGAACTGTCGTTTTTTGAAAGCTCGTTAGAAGAATCACATTCAACCAAAATTGGAATAACGTCGTCCGATTCGCAAACTGAAGCCGCAAAATTTTCAGCAAACGCTCTAAATGCCGCCGAAGCCGAAGCAACAAGAGTTTTAGAAAGAATCCGGTTTTCAAGACGGAGATTTGGATTTTTTACGGCATCCGCTTCATTCACGTTTGGCTTATAGACAAAAACAATTTTTCCGGGATTTTTTTCTAAGCCGGCAATTTTTCGCTGATTAAAGCGCAATAAAAGTTCCGCAGCCAAATATTGATAGCCCAAAACCAATTCGTCGCAGGCACGTGTGCTTTCGGCAGGACCGGGAACTCCAAATTTTGGAGCAAAATATTCTTCATCAAAAATCAAGACCGCTTCGTCAAGATGACCGTTTTTGTTCGATGCAGAAATTAAAAGAGAACGCGAAGAAAGCGCAGAACCTTTATTCCATGCGACAGGATTTGAACCGTCTGCCAAACCAGTATCCGCCGCATCGCTTTCGGCAGTAATAAAAACAGTTCTTTCATGCAAAACAGCAGAAGAAGCTAAATCTTTTCCGGCCGGAACTTCTTTTCCAGCAATAAGAATTGTCTTGTCCATAGATAGAAATTATATCATTACCGGTTATATATGGCAAAGGGCGGATTTTTTTAATATAATTTTATTCATTATGAAACTTTGGATAAAATACTTGATTGCAATAGCTCTTGGACTTGGAGCTGCTTTTATTCTTCCGACAAACAGCCCCGCAATAGCGTCTGTTGTTGCTTCTCTGAGTGAATTTTCTGTCAGATTTGGAAGATACACACTTCTTCCTCTGCTTTTTTTTGGAGTTTCAACTGCTGTCTTTAAATTAAGGAGCACAAAGCTTCTCGGAAAAACAGCGCTTTGGACAATAATTGCAGTTTTTGGAACAACGCTGATTCTTGCGCTTCTCGGTCTTCTTTCTATTTTAATTGTAAAACTTCCTAGAATTCCTATTACTGGCGAAAAAATGGCTTCTCTTCCGACGATCGACCTTAAAACGCTCACAATGCAGCTTTTTCCGTATTCCGGATTTGAAGCGCTGCTGCACGGAGCATATCTCCTGCCTTGCTTTATTTTTGCAGGATTTGCAGGAGCTGGCTGTACGACCGATCAAAGCGCTTCAAAACCTGTAATCTCATTTTTGGATTCTGCGGCAAAACTCTGCTATTCAATTATGTCATTTTTTATCGAATGGCTTTCTGTCGGCATGATTGCAATTTCTGCCTGGTGGATGGTTTCTGCGCGCCAGGTTTTTGCTTCTGGAACATACACTCCTCTTTTTATAATGCTTTTGGCTGATTTTGTTCTCGTGCTTGGATTGATTTATCCGCTTATTCTTTATTTTTTGTGCAACGACCAGCATCCGTATCACGTAATTTACGCCTGCATTACTCCAATAATCACAGCATTTTTTTCCGGCGACTCAAACCTTTCTCTTCAGGTAAATCTTCGCCATGCCCGCGAAAGCCTGGGAGTTCACCAGCCGTCTTCTGACGTTACAATTCCGCTGTTTTCAATTTTTGCGCGCGGAGGCTCGTCTTTAGTCACAACAATCTGTTTTGTTATGATTTTGCGTTCATATTCAAGTTTGGGATTCGCCTTTTTTGATATTCTGTGGATTTTTGGCGCATCGCTTGCAATAAGTTTTGCACTTTCTTCTCTTCCAACAGGAGGAACTTTTGTAGCGCTTACAATTCTCTGCACGATATACAGCCGTGGTTTTGAATCTGCCTATCTTCTTTTGCGTCCAGCCGCTCCTGTTTTTTGCAGCTTTGCCGCAGCATTCGATGCAGTTTCTGCGATTTTCGGAAGCTATGTCGTGGCTGTAAAAACAAGACAGTTTGAACACGTAGAATTAAAGCACTTTATCTAAAAAATATGCGATTTTTGCGGAAAATGAAGTCTTTCCCCACAAAACTTCATTTTCCGCAAGTTTTTTTTATTATCTGTCAAAACGAATATCCGAGCGAATATATTTTTCCCGGAACTGATTAGCCGTACAAGGCCGTCCAAAATAAAATCCCTGGAACTTATCAGGATTGTAAACTTTCAATTTATCAATATCTTCGGCAACTTCAATTCCTTCCATACAAACTTTCAGGTTCAATTCATGCGCCATCTGCGTAATGTGCTTTATAACGTAGCTGTCGCCCTGATCTCCTCCTGTCGCCTTGTGTACAAATGAATAGTCAAGTTTCAAGGTATAAGCGTTAAGATACTGCAAATAGCGCAAATTTGAATAACCAGTTCCAAAATCATCGATGTCAACTCTTAATCCAAGTTTATTGAACCTGTGAACCAAATTTTCCAGTCCATGAATATCGTCCATGTAACCGCTTTCTGTCAGTTCAAGCGTAATATTTTCCGGTTTTACGCCAGAATCCAGCAAAGCCATTTGAACATCTGTCAAAACATCGCTTTTTTTTACCTGAATATATGAAAGGTTTAAGCTCAAATGAAAATCTTTTTGAACTTTATTCCATTCGCAGCACTGCTTAAATCCCGTTTTAAAAAGCCAGCGGCTCACAGGAATTATAAGCCCCGTTTTTTCAAGAATCGGAATAAATTCTTCTGGAGAAACAACACCGAATTCTGGACAAGAATAGCGCATCAGCCCTTCAGCCCCAATCACATTTGTAATTGTTTTGTCTTTGTCCAGATAAATGTTCTTTGCGTCCACAACAGGCTGATAAAAAATCTGAAACCCTTCGTAATTGTTTTTAATTGCAAAACGCAGTTTTTCCTGAAGCTTTAAGTTGCGCTGATGTTTTAGATAATCTGTAGCATTGAACATGGCAAGGTTGTTTCCGCCCTTTTCTTTTGCCACAGAAACCGTAAAATTCGCTTTTTTTAATAAATCGTCAATCTGCACACTGTCCTTAAAAAACGCAACTGCGCCAGCAGAAACCGTAAAAACTTCTTCATAATCAATCCGCTGCTCAGCTTCTACAAGGGAACGTTTTAAATCTTGATAGAACAAGCCCGCATCAACGGCAGTAGCTCCTTTCAGGTTCATGCAGATAAATTCATCGCTGTTTATTTTGTATGCAACTCCAAAGTTTTTTATGCTACGTTTAATAGAATCAGAAATCATAGAAAGAATAAAATCTCCGACACGAGTTCCATGCCGTTCATTTATCTCACCCATTTTATCGACATCGATTTTCATAATAAATCCGCTGAGCTTTTCTTCCTGTTTGTAGACTTTGTCAAAATCCTTTCTGAGCTGAACTTCTGTAGGAAGTTTAGAAATATCGTCAAGCTGAATAATATCGTCGATAATTTCAATTCTTCCGACCAAAATTGATTTTTTTTCTTCACCAAAGCAAACTATTTTTCCGCGCAAATTTACCCAAGTTGAATTATGGCTTTTTGTTAAAGCGCGATAATTTAAATTAAAATTGTCTTTTTTTCTGGAAATTACATCATCCAGTTCCTTAGAAAAAAGGCTTTGATCTTCTTCTGCGACAAGCCTCAGCAAAACATCGGTCGCATGATGAAATTTTTTGCCGGGAAGCTCAAAGATTGCGCCGGCCTGTTCAGAAATAAAAACAGAATTATTTTTTACATCAAGCAAAAACAAAAACGAATCCGTGCAATCGCTCAAAATATCAACAAGAGCTTCAAAAGAACTGAATGAAATGTCTTTAAAATTCTTAACCAAAATAAGACTCCAAAAATAACAGATTTATTATAAATCATAATTTGTTTTTTTTCGCTAATTTTGCGTTTATTTTTTAGTATTTTTTTTGACAGAATTTTATAAAGTTTTTACGGAAAACTCCAAAATCAATAAATTTCAATTTTTAATTGCGTTTTTAAGGTTTTCGGCCATAAATTTCTAAAATTTTTTGGGTATAATTTCCGTCTTCGTCGTAAATTATCAAATCTTCAAGCTGAACTTTTTCATCATCATCAGAAATTTCAGTTTTGTTTTTTTTCGCCAGACTTTTTTTTGCCATAACCAAAACCATTGCCGCGTCTTTTTCCTTAAAAGATTTTACGTTCTGCCAAAAAATATTTTTAAAGCCGAATTTTTCAAGCGCAAAAAAAACGTCTTTCAGTCTTTTAGCGCGATGAATCATAAAAAAACTTCCGCCGCCTTCAAGCAAAAATTCTGCGGCACGAACAACATCTTCAAGACAGCACAAAATTTCCTGGCGGGCAGCCATTTTTGCAAAATTGCCGCTCTGACGCCCCTGAGAAACAACCATATACGGCGGATTAGAAACGACAGCCTGCGCAAAACCGCCTTTTAAATTTTGAGGAATTTTCTTTATATCATCTTCCGAAATTTCAATCCGCTCTTCAAGAGAATTTATTTTTACAGAACGGCGAGCCATTTCTGCAATTTCCGCCTGAATTTCAATTCCCTGAATTTTTACATGCGGTCCGGTTTTTGCAGCAAGAAGAATTGGAATTATTCCGTTTCCAGTTCCAAGGTCAATAAACAAAAAATTCTTGTCCGCCTCAAAACTTTTAATTCTGTTTTTTGTATTTTTTAAGGCAAAATCCGCCAAAAGAACAGCATCAATTCCATAACAGAACTTTTTTTTATTTTGAAAAATTGAATATCCGTCCAAATGAAGTTTATCCAGCCGCTCTGCCATTTATTTTCCGTTTTTTTTCAAATCTTCCTTTATAAGATTCCGTAAACCTTCAACAGCAACGCTTACAGAAAGCTCAGTATCGTGAACCTGCGGATTTGGCAAACCTTTTTTTGCCCTTTCCTGGTTTGCTACAACAAGAAAGCACGAGCCAACTCTTACATGCAAAAAACTTCCTGCAATAAAGAGAGCGGCGCTTTCCATTTCGCTTGCAAGACAGCCCATTCTAAGCCAGGCTTGCCATTTGTTTTCAAGTTCATAGCTTACAGGCATAACTTCCGGCTCATGCTGTCCAAAAAACGAATCCTTGCACTGAACAACACCTGCATGATAAGAAATTTTTTTGTCCTTTGCAGCCTTAATCAGCGCATTTACACATTCAATGTCCGGAACTGCCGGGTACTCAATCGGAGCAAATTCGCGGCTTGTGCCTTCCATTCTTACTGCTCCAGTTGCAATCACAATATCGCCGCTCAAGACATTTTCCTGCATTCCGCCGCAAGTGCCTGTTCTTAAAAAAGTATACGCTCCACATTTTGAAAGCTCTTCAATTGCAATTGCGGCAGAAGGCCCCCCAATTCCCGTCGAAGTAACACTTACCTTTACACCTTCAAGTGTTCCTGTATAAGTCGTAAATTCACGCACATCTGCAACAAGATGAGGATTGTCAAAATGAGCGGCAATTTTTGCGCATCGCTTAGGGTCGCCCGGCAAAATTACATATTTTCCAATATCTTCAGGTCCGACGCCTGTATGGTACTGTTTTCCAGAACCTTCAGCATAATCAACCATAAAATTTCCTCTCAAAAATAAATATCGCCATGCAAAATCCGCATAAACATTCACATTATAACATATTCAGTTGATTTTTCGCCAAAAATTAAAATACAATGTGCGTACTAACAAAAAAATTGGAGGTGCATTTTATGCCAATGATAAATTCAAAAGTGACAGTTTCTCTTCCGCAAGAAAAACGCGACATTTTAAAAGCAGAGCTCGGAAAAGCCGTTGCAATTCTCGGAAAACCAGAAAGCTACCTTATGCTCGGTTTTGAAGACAATTATGACCTTTATTTTGGCGGAAAAAAACTCGAAAAAGGCGCATTTATTTCTGTCGAAGTTTTGGGCGATGTAGACTCTCAGTCAAGTTCAAAAATGAGCGGCAAAATTTGCGAAATTTTTGAAAAAGAGCTCGGAATTCCTGGCGACAAAATCTACATCACCTACAGCGGCTACAAAAACTGGGGATGGAACGGCGGAAATTTCTAAACTAGCCAGTAATTTTATGCAGCCACTTACCGGATTTTATTCTCCAGATTCCGCAGACAGTTTTTAAAATCTGTTCGGTTTCCAGACAAAGCAAAATCTGGTAAGGCTGCAGTCCAAGTTTAAACGAAGCAATGTAACCGAGAGGAATTGCAAAAGCCCACATCCAGCCATTATCAATCAAAGTTCCAAAAATCGTATCTCCGCCCGAACGGCAGATTCCGACAATCAAAAGCATATTAAACGCCCGCCACGGATACAAAAATACGAGGGCAAAAAGCATGGACTGTGCAATTTTTACAATATGCGCATCAACGTTAAAAATAAAAGGAATTAAATAACTCAGCGGAATTAAAAAAAGTCCGATTGCAAAGCCCAAAATCGGGAAAAACCAGCAAAATCTGTGCGTAAAGGCAAGCACGCTTTCTTTTTCGCCAGCGCCAATTTTTTTACCAAGAATAATTGCCGCGGCATTTCCCATTCCAATAAAAACAACCCAGGTTAACTGGCTAATCGTGTTTGTAATGCTGAACGCCGCAAAAGAATCAGTTCCAGTATGGGCAAAAATTGAATTCTGAGTTGAAATTCCAAGCCCCCACAAAGTTTCGCTAAAAATTACAGGCAAACCGACTTTTAAAAGTTTAAGCAGGAAACCTTTTGTGAACGAAGTCATCTCCTTAAAAGAACCAATCGCCTCAAATTTCTTTATGCGTCCGTAAAAAACCGTAATAAAAAATTCAACAGTTCTGGAAATCAAAGTTGCAAGAGCGGCGCCGGCAACTCCCATCTGAGGAATTCCGAGGCTTTCAACACCAAAAATAAAAATTGCGTTTCCGGCAACGTTCAAAACAAAAGAAATTGCGGTTGTTGTCATTGGAAGAATTACATGCTCTGTGCTGCGGTACGCCATTTGGCATGCAAACGAAACAGCCATGAGCGGATAACTCAGAGCGACAATTCTAAGATATTCAGAAGCTTTTTGGATAACAACAGAATCTTTTGTATAAAGTCCGATTAAAAATTCAGGCTTAAAAATTCCAGCAACAGTAAAAGCCAGCGAAACAAAAACGCAGACAATCAGCATAATTCCAAAAGTCTTGCGGATTCCTTTAAAATCTTCCTGTCCCCAAAACTGCGAAATAAAGATTGAACAGCCGGAAGAAACGCCAAAAACAACCATATTCAAAATAAAGAAAATTTGGTTTCCAAGTCCAACAGCGGCAATTTCGACAGAACCAAGCCGTCCGACCATTACAGTATCCATCATATTGACGAAAGTCTGCAAAAGGTTCTGCAAAATAATAGGAATTGCGATTGAAAAGAGAATTTTATAAAAGCCCTTAAGATGATTTTTTTTGAGAGAATTAGAAGAATTTAAAAGTGTCATAGTTAAAAAATGTAATAAACCTAAAAAGCGGAATGTTATATTCTGGCGTCAAAACCAGTCAAGTCGCCTTCGTAATCTATTCCTTTAAACTTAAAGACCAGATTACCTTTTTCATCGTTTGAAATTTGCAAACTTGTCGGAATCCATTCATCGCCAATCTTTACTTCAAAATTGTCGCCGAATTCAATGTTTGTAAAAGGAAAACTCTGTTCATCCTTGGCAATTGCAAATTTTCCGTCAAATTCGTTAAAGACCAGAATTCCTTCCTTTTTTTCCATAAAAAACTCCAGATATTTTTTCTAAACAACTGCCTACAGAATATTAAAAATAACTGTTTTTGGAAATAGAAAACAAACCTGTCTCAAACTTAAAACGGATAATTAAGAGAAGAAACAAAAATGAATTGAATTCAAAGTCAAAGAAACAAAAAAAACGTCACTGCCCCTGCCCGTTCATCGAAATAATCCATTTTAGACGGCGGACAGTTTCAGGAAGACTGTCGCGAATCAGCTTTGTCCGTTTGACCTGCGGATTTAAATTCTCAACTTCTTCCATTAAATCACTCATAACAGGAGGAACAGTTCCAAAAATATCCAAAATTTCGTCCTGCATATAATTTTTATGCGCAAGAGGAGTTTTAAACTGAGACAACTTTTCTGCCGGATAAAATTTGCATGGTTTAAACATAACTTTGCCGTTTTTAGAACGGCTTCCACAGCCGCCAAACAGACGGCAAATGCAGGAACGGCCTCCGTAAATTGTGCAATGATATGAATCATTTTCATCCCAAAACGGACAGCCCTTGTTTTTTTCAAAAGGAAACTTTCCTTCTGCAATCTTATTTGCAGTTTCCGGCTGATTTTCCATAAGCCAAGCCGCCATGTACAAAGCTTCACATTCAAGCAAATCCGGCTCAAAATTCCGGCAGCACTCACCGCAGCCGCTTACGCAGGTAAAACAAGATTTTTCGTACCATTTATTCTGTTCATTAGAAATTTTATTATAAGCATTTTCCATCTGAAAAATAATTTCCGCTTCGTTTGTTCCTTTTAGTTGATTTAAAATTTTTTCAACCATCATTTTTTTACCCATAAAAAAAGCCGTAAAAACGTTGTAACAGGCAGAATAACTGCTCATTACAAGATTCTTACGGCTTCTTTGCCAAATTAAATAAATTTATGCAGGAATAGTAGCGAAATAAAAAGAGTTTTTCAAGGAAAAATTAAAAAAATTACAAAACAATGACGGGCATAAAAAAACCGGTCTTTTTGACCGGTGCAATTTTCGTGAGACTGACACGATTCGAACGTGCGACCTCCACCTCCGCAGGGTGGCGCTCTAATCCAACTGAGCTACAATCTCAAACAGTTTAACAACACTTTGAAGGAAGCGTTCGTTTCTCGGAGGCGACAGGAGTTGAACCTGCCCAGCCCGTAAGGAACTGACGGATTAGCAATCCGTTGTATTACCGCTCTACCACACCTCCAGGCGTCATCAAAAAAAACGGAGCGAGAGGGATTCGAACCCCCGATACATTGCTGTATAACGGTTTTCAAGACCGCCGCCTTCGACCGCTCGGCCATCGCTCCAGTTGATGCTCTATTAAGATATATTTTTTGAATATTTATGTCAAGCACACAAAAGTGTTTTTTTTTGTTTTTTTAAGAAAAGTTGAGATATATTGGACAAAAATAAAGAAAATTGTAATCAAAAGCTTGTTTTTCAAAATAAGAATAACAATTTTTAGTTTAACCCGATTTTTTATAGACTAAAAGCCGGCTGTATGGTTATATTTTAAATATGGATAAAAATAAATTTGTACTATCTGTTTTAGTTGCTGTTATCGGACTTTTAATGTTGCTCAGTCCGCAAACCTTTATTGCCTTTGCAGTAATTATGCTTGGAATTGCTTCTGTTATTGACGGTGTTTTTATAATGGTTGCAACCAGAAACCTTGTTTTAGATCCAGATTATCGCCTTATGATGACTATACGCGGAATTTTAAGCATTGCCGTAGGAACAGTTGCTGTTATTCTGCCTATTGTAACTGCGGCGGTTATATGGAAAATTATGGCCTACGTGCTTGGCGGATACCTGCTTGTTTCTGCAGGACTTGAAGTTTATGGAATTTTAAAGCTTCACCGCAACGGCATTATGATAAAACAGTCTTTAATCGAAACCATCGTCCTTGTAATTCTTGCAATCGCACTTTTTATCATTCCTTCAAAAACGGCAGGCGGCATAATCGTGGGAATCTGCGGCGCAATCTTAATCTTTGCGGGCGTTTTCAGCGCAATTTTGCAGTGGAGAAACCGTCCAATTACAGTTGTTCCTGATTCTGTCGTAACCGAAAATCATGACGATTCAGAACAAACCGATTCCAACGAAAACAACAAAAATATCTAGCCCTAAAAAAAACAGTCCAGAGCTGACAAAAAAAATGGCGCTTTGGACTGTTTTTTGTTTTCAAAAATCTTTACAGTTCACAATTCTTTATAAAACAAAAGAAAAAATCTACAAAACCATTACAAGTGTTCCGGCGGCAAGAAGAATCGAGCCAAGCAGTGATTTTAAAGTAAACTGTTCGTGTAAAAATACAAAAGCGAGAATCAAAGTCAAGACCGTGCTCATCTTATCGATTGGAACAACTTTCGATGCCTCTCCGATTTGCAAAGCCTTGTAATAACAAAGCCAAGACGCTCCTGTTGCAAGCCCAGACAAAATCAAAAAAATCCAGCTGCGCCTTCCAATATTTAAAATGCCGTTTTGAGAGTGCGTCAAAAAGACCATTCCCCATGCCATCAAAAGCACAACAAACGTTCTTATGGCAGTTGCAAGGTTTGAATTTACACCTTCAATTCCAACCTTTGCAAGAATCGAAGTTAATGCTGCAAAAACTGACGAGCCAACCGCAAATAAAATCCACATATAAAAAATAATATACTGAATTGATTTTTTTAGCTCAATTGTCTCAGTTTTTGGCTGCCTTTTGAAGATTTTTTATGCTTTCTGCAAAAAGCCTGTTTTGGTCATCACGCACAGGCACGCTAAAAGCAGGACCGCCGTCTTTTTCAGAAATTCTGTAGATGTTTTCCGAACTGCAAGAGTATGCAGGACTTTCAACATTGTTAATCCACCAATCGAGAACACTCACAAGGCACATTGCATATTTTATCAGGTTAGCATTTGTCGCGGCGCTTTCGCCTTGAGATTTTCTGCCTAAAAGCACATCAAGCCTTTTTGAAACTGGGTTTGGAATATCGAATTCGTATTTTTCCCAAGGATTTGAAATTCCTAAAACGAGCCCTTTCGTTCCTGACTGTTTGTCAATTTCTTTAGAAAGTGAAGTCAAATTCTGGCGCAGAAAATCAGTGCGCAGACAAAGCGGAATATATTTGTCGTCATTTGCAGGCTTTTCAAGCAAAAGCTGTTCAAATTCAAAATGCGGCAAAAAATTATATTTTGTCTGCCACAAAATCGAAGTTAAAAGTTTTTTTCCAAAAAGTGAATTTTTAAAATCGCCCTGAGAATACTGCTGGTTTACAAAATCGCAAAGCTGCTCGCAGTATTTTTTTTCAAAAAGCTCTTCGCGGTAAACTGTCCATTCATTGAGGGCAACTGAAAGCTTGTCCGTCTTTTTTTTTGACTTGAATTGAGTTCCATCATCTTCTTCCGTAAAAACAATATTTCGGCATCCTTGAAACAAATCTTCGATAATTCTCAAAAGCGTAACAACAACCTGCATTGGGTTTTGCGGATTCAAAAGATTATAACCGTCGCGGAATTCATAAATCGGCTGAAAATACGGATACAAGTCCGGCATAGAATCAAGCCTCGAAAAGCCGGCATCTGGAAAAAGCCTTTCAAGAAGCTTTATTCCGGCGTCCACGATTTCTGTATGCTTTCCGCGCTGAAGTTCCGGATTGTTTTTTTTGCGTTCTTCTTCCTTTTGCCTGCGTTCCTGCTCCGCCTTCTGCTGAGCCGCTTTTGCATCTTCTTTTTTTTCTGGAAGAATTATGTCGAATTTAGAAATTCCGAGAAAAGAAAGAATATTTGCAGTTTCTTCTGTAAAAAAAGCCGGAAAATATTCAAATTTCGGACTGCACATCCGCATTAAAAGCGGATACATTCCTTTTATAATCTGAGTGTAAACATAAAGCCAGTCGGTAATTCCCTGCTTAGAAAGCATAATCAGCTTTTTTTGATCCGAATTTGGATATTTCATTAAATCGCTGTAAATTTCCTTAAAAAAGCGCGGAATTGTGTTTTCGCCAATGTAATAAATTTTAAGCAAATCCTTATAAACAGTCTTTACAATCGGCTGCATCATTGCAACTGTAACTTCTTCCGGATGCTCTTGAACGTCGAGTATCAAAATCTTTAAATTTTTCATTGTCCAGCCGCCGACAGTCCTCAAAAACTTGAATTTTGTCTCCTGGCTGCTGACAATTTTTGATTTATAAGTTTCCGGGCTTATTTGAATTAAAGATTTTACTGTCGTTAAAAAACTTTGGTAGTGTTCAAGATGATTCTGCAAGTCGTAAGAAATGTAGCTTGGACGCAAAAGCTCAGTTCCATTTTTTTTAAGATAGCGGACAAAATTAAAAATTCCAAAATTCGGCTTGATTTTGTAATCTTCGCTCATCATCAGTTTGTCCATTAAACTGCGTTCTTTTGAAGAAATTTCTGGCAGTCCGTTTTCTTCTCTTTTTCGGGCCGTTTTTGGAACATAACCGTATTTGTCGCCTTTTTTTTGTTCTGAAGATGAATTTGAATTTTTTGTCTGGGCTGCATTTTCCGACAAAGAAGCAACATCCGCCGCCGAACGGCCATTTGCCCTGTGCGAGTAATGCCTTTCTTTTTGAGGGAATGCTGAATAATCAATCGGCGCCGATTTTTCCTGCAAAATTTCGCCGCCAAGAAGCTTTGTCATTCTGATAGCTTCTTCCTTGTCGATCGGACCTATCGCTCTTCTTGTTGCATCGAGAGTCCCAGGTTCCCAAGACTGTTCGACTTTTTTTTGACCAAACTCATCGCTCATTTTCAAACCCTCAACAACTGCTCTCTGGCAACGCCGCCAAAACCGCTTACAGTTATATCTTCTCCGTCTTTTGTCTTAAAAACACCTTCAAATTTTCCATAAAGGTTTAATACCACGATTTTAAAAGCAAAAAGACTCAGTTCCCGGTAAATTTTAGAAACAGGAACAAAAGTCAAGTCCACCATGTTTTCTGTATCTTGAATTATCCACTTTTTGTTTACGCCAAAAGGCTGCGTCATCTTTACAGGCGGAAGAGCCGTGCAGTTTCCATCGACCATCAAAATATTCTGATTTACAGCTTCTTGAAGAGAAACAGAATCCAGAGAATTATTAAGCACAAAAGAAATGCTTCTTCCTTTAAAATCTCCGGAAGCAAAAATTTTTTGTTCCTGAGTTCTGTAACCATAATACGCACGTTTTATCGAAAAAACAGATGTTTCATTCTCCACATCTATAACCTGTCCGGCAGATTTTTTTGTTTTGCCGATCGTAAGTGTTCCACGCAATTTTTGAGAAGTTACATAAGTTGCACAGCAACGCCGCCTTGATTTTAGAGGAACGCACTGCGTAACTTCGTTAGAAGCAGGGTCAGAAAAATGCCCAGTTAAAGCCGCCTGGACAGAAGGACTTACAGAAGTTCCCTTTAGATTAAAAATTATCGAAATTCTATCACGCTTGTGATCCCAGCTGATTCGCACATAACGCCGTGAATTAAAACTTGCACAAAATCCCTGTTCAAGATTATGAGGAATAAAACGATGTCTTGGTCCCATCAAATTTCTGTAAACATATTTGCGGCCGTTTTCTTTATTCCATAAATCAATTTCTACAAGCCCAAACATTTTATTGTCAAAAAAACTGATTAATCCCTGGTAAGGTCCGGCATTAAAATTAAAAAGAATGGAACTTTTTATACGAAAATTTGAAATGAGTACAGGAAGAGGAACTCCGCCGAACGGCGAGTGCAATCCACGAATGTCAAGCTGAGAAACATGCCCCGCAAAAGTTCCGAAAAGCGCGTGTCCGTTTTTTACAAGCGCGGGAGGCGGTTCAAGCATTTGCCTAAAATACATTCTACAATTATATATCAGCACATTGAATAAATGCAAATAGAAGCATAAAAAAACAGATTTTTTTACAAAAAAATAAAAATCAATAATTAAATATTGCAAACCGATAAATTTCAATATTATTTACCAAATATAAAAAAAAGAACTCTGTTTGACTTTGCGAATAAAGCCTAGTCAAGTTATAATGATCGAATGAGGTTTTCTATTATGAAAAATGCTACAAAACAAAAATCTATTGCAAAATTTATCACAATTCTACTTGCAATCGGGGTTGTTCTTTACGCAACCATCGTAGTCTTTGTCGTAAACAACAGGCTTTCAAGCGGAATTGTTTCTTATTTTGCCAGCGAAATCAAAGATCAATCAAAAATCCTTACCAAAGAAATGAACAACACTTTGGAGCAGGCGCAATCAACAGCCGCAAACATTCAGCTTGCATACGCAACAATATATCCAGAATACGGCTTTGACAGAACAATCATGAACAGTTTTGCCATTGGCGCAAGAGAATATTACGGCGCAAAAAATATTGTATTTTTTAACAGCTTTGGAATGCAGGTTTCAAGTCCAAAATATGGTGTCGTACCAAAAACAGCCGTTATCCGCGAAGTTTTAACTGGAAAAGAAGTTGCAAAATTCGAAAAGGACGGGGCAGACATTTATGCAACAGTTATTCTTCCTCTAAAATCAGAAAATACTATTTTTGGCGCTGTTGAAATAAGGACTCCAGTTTCGACCGAAGATGTCGTTAAAGAGGCAGCTTCATACAGCGACTGCGATTTTACAATTTTTGACGGAAACACTCGCTACGTAACTTCGCTAAACGATATGACAGGAACAACTCTCGATGACGACGAGCTATTTGAATCTGTAAAAAACGGAAAACCAGTTATTTTGCAGTCAGTTTTTAAAGGTCATCACTACGTTTCTTATTACTTTCCGTTTTATGACGATGATGGAAACTTTTTAACAACACTTTTTATCGGAAAAACTTTGGACATTGCAAAAAGTCTTTCAAGTTCAATTTTCCGCTCGTTAATCGGAGCAATTGTTTTATTCTCAGCGCTTCTTCTTGCAGTTCTTTCATTTGCAATCTATAAAAAAATAATAAATCCTCTCGAAAAAGTCAGAAAGGCAGTCGGAAATCTTTCCTCTGGAGATGCCGATTTGACGGTAAGAATTCCTGTTAAAGGAAACGATGAATTCTCTGGACTCGCTTCCGATGTAAACAAATTTGTCGAAATGCTTCAAAAAATTATTCAGGATTTGAATCTTTCTCAAAAAGCGCTTAACGAAGCAAGCGAAAGTCTTGAACAAAGCGCGCAGGGTTCAGCTTCCGCCGCATCGGAAATTCTCGCAAATATTGAAAGCGTACGAAAACAGTCAAAAAATCAGTCCGATTCTGTTATAAACACATCTTCGGTTTTGGAGTCTTCTTCGGAAACAGTCGACAAGCTTTCAGAACTGATAGAAGGCCAGGCAGCGGGAATTGCACAGTCGTCTGCCGCAATTGAAGAAATGCTCGGGAACATTTCGACAGTAACAACTTCCGCAGGAAAAATGGCTGACAGTTTTGAAGAACTCTCAACGACAGTCGGCGATGGAAGCTCAAAGCTTGCAAGCGTTGATAAAAAAGTTACACAGATTGCAGAACAGTCAAAAACTTTGATCCAGGCAAACAGAATTATCTCTCAAATTGCCTCAGAAACAAACTTGCTTGCAATGAACGCCGCAATTGAAGCTGCGCACGCAGGAGAAGCAGGAAAAGGCTTTAGCGTTGTCGCAGAAGAAATCAGAAAACTGGCAGAAACTTCAAGCGCACAAACAAAGACAATTTCTTCCGAATTAAAGGAAATTTCCACTTCAATCCAGGAAGTTGTTGAACTTTCCCACGAATCCAGCACAGCTTTTGAAGCAATTGTTTCAAAACTGAATTCAACAGATTCGATAATTCAAGAAATTGACGGTGCAATGGGAGAACAGCAGACTGCTTCAAAACAGATATTCGAATTTTTAGCAAGAATGAGAGATCAGTCTGGTGAAGTAAATAAAAAAGCAGACGATATGAAGGGAGGAATTGCAAACGTTTCAAGAGATATGAACAATGTTTCTCAAATCTCAGCGACAATTCTCGGCAGCATGGACGAAATGACACTTGGAATGCAGCAAATTGGCGAAGCTACGCAAAACGTTTCTACACTTGCAGAAAGCACAAAAGACAACATTGGCACTATGAGCAGGCAGCTCGGACAGTTCAAGGTTTAAGCAGATCATAAACAGCAAAAAAGAGCGGGCGTTGAAAACAACGCCCGCTCTTTTTTTATTTACCCTTATTTTCGAGTTTTACAATTTATTATTTCGTAAATGCAATAACCTTGTCCATAAGGTCTTTTCCGTAAATTTCAGAGAAGATTTCAAATACGCTCTGTGTAGCCTTTTTGAATTCTCCAAGATCTGGACTTGTTACAACCATTCCTTCTTTTTTAAGGCTTGCAACAAGGCTGTTTGTCTGCTCTTTTACAAGATTTCTGTTAAGGTTTTGTGCTTTGATTGCCGCATCCTGAACAACTTTCTTTTCAGCAGCAGAAAGTTTATTCCAAACATCTTTTTTGATTACGAGCGGCATTGCATCGTAACTATGGTTTGTAATTGCAAGATATTTCTGAACCTGATAAAGCTTGTTGTTGTAAATTACAGGAATAGGATTTTCCTGAGAGTCAAACTGTCCTGCTTTTAATGCGGCCGGCAATTTTCCAAAATCAAGAGGTTCTGGACGGGCGCCCAAAGCTGTCATTGTCTCCATTACAATCTGGTTTGCAGGGGTTCTGATTTTAAGACCTTTCATGTCTGCAACTTTTGTTACCGGGCGGTTTGTTGTAGTAACACAGCGGAAACCATTGTCATAATGAGCAAGAACTACAATGTTAGACGATTCGAGCTCTTTATTAACGCCTTTTACAATATCGCTGTCCATGAATTTCCATGCCTTGTCAAAATCTGTAAAAAGAAACGGCAAAGCCGAAACGCCTACGTTTGTAGCATAAATACCAAAATTTCCAGCGCTTGATACTGTCATATCAACAGGGCCCTTATTGATAATGCTTTCAATAAGGTTTGTGTCCGAAGCTTTCATTCCAATTGATGCAAGTTTTGAACTGTCATAAAGCTCAACAGTAATGCTCCCTTTTGAATTTTTTTCAACTTCTTCCTTAAACAACTTTGAAGCTACAGCGCGAGGATCAGATGAACCTGTCGAGTAGCCTAGCTTTATTACAGTTGCAGAAAAAGCACTTGCAATAAACGAGCCAGCCATGAGAGCTGCAAGAATTGTTTTCTTCATACGTGTACTCCTAATACTTTTAAGATTATTAAATTATATCACTATTTTAAGAAAATATACAAAAAAACAAAAAAATACGAACGTTAAGAGCAAATTTTTGACATAAAACTTTTGCTATACAAGATTGAATAAAACATAAAACAGACTGTGTATTGATTTTTATATTCCGATATGATAGATTCTCTGTATTGCCAGGATCTAGCAAAGTCTGCTTTAAGCACCGTGTCAGAGGGGGAACCCAGCAGCACACTTTTTGCAGTCTTGTGTATAGACACCCTGGCTTTTTTTATGTAAAAAAAAACGGAGCAAAAAACTGTTTTTTTACAAAAAGCTATGCTCCAATTTTTCTAATTTTCTAGTCCAGTGAATAAACCTGGTTCCCCAGATAAAAAGTCTTATGAACACGTCCGGTAAGTCTTTGACCTTCAAACGGCGTTGATTTTCCTTTGCTCTGGAATTTTTCTGAACAGACTGTCCACTGCTCATCTGGATCTACGAGAACAAGATTCGCTTCGTAACCTGGAGAGAGTTTTCCTGAATTAAGCTTTAAAAGTTTTGCAGGATTTTCGGACATAAGCTGGCTCAGACGGCACAAGCTCAAGCCTTCTCGTTTTACAAGAACCGTATTGCACACAGCGAACGAAGTTTCAAGCCCGGTAAAACCTGGACTTCCAGCGGCCTTGTCCTGCTGAGTATGAGGCGCATGGTCTGTCGAAATCACATCAACAGTTCCATCTTTTATTGCGGCAATAAGGGCAGAACGGTCTTCTTCGCTTCTAAGAGGCGGATTTACGAGCGCACGAAGATATGGAGAATCAGTGCCAACCAGTCCGATATGATGAGGCGTTACTTCGACAGTACATTCAAAGTCTGCTGAAGTTTTTCCTTCTTTTTTAAGGAATTTTGCGCGTCTCACTGCGTCCATGCTGATTGCTGTAGAACAATGGCAAACATGAATATGGCAGCCGGCAGTTTTTGCAATTTCGATATTCCGCTCTGTCGCCGCATCTTCCGCAAGAGCCAAAAGCTGGTTTGCCGCCGTCAGACAGCCGTCAATTTCAAAATTTACAGAATCTGGAACATTCTGCGTTACTGCATTCACCTTGCCGGCGGGGATATTGTAATTTTCCATAAACTTTAATGCACGCTGACGATACGGTCTTGCAGCGGCTGCTAAAGAAGGATCTTCGCAGTGGCAGCTAACGATTATGCTTTTTTTTCCAGCAGATTTCATTCCTTCAAGCATAACAGCAGAATTTGCAACTTCGTGTCCGTCCTCGCTGATTACAGGAAATTCCTCAACTGAAAGGTTTTGAATTTCAGAAACATCTTCGCCTTCAAAATTTTTTGTAATGCTTACAGTCTGAAAAACGCGCGCAAGTTTTTTTTCTGACGCCTCGCTCATTATCTGCCGGGCAAGCTTAGCGCTAGAAACAACAGGCGCAGTATTCGGCATTGCAACAACTGTTCCAAAGCCTCCTGCCGCCGCCGCCTTTAAACCAGAATCAAGGTCTTCTTTTTGAGTCTGCCCTGGATAACGAAAATGCACGTGCATATCAACAAATGACGGCATCAAAACAAGTCCTTTTGCGTCAAAAAAAACAGGATTTCCCTTAACTTCCGGCAAAACAGATCTAGCTATAACAAGAGCCGTTTCAGAATTTTTAATTTCGCCAAGAAAAACTCCGCAGATTTTGCCGTCTTTTACAACAACAAGTCCGGGATTTTCTATCGAAGAATCTACTAAAATTGCATTGTAAATAATCAGTATTTTGGAGTCCATTTTATTTTCCTTGTTAAAACTTATTCAATTTTTCCTGCAGTATAGAAAGCATCGCAGTATTCGCAGCGGTAAGTTGCCTTTTTTCTGTCAGCAAGAATAAAAACCTGAGGAACATAATGCTCGGTCATTGTTATACAGCGCGGATTTTTGCATTTTATAACGTTTTCTACACGGTCTGGAAGTTCCATTCTAATTTTGCGGACTATTTTTTCGTCTTTTATTATATTAACGCAAATATTTGGATCTACAAAACCCAAAACCGAAAAATCAATATTTATGATATTGTCGATTTTAATTATGTCCTTTCTCTCAGCTTTTTTGCTTGGAACATTCATAATCAGCGCACTTGTAAAACTTGCCTTATCAAGTCCAAGCCAATGAAAAATTTGCGGGCCGCAGCCTGCCTTTATGTGGTCGATTACAAGGCCGTTTTTTATTGTATCAACATTAAGCATTACAGAACCCCCAGAATTTTTGCAATAAGAGCCATTCTCGCATACATTCCATATTTTACCTGCTTAAAGTAGGCGGCGCGCGGATCAGAATCAACTTCCGGAGAAATCTCGTTTACGCGAGGAAGCGGATGCAAAACAATCATATCTTTTCGGGCAAGCTCCATTTTTGACTTGTCGAGAATATAACTGTCCTTCAAACGCAGGTAATCCTGCTCATTAAAAAAGCGCTCCTTTTGAACCCTTGTCATATAAAGAATATCAAGATCACCGATTACATCTTCCAGACGGGTTGCAGCCGAATAAGGAATATTAGCTTCGTCCAAAAAATTAGAAACCCAGTCAGGAATTTTTAATTCTTCCGGGCTTATAAAAACGAATCTTACATTTTTGTAACGGCACATTGCCTCTGTCAGAGAATGAACAGTCCGTCCAAATTTCAAGTCTCCGCAAAAACCGATTGTGTGGCCTTCAAAACCGCCTTTTAACGCACGAATCGTAACAAGGTCGGTTAAAGTTTGCGTCGGATGATAATGGCCGCCGTCGCCAGCATTGATAATCGGACATTCTGAAAATTTGCTCGCCAGAAGAGCCGCGCCTTCTTTTGGGCTTCGCATTGCAATTACATCAACGTAAGAGCTTACAACACGAATTGTGTCCGCTAAAGTTTCGCCTTTTGAAGTTGAACTATTGGAAGCGTCGCTAAAACCTTCGACAGTCCCGCCCAAATGAAGCATAGCCGCTTCAAAGCTCAAGCGCGTTCTAGTGCTTGGCTCAAAAAAAAGTGTCGCAAGAATTTTCCCGCGACACACGTCCTGAAAAGAAGATGGATCAACAATAATCTGTTCGGCGAGAGCACAAATCTCGTCAATTTCTGAAACAGTCAAATCATTTGGCTGAATTAAACTTAGACCTTTAAGCATGGCTTGAGTTTACCACAATGAAAAATTTTTACCAATAGAAAATAAATCTCTTGCAAAAATTTTTAAAATAAAGTTTTTGTTTAACCGCTCCAGTGCTCACATAAAAAAGCCTGATTTTGAAAACTCAAAATCAGGCTTATGTTAAAACTTTTTATTTGTTAGCGTTCCTTCTTAAAACTGTAAATCAATTTATCTGACGGGGCATTGTCTACGCTGACAAGAACCCAACCTCTGCTTTGCAGCTTTAAAAAATCCGATTCAGAAATGTTTTCTACCGTTACAAAAGGTTCCATAAAGAGCGATTCCTCCCGCGCTTTTGATTTTTTGTTAACACTCTCGAAAACTTTTTTAACTCTTATAAATATATTTTAGCACTAATCCGTAAAAAAACATAAAAAAACCGAACTTTTTTGCGTAAATATAACGTTTTATTATTTATTTCTACATAAATCCTACGCCAGATTGAAGCAGCGCGAAGCGTCCGCCTTTGGCGGATGGAGCAAAAGCGGAACTGCGAAAAGCTGGTTAGACGAAAAAATTCCGTCCTAATTTAAAGGATGACTCTCAGTCTGATGACACAAACGGCGCAAATGTTTAAATTAGAAGTGGAATTACAATTTTTTTGAAAACGGAGGAATTCATGTTAAAAAAATTGACTATGGCATTGCTTACTGCAGGAGCATTCTTTGCTGCAAACGCCGCTCCTAAAGTAACAATTTCCGGAAAAGGAGCAAATGCTTCTTTCGACACAATTCAGGCGGCAATTGATTCTGTAAAAGACGACGGTGAATACACAATCAGCCTGCCAAAAGGAACTTACAACGAAGTTCTTTATTACAACGGACCGGCAACAATCAAACTGTCCGGCCAGACAACGGAAAAATACGGAAAGGACGTAATCATTGCCGAATCAAATGACGGCGACATCTGTCTTAACAAACGCGCAGACAGCGCGCAAAAAAAACGCTGCATTATTGAATTTGAAGGAACTGGAAACCTTATTCTCGAAAATCTTACCGTTCAGAACACTTTTGAACGCGGCTCTGTAAAAGGCTCAAACACACAGGCGGAAACCCTCGGCTACGACGGAAGCGGATTTGTCGCAGCTTATAACTGCTCGTTCCTTTCTCATCAGGACACATTGCGCACGACCGGAAAAACCTGGTTCTACAACTGCTATGTCGAAGGCGACACCGACTTTATCTGGATGGAAACAACAGGAAAAGTCGCCCTTTTTGAAGAATGTGAAATCAACGCAATTTACGACGAAAAGCACACAACAAAAATTGCCTATGTTGGAGCGCCTCGCATGGAAATTGGGCCTGCAGCAGGCAAAGGCCTTGTAATTTACAATTCAAAGCTCATAACAGACTCTCGCCAAAAAACATATTTAGGACGCACACCGTGGAGAGCAGGCTATTACAACCAGATTGCCTACATCAACACAAAGGCGGACGGAATCGAAAAAGAAATCTGGCTTGACCAGCCTTTGACCGCTCCAGGAGTTCCGCAGAATATAATCGGCTGGAAGATGGACAGCAAAACTGCAAAAAACCTTAAGCTCAATACAAAAAATCGCGCCGATATTATTCCAGAGGCAGATGTTAAAAACGAATTTAACGGACGCAATGCAATCGTAAACCGCTATTTTGATATTTTGAGCAACAAATACAGAAAAGACAGCGACACAGAATGGAATCTCAATTCGCTTGCCGCAAAATCTGGCTGGAAAGTTTCAAAAGACAAGTCTTCCGCGCTTGCAAAAGGCGAACAGGACAAAAAAACAGTTTACACATTTGACGGCACAACAGACAATTCCGCTCTAAAACTCAACGGATTTGCAAAAGAAGAAGGCAAATCTCATGCTGAAGGAAATGCCGGAGATTCAATTACAATTCCACTTTCTACAAAGGCAATTGTAAAAGTTACAGGCTACTACCTTGGAACAGGAACAGTCAAAGCCGGAAAACAGGGGCCTGTTTCTTACTACTTTAGCAACGGCACAACCGATTCAACTCTTTCAAAATCCTACGTTGTTTACGAAAATAACAGCGAGCTTTCAATAACGGCAGACACAAAAACCTACATAACAAAAATCGAAATACTGCCAGACGAAAGTTTGACATTCCGCCCGGTAACAGCAATCAAGGTAAATACCTACAAAAACCGCAAACAGCTGCAGGGCAAAAAAACAATGCAGATGAGCGCAGTTCTAACACCGCAGAATCCGACAAACGACGAATACACCTGGTCAGTTTCTGACCCCGACGCAGCCGAAATCGATCCAAACGGCTACCTGACAGCAAAATCTGTAAAAGAAGACTGCGTAATCAAAGTAATTGCAACTTCAAAAGACCAGAACGGCGTAAAAGGCGAAGCAGACCTTAAAATCTTAAAACCGGAAGAAGGCGCATTCTCGGCAATCTGGCTCAACAGCGAAGCTGCATCAACAACACTCGAAGGAAAAAGCGACGACACTTCAGTTGCAAGCGTTTCAAAAGCAATTCCTTCAAAAGGAAACTGGGCTTACAATTCAGGCAAAATCACATCTGACATTGCAAAAGGCGCGCTCAGTTTTAGCGGTTACAGCGAACCTATTACAGGACGCGACAAAGTTTACATCGACTTCCCGATTACAGCAAACAGAAAAATTGAAATAACAAATATCGAAGTTTCTTACGGAAACCACGGAACAAGCAACATGGCCTGCCAGATAATGTGGCTCAAAAACGGAAACAAAGGCAACATAGCCGACGACACCGACCGTCAGGTACGCAACACAAAGAAAAGCTACCGCGCTTACCCGACAGTAATAGCCGAAAAAGGCGAAACCGTAACAATCCGCGTAATTCTTTACGGACTCAACGGCACAGGCGACATTCCAATTCCGACAGGAAAATCGCCGACAATCGGAACCGTAATCATAAACGGCCGGGCTGCAAAGTAATTCGCAAAAAAAGAGGAGCGCATCTCCGCACTCCTCCAGCCTTTCGCCCTTCCGCACAGCTCCATCTCAGGCAAAAAGCCTGAGACTACGGGGCTACAGCCTGGGCTAAGAATTCTGTTCAAACCAAACAAAAAACAGTCTTTTTGTAAACTATTCCAAGTTATTCAAAAGATAAGTCGCAAGAAGCCTTTTCCAGTTAAAATTTTCCAAATCAGAAATACTTGCATAACGATTTTGTGTTGATTTTTGCAGCTGCAGAGGAATATTTTGGTCTTTGCTTAATGCCTCACGGTTTTTAAGATAAATCGCTTTCCAAAAAAGTTTCATATTCGAATACGAATAAGAAGTTTCAGACGTAGAAGTTAAGTCGTCAACAGAACCAAAGCTCTTAAAAAGATACTGAGTGCTAGTAAGCGTCGTAAGAAGAGAATTTGTTTCGCCGGAACCAAGAGTTACAAGAACAGAAATAGAGTCCTCAGGAATCGATTCAATATCAGAACGCAATCCTGTCGAAGAATCATTCGGCTTAACTTCTTTAGAAGCATAATAAAAGCTGACATTCAAAACTGTGCTGGAGGAGCCGTTTTCAGAAGCATAAGTTACAGGCATGGTGCACCAAGTATCAGAAGGCCCTGTCAAATCGTCCAAAGCCTTTGAATCTTCTTCCGAGCAACCTTCAAAAAACAATCCGCAAAGCAAAACAGCCGCAAAGCCAAAAATTTTATTCATTTTTTTCATAGTATCTCCAAAAATAAAATTGATTTAACAGTTTACCCCCCCCACCCCGCACTTTGTCAAGCAAAAAGGCTGTGCCGCAATTTTTTCTGGCCGCCGGCAATTTTACCGGCGACCAGAGACGGCAGAAAAGAAATAACAAAACAAACTTTTAAGCCTGCTAGTATTTATTTAACAGATGGTTTAATATTTTTATAAACTTCAATTTTGGAGGCACCGGCTGTTTCCCACTTCGTTGCGAAGCAACTTAAAAAGTCAACCTAAAAACTGAAGTTTTTAACCTTGCTTTTTATTGGAGTTTTTATGAAAAAGAAATTTGCTATTTTGCTTTTTTCATGTTTATTGGCATTGCTATTTACGGGCTGCGATGAAGTTCTTTCAGTAGTAACATGCAATGAAGATGGTGAAAAAGTTGTAAACAATTACATTTCTATTTATGGCGACAAAGTATATGACGAAACAAGTTCCATAAAATCATGGACAGACCTGAACATATTTAATGAAGGTTTTTTCGATGTTAACGATATGGATGACCTAATAGATGACCTGCTTTTTAAAATCGAAAATAAAAAAGAGAACATTGTTGTTCTTGGCTCAAAAGATACTGCCATAGAACTAATTTTTTTTGACGGTGGCTATAACTACACGCTTTTTTCTTCAGCGGAAAGTATAAACAGCGCAATAAATAGCGGCTTTGATTTCTAACATAGCAAAAAGGAGAAAACAAGAATGGGTAGATTTTTTAAATTTTTGACAATATGTTTTGCAGTATCAACGCTTGCAGTTTCCTGCGCAAAAAAGCCTCTTACCCTTGACAATAATACTTCAATGAAAACTTTGCTCAAAGCAAATGATGAAGAAATAAAAGATCTCATCATAAAAGAGGCAAAAGAAAAAGCAAATATCTCTGAAGAAAATATAGATGTTGAATACATTTTACGCGATGAAAAAGCTCAGGTTATTGCAACAAAAATCAAAATAAACACAAAATAGAAAAATATTGACAACAAAAAGCTCGTTGAGCCTGCGCTAGGATTCGGCTCGGAGTCGATGGAATAAAAAGGCAAAAGGCATTTTTGTCTTTTATGTGGCGTAAATCATATTGAAAATAGAATCCAGTTCTCTTTGAACAGCAAGTTTTTTTTCCGTTTCGTTGTTTTCGGCAGAATTCAATGCAACGGAAACTAAATTGCAAACATTTTCAAAAGTCTTTTTGTCAGGCTCTTTGTACGGAATCTGTTTTATGTAGTTTGAAGAGTTGTTTGCGGTCGGGTTTATTAAGTGGATAATTTTATTTGCAATCTCGCTGTTCATTAGGCCTAGAAGATACAGAAATTTGCTTTCATCTTTCGGAAAAATTCCTACGATTGACTGGTCGAAAACTCTGTTTTCCATTACAAAGGCGTTTATGCGGCTTGATTTTACCATCGGAAGCCCGATGCCTTTCTTGAAATAAAACGAGGAATTCTGAAAACGAGATTTTTTATTGCTGTTGTAATACTCGACAGTCTTCTTATCCCAGCGGACAAACCATTCATCATTTTCCTTTATGTACTTTGTCTTTGAAGAGCTTTTTATGTAAGGAATATAAGCCTCATCTGAATTTTCAATTCCGCAAATAGAATCGCTGATTATGACTTTATTTGGATTTACAACTTCATAATTCTTAGAGCCTTTTACCGATTTGTCTTTTACGCGTATAAATTTTGTGTTGTCGCCGGAATAAAAGCCTGTTACAACATCAGCGACATCTCCGACAGTTTTAGAAGAATTAAAAATAAAGTTCTCTGATTTTTCTGTAAGAATAAATCTTTGCCCTGCTGAATTGAAAATATCCCCCTGATTTAGAGTGAATTTTTCTATACAATTGGGCAATTCTGCCTGTTTGCTATGAATTAAAGAAAATTCCGCAGGATTTTTGAAGCCTTTATAGACTGAAATTTCATTTTTTAGCGATGACTGTTCGTCGCTTCGTTCCAGAGTAATTATAGAGAGATTTGAGTATCCGAAACTTACGCCCGGAAAGAAATTTGACGGAAAGATAAGAATTTCTGAAATTTTTGTTTTTGACAAAAGAAAATTCCTTAATTTCTGATGAAGGTTCAAAAACATAAAAGTGTCAGGAATGATAAATGAAAGTTTTCCGCCGAATTTTAATACCGATATACAACGCAAAAGAAAAAGAGAATAAGTCTCCTTTACATATTGCCCAGGATATTTTTTCTTCAGCAAATCACGTTTTTCGTAATCTTGCCATGCTCCGTAAGGCGGATTCCCGATTATTTTTGTGTAATGTCCGCATGTTTTTTCAAACAAGTCCAAATTTTCATCAAACAATGTGTCTGTGTTTTTCAGCCATAAAGCCGCATCCTGAAAAGAATCCAGTTCAGAATCGAACAATGTGTCAGTTTCCCTGACATTCACACGGCTTTCATTTTTATATTTTTCCTTTAAGATTAAGATTGCTTTTTTATCTATATCAAGCGCGTCTATATGAATATTTTTATTTGCAGTCAATAGTTCGTCTATAAAAAGTCCGCTTCCTGCCGACGGTTCAAGCACAATATCATTGTCTTTAATATCCAGCATTGAAGCCATATAAGATGTGATTTCTTTTGAGTCTGTATAATATGAGCAAAGTCTGTCGTGCATATTTTTCACTTTACCAAGTTAAGTATTTCAGCAAATCGTTTTCTTCAAGATGTTTCTTGAACGTGCCGCTTATGTCGCATTTCCAGTCCGCATTTTTATCAAGCCATTCTCTTATATTGAATCCTGTGAAATTTTTTATGGCATTGTAACATTCATCTGCACAGTAAATATCCCAAAGTTTGGAATTTTTCAAAGTCTGCAAATAATGATTGTTTTCCTTTTCCTGCTGCCTGACAAAGATCATCTGCTTCTCATTCTGACCTAGAGATTTAAAAATGCTTGCAACAAGTAGAAGCCTGTTTGTATTTCCTTTTTCATTTGAACTGAAGCCGCTCTTGAAGTCGCAATTATAATGAATTTTGTTTTGTTCAAAATGCAAATCAAGATTCAAATTGATTCCGCCGCTGTCAACCATAGTCCAAGGAATTTCATATTTTTCTTTCAGCTCTTTTTTCGTTTTTTCATCAAGCGCCAAAGATTCTATAAAAGTTATTGCGTCTTTTTGAATTTTATCCTGAATTTCTTGAAATGCAGGAACATCAATAATTTTTAATTCATTTACTGGATAAAAGAAAGGGAGCTTGCAGAAAGGTTCCCCAAAGTTCCCCGATTCTGCGGGAAAAAGTCATATATTCATACGGCCAGATTTCATTCCGATATTCAAGCATGACAATATATGAGGAATAGGTTAATAAAAGCAGTTCATTCAGCAGTTTTTTATTTTTCCAGCTGCTGTTTTTTGCAGTTTCAAGTATTTTTGAGGATTGAAAGTCTTTTGCGGTTTTTATCCGCTTGTTCATTTCCGAAGCTTTCTTTTTTAAGTCGAATTTAGTTTTCAATAAATCCGAATAAATTTTCTCCGCTTCATTTCTGAGCAAGTCAATATATCCGCTCTTTGTTTTTGGATAATCCATGGTCAAAATGTAACATAAATATAGTATTTTTTCTATAATAGATAAAAAGGAAAAGTTTTGAGGTGTGTTACTAAAGATCATTTCAAATTTTTAGAACACACCTCAAAAATGTTTCTTCCGAAGTTTTTATTCAGCTAAAAGACTACTCTTTTTCGGAATTCTTTTTATCATTTTTGTTTCCGGCGGCCTTTCCGCCGATGAATCCAGCAAGAAGAGACTTCATATCGATTCCGAGCGACTCGCCCAAGCCCTCGCTTATCTGTGTAACGTTCTTCATTATGTCAGCCTGCAGCTTTGACGAGTCTCCGCCGTACATATAGATTTTATCAACGTTCTGGTAAGACTTTCCTGCAGCCTCCGCAATTTTCGGAAGCTGCTCAAAGTAAACTTTAAGGGCGTCAAGCTCCATCTGCTGGCGCGCCGCGTCTCCGTAAAGCTTCATCGCCTCAGCCTTTTCACGCATACCTTCCGCTTCCGCAACGAGCTTGGCCTTTATTGCCTCGGCTTCCGCCTCGCCCTGCGCCTGAATCGCCTCCGCAAGAGATTTCTTTCCTGCCGCCTCGTTTTCCATCGCAAGCTTTTCAGCCTCGGCTTTTTTCTGCTTCTGGTAGGCCTCGGCTTCCGCCTGCTTTTGAAGCTCGAACGCCTCTGCCTCGGCCTTGCGCTGCCTTGTGTAAAGCTCCGCGTCGGCTTTCTGCTCCGCCGCGAATTTGTCCGCCTCGGCAGTCTTCTTTATATCTGCGTCAAGAGCCTTCTCCTTGATTGCGACTTCCTTTTCCTGAATTTCAATCTGCTTTTCCTGCTTTGCGATGTTCGCGTCCGCCGCCTTGATTTCAAGAACCTTGCGCTGGTTTTCCGTCTCGATTCCCATTGCGGCCTCGGCCTTTGCAGCCTCAGTGTCCGCCTGGAGCTTGAGCGCGGCTTTCTTTATCGCCAAATCGTTCTGTTTCTGGGCAATCTCAAGCTCGGCCGCGACGCGCGCATCGTTTGCGTCCTTGTCGGCCTGCGCCTGCGCAATCTTGATTTCAGCCTCGGCCGCCGCCTTCGCCTTTGCCGCGTCCTTTGAAATGCTCACGGTGTTCTCGATACCAAGATTGTTGATTACGCCGTTGTCATCCTTAAAATTCTGAATATTGAAAGTAGTAAGCTCAAGCCCCAAGTCCTCAAGATTCGGCTTTACGTTCTGCGCAATCTGCTCGGCAAGAACCTTCTTGTCGCCCTGAATCAAATCCTTCAGTTTAATCTGGCTTATAATCTCGCGGATATTTCCCTCAAGAACCGGCTTTACAATGTCGGCGATGTTTCCGGTCGTGTAGCCGATGAATTTCGCCGCCGCCTTCTTCATAATCTCGTTGTCCTGGGAAATCGCGATGTTCGCAATAGCGTCAACCTTGATGTTTATGGCGTCCTGGGTCGGAATAGACTCCTTGCTTACAAAATCAACCTGAATGTTCTCAAGCGTCATGTAGTCAATGCGCTGAAGAAACGGAACCACAAAAACCGCCTTTCCTGTAACCGTCTTGTTTCCGAACGGCCCGACACGGATTCCAATTTTGTTCTTAGGAACTTTCTTGTAGGAACAGAAAAAAATCACCAGCAGAAAAACCACCGCGATAACAAAGAAAACAGAAAACTCACTCATTTTCGCCTCCAAAAAGAATATAAATTCAGTCTAAAGCATAAACACTTAATTGCAAGTCCGTTATTTCTTGCTTTTCCCTTCACACAATCTCTTCAAACCGTTCACGGAATTTTTCTTTCATCGCCTTGTCGCCTGCGTTAAAGAACGTAAGCCCCAAAAGACAATATTTCTCAGTTTCTTTTCGCACTGGCTTTGAAAATCCGTACCGGCTTGAAATTTCTTCCAAGAATTCTTCTTTCCAACTGTCTTTTTCGGCAAGATGTTTTCCTTTCGGCTCTATAAAAACCTGAAAATATGCGTTCTCGTCGTTTTTTCCGTGCAAAAGCAGTAGAAAATCCGGCTGAAATCCCTGTCCGTCCTTAAAGGCGAAAATTTTGTAAACTTCCTCGTTCCGCAAAAG
>DLLE01000058.1:0-5740 GCA_002477955.1 Treponema sp. UBA7570 | reverse complement strand
TTGTTTTCCAAAGTTTCAGTATTTTTTCCGTCAATATTTATAAGTTTTTCTTTTTCCGCCGCAAAACATTCTGAAAACGGAACGAGCTTAAAATCGCTTCCCACAAACGGATTGTCGTAGCTTTCAAGATTTTTCTGGCAATACAAGAAGAATTCTTCAAACATTTCCAAAATTTTTTTGTTCGGAATGTCGGAAAATTCCGCGTCGCGTTTCAAAGTGATTTTTATGTCCTTTATAAAGCTAAAAAAATCTTCCGTGCTGCAGATATTGAATTTATTGCGGAGATTCTCAAAGCTGAAATATGACGCGGGATTCGTGTTCAAAACGTGCATTGCCTTTGTGTAGATATTTCTGTAACCGTCTATAAAATCTGCAAATGTAAAAGTTTCTGTAAAAATATTCTGAGAGTCCGCAGCCAAAAACTCTTCGTCACCGCCTTGAAAATTTACGGCTCGGATATTTGAATACAGTGAAGTCGTCAGGTCGTGTTCAAAAGGCGGAATATTCTTGAAGTCATCGGGCAAAGTTCGCAATCTTCGTTCTGGATTTTCCTTCCGCTCGTTCACAAAAAGATAAAGTTTTTCAAGTTCTTTTCTTGAATTCTCCTTTATGCGGAAAGTTTTCTGCGTTCTTGTGTCGCTTATAATTCCAGTGCGCTTAAGCTCCTGCGAAAGCTCGCTTATATATTTAACATCATCGTCGCTATGGAAATAAAATTCCTCTAGAATTCTAAGCTCGTTCTGCAAATCATTGTCAAACTTGCGGCGGCTCTTTTCCTTGCCTTCATATTCAAAAGGAAAATACCGCACGCCGCGCCCGATAAGCTGAACTTCGCTTGTTGTGCTGCTTCCGGCTTTTTTGCTTTTAAAATCCGTGTCGCGCCCGGAATACAGACGCACAATATCGTAAAGGTTCAGAACGTCCCAGCCTTCCGTAAGCCGCTGAACTGTAAAAATCGCCCTTATGTGGTTTGCCGAATCCTCAAGGCTGTTCAACAGGCGGTCAGTTTCGCCGTCGGTCTTTTCTTTTTTTGTCTTGTTGGACTTGCTGTTCGTTATGATTACATTTCGCTCGCCGAAATTTTCCTTTATAAACTGCGCCACCGTGCCATAGGAAAATTGATTTTTGTTCATATAACCGTTTATGCGCTCAAAGATTTTTCCATCCAGGTTGTATGCATCAGAAATATCGTCCGTTCCCGGCTCGAATGGATTCATCTTTTGAGCCGAAGAAATTCTCTTTATAAAATCAAAATCGTCAGCAGTTACATTTTTGCACAGTTCAAGGAATTTCTGATAGTCGGACTTTGACTCATCAATCGTCTTGCTGCGAAACAAGATTACTGGCTTAAAATTTGCAATTCCGTATTTAAGCGCGATTGAATATCTGTACCAATTTAAAAGCAACGCCTGCAAAATGCGCTCTTTTGTCTCAAGATTTGAGCGAACAAGACGGATATGCTTTGTGCATCCGGCTTCAACAAATTCTTTGAGCGCGAATTTTGTGATTATCTTGTCTTCATATTTTTTCTGAGCGGCTTCGGTCTCCGGAATCGTCGCGGTGAATTCCAGAAGCACATTTTTATTCTGCCCAGCAGATTTTCCGCCCTTGTTCAGAATGTAATGACAAACTGTCGTTTCCCAGGAGCGTTCAACGTCCTCATCTTTTGAACTGTCTTTCAACTCGCCCAAAAAAGAGATGTCGGAAAAAGTTCCGTTTTCCTCGCTTGCATAAGAAGCGGAAACGGCAGAATTCTTTTTCAGTGTCGCCGCATTCAGGTGATGAGCCTCATCGCCAAGCAAAACAATGTCGCGCTTTTGCAAATCCGAAAGCAGAAGGGAATTCTCACTTTCCTTGTAGATGTCGTTGTGAAGTTTCTGGATTGTCGTGAATTTTATCTGGACAGTCTGCGCATCGCAGGAACTGCTGAACATCTCGACTTCCTTGAAATTCAGCGGCACACCGTCAATCACAACATTTTCCTTAAAAAGATATTTGCTGTGGTTTTTGTCTATAAAATTCGCCTGAGTTTTTCCAAGAATCGCATTCTGGTTCACAAAGAAAATAAAATTGCGGAAGCCCTGCTTGTAATAGTAAAGAATCAGAGCCGCCATAATCAGCGTTTTTCCGCTTCCTGTCGCCATATTGAACATAAGATGGTTCGGCGGCAACACGGCTCCTTTTTTTGTCTTGATTGAGCGCGTTCTTTCGTTTATAAGAAAATTTTCCAGCGCGGTTTTCTGCCACTCATAAAGCGGAAATTTCAGGTTGTCCGTTATGTATGAAGGAATTTCGTAATCTTCGGGATATAGCGTGTCTTTCTGATTTTCAATTATTTCGTAAAGCATTGTTTAAATATTCCAGTCGTCCAGTTGCAGTCCGTCAATACGGATAAATTCACGTGTATTATGCGTAACAAGAACTGCGCCTTTATTTAAAGCTGCCGCCGCGATAAATAAATCATTTGCACCAATTTTGTTTCCTTTCACTTCAAGTTCTTTTCTGATTTTCGCGTAGGTATAGGACATCTCATCTGCAAAAGGAATCACTTCAAACAGTTCTAAAAATTGTTTTGTCCGCTCAAGAGTTTCTGTTTTAGTACTTTTGTATGCTCCGAGCAAAAGTTCCGCTTTTACAACAACAGGAATTTTTATTTCATTTAGAGGAATTGACAGAAAACGACTCCGCACACTTTCCGAAAGATTCCGAAGAAAATCTATGCAAGTATTTGTGTCAAGAAAATACATTATATAATCTTCCTTTCTGCATCATCGGAAAGCAGAGGCTGAGAAGGTCTCACAAAAGAGCTGTCATCTATTGAGCCGCATAAAGTCGCTAGCGTATTCCTCTTGTTTTCTTCCATCTGAAAAGCCGGGTTGTCATATTTCAAGATAAACTGCGCGAATTGCACGACAGCCTGAATTTTGCTGTCAGGAAGTTCATTTATAATGTCAATCGCTTCTTTTTTTAACGTCAAAGTTTCCATGAGTCCGCCTCCTAAAGTTGATTATACATCATTTTAGTCGTTCTTCAATCTGTAAAAATCTTCGGTGAATGCGATATCGTTTTGGGCAAGTCCAGCTGTGGTGTCGTGGCGGTCGGAGACATTCAAATAAAGCTGATTTAAGTCCAGCATGCGGATGAACATTTCTTTTTGGCGTTCAAGCGGGAGAGAAGCAAATTTCCCACTGGTCACTACCTCGTTTCTGAATTCCTTTACGCGAACGTTGTAATGAAGAAAATATTTTTTGCTCAACGTGTCGAATATTTTTACTAGCTCACAAAGATTTTTGCATGAGGAAATAAGCTTTGCCGCACGCTCGTTTTTCTTTGCAAGCTCCATATAGACAAACGAGCCGCCGCCTTGCCAGCCCACGGATTTTGAGATTCCGCCTTGTTCTCCGCAGATTACTTTTTTAAGCCGCTCAACAGCAACACTTTCGATGTAGTCCATCTGCTCAACACCGATATACTGGCGGCTCATTTTATGCGCGACTGCGGCGGTTGTTCCACTGCCCAAATGGTAATCAAGCACGATGTCGGAAGGAGAAGTGGAGATTTGAAGAAGTTGCTTAATTAAAGATTCTGGCTTTGGACTATTAAAATTTTCTCTTCTAAATCCAAGTTTTTCTAATTCTGTTTTCGCAGATTTTAATGAGCCTTGTTCAAGCAACAAATTATTAAAAAGTTTTCCATCGCCTTTTTTATAATCTTCTCTATATTTTTTCACTTTAAATATTCCATTTTTAATTTCATATTTTTTTAATTTTACGATGTCTTCCATTGTTTCTCTTCCTAAAGTCCATCTTTTTCCTTCTGGCGGTAAAAAAGTTCCTTCTGGAGTTTTTATTTCAAATTTCATGGTCTTTCGTTCATAATCACCATCATTTGTTTTAATTGGAACTTCTAAATTATACCCTCCATTCTCATCAGAATAATCATAACGACGTTTAAAATCTAAAATATTTATGGATACTTCATTTATATTCTTTGCATACATTAGAATTGATTCTGTTATTGTTCCAATTCCATCTTGTGTATTGCTAGCGTTTCCTTTTTTTCTCCATGTCAGTGTTGTAAGATAATTAGTTCTCTTAAAAATCATATCCATCAAAACCAATAAATAGCCAAACTCAGGTGAATTTTGTAAATCACTTGGAGAATTATCAATTTGTACAAAAATCACTCCATCTTCCTTCAGCAGTTCCCTCGCAACTTCCAGACGGTTTTTCATGAACGTGAGCCAGCTTGAATGATTGAAGTTGTCGTTGTAGGCAAAGCCGTCGTTTCCCGTGTTATACGGAGGGTCAATATAAATCAGCTTGATTTTTCCGGCGAATCCCTTTTTGAGCGAGTGCAGCGCAAGCAGGTTGTTTCCTTTTATTATCAGGTTGTCGGTGATTGTGTCGTCGCTAAGTCCGCGCTTTCTGTTTATTTCGGCATTGCGCTTAAGATGCGAGGTTTCGGCAGGCTC
This sequence comes from Treponema sp. UBA7570, assembly GCA_002477955.1. GTDB lineage: Bacteria > Spirochaetota > Spirochaetia > Treponematales > Treponemataceae > Treponema_D. The sequence goes on along the minus strand of DLLE01000058.1, from coordinate 1,266 downwards.
AACTGCTTCATTTGAATTACGCTCAAATCGTTTTGCTTTGCAGAATGCCTTCGGGCTAAAAAGATTGTCGATTTCGTCCTGGGCCAGAATCTCGTTGTAAAAAACTTCGCGTCGTTTTGATTTCTTTTCTGTAAAATCCTGGAGTTTTTCGTCCCATTCAAAATATGCGTCAAGACCGTCCTCTTTGCTCTGTCCGCCTTCAAGCACGCAGTCCTTGAACGGAAAATTCAGCACGACTTCGCTTCTGTCTGTAAGCGCGGAATCTCCAAAGTAAAGCCCGATTTTCTGCCCAAGATATTTTGAATACGAGTTGCAGCCGCTTGAATATTCCAAAATCTCCTTGAATTTTGCGCTCTCAAAAACAAAACTGTCCAGAACAGGCTTGAAGAAAACCTTTTTTGTGGCGGCATTTTTCAGCAGAGGCGCAAGAAGTTTTTCATCTCCGTTTTCCGCCGCATTTTTTATTATGTTGAGCTTCAGCTCTCCGCCCTGAGTTACAAAATCAGGAACAGTCTTTAATATTTCTTCAATTTTTGATTTTAGCGCGTTTGTTTCCAGTGAATCAGTGAATGGCATTTTACGCTCCGAAAGGTAACTAAAAGCGAAATTATTTAGCTAAATAATTATAAAATTCGCTATATGATTTAACTATCGGTTATAAAAGTTGCCGCTTTAATTAAATTTACTATCACTTCGTTTATTCATTCTAACTTTCAGCGAATTTAAACTGACAAAATGAATAAGGATGAATTGAATAAACTTTATATTGAAAATATAAAAAGAATCAGAACAGAAAAAAAATTAAGCCAAGAAAAACTTGCAGAGCTTTCAAATTTAAGCAGTCCGTTTATCAGCGACATCGAAAACGGCAAGAAATGGGGTTCTTTTGAAACCTTAGTTTCCATTGCAAACGCGCTTGAAGTTGAGCCTTACGAGCTGCTGCTTCCGCCAAAAACAAACGTTTCCTACGACACAAAACGCACCCAGGAGCTTATGAAACGCCTGCGCTCAAATTTCAGCGAGCTTGTTGACACAATGGAAGAATTTTTGAAGAAATAATACTATTTTTTTAGAACTTGCATCTCAACTACCTAGATACTTGCATCGCAGTTTCCTAGCTAGTTGCGCCGCAACTTCCATGGTAAATACGACTCAAGTATCTGGGTAACTTTGCCGCACATCAGTTGGAGCTTTTCTTTTTTGCCCAGGAGCGTCCGAACAGCTCGCCGCCACCGGCGTAAAGTTCTATTGCCGTATGATTTTCGA
>DLLE01000026.1:2690-2945 GCA_002477955.1 Treponema sp. UBA7570 | reverse complement strand
CCCCCCTACTCATACTTCCATCCGCTTGCCTTTAGCTGGGTGGAAATCATCTTGCTGTAGATTCCGTCTTTTTCGCTCCGACTTAATTTTTTTTATCTTCCAGATAGCGGACGTCTTCTTCTTTTATATTTTTGTAACGGCAGACGGCGCAGCATTTTTGGTTCAAGTCGTCTTCAAAAATATTTTCAACCGTAAAAACCGCGTAGACAGTCCTCTCTTTTATCGGCCCCTTGGAAATCGGAAAGCCAAGGACAA
>DLLE01000026.1:0-2612 GCA_002477955.1 Treponema sp. UBA7570 | reverse complement strand
ACAAGCCTTTCGCTGTCTATGTAAATTATCTGAGGGGGATTTTTCCGGCCTTCGATTGGCTGGTTCTGGCTAAAATTCTTATCTGAAAGAAAACGCACGACAGAAATCAAAAAAAGTCCGTTTCCGATGGATTTTCCGTCAGAGCGCAAAAGCATGACAAATTTTTCAAGGTATTTTTTTGCTTCCTGCTGGTTTGGCTCTTCAACATCGCTCCACTTTGGATTTACAAAAAGCGGATATTCCGGCGAAAAACCGCAATTTACGCTCGAAGAAATGTTTTTTTCTGAAGAGGAATTTGAATTGAAGCACAAAACCGCCGAAAAATTTTCAGTTTTTTTTGCCTCTTTCTCCTGAATTTTGCTTATGACAGAAGGAATCACAAGCGCAAGTCCGGATTTTACGGCTTTGACTGTCGTTATAAAATAGAGTCCGAGCCTGTTAAAATAAAATTGAACCCGGACTTTTTTTCCGTCAAAAACCTTCACGCTTTCCGGCGGATTTTTTAAGAGAATTATTCCCTGATCAAGGACTGTTATCTGCTCTCCCGGAAGGGCAACAGGAAAAACGCCCGAAGCCACAGTTCGTATTCTGTGCCCGTTTTCGGATTTTTCGTTCTCAGCCGCTTTTTCCTGATCAATTTCAATTTCTTCTGTCAAAGTTACAGGAACATTTGCGTCCATTAAATACTGAAGGACAAGCTGGCGTTCAATTCCCGTCAACTGCGAAGAATTTTTTTGTGCGCCTGGTTGATTCTTTTCTTCCTGATTTTGCACCTAACTCTCCTATAAAAAGTCAAGATTAAAAAAGTTTGCAACGCAAACTTTTAAAGATAAAACCAGACGCCATTTTCGGCTGTTTTTATCTTGCATTCTTTTTGATTTTTTTCTGCATTTTTAAAATCTGCAGCTGGTTGATTTTCCAGTTTCCATTAGGATTCTTGAAAAAATAAAGAGCTACATCGGCAAAACCTTTTTTTTGCACAAAGCGGACAGGAACTTCGCAGAGAGAATTCATTTCAAAAGGCTCGCCTAGAATATACTCATCAAAAAGAATAATTTCCTGAACCGTTTGTTTTTCGGCGTCAGAAGACTTTTCACCAGTTTTTTCTTGATTTTGAAGCTCTTCGGATTTTTTTTCATCATTTTCCGGATAAGGAAAATCAAAAGTTTTTTCCCAGCGATTTTTTAATTCAATAGAAAAAAGCGCAAGCTCATAAATATCGGACGGATCAAAAAGATTTGAAGCAAATTTGCTTTTGCACAGCGAAGAGGCAAATTCCTCGGCCATTTTTTTGATTTCCGAATTAAAATTAGAAGTGTTTAGCGAGCCAAAATCTTCGACATAAGGAAAAACCGGCTCCAAACTTTTTGAATAAGCCGAATTTAAGAAAACCTGAGGAGTAAGTTTTATTTTTTTCTCTATAGTGTTTACAACGGAAATATCCTGAGAAAGCCTGTCTTTTTCAAGCTCAAAAGTCCAGTCGGTTCCGGTGATTTTTTTTTCGGCAACCGACTTTAACGAAGATGAATCCTGATCCGTATCGCCAAAATCGCTGTTTTTACAGGAAACAAGAACGAGACAGAAAACAGCAAAATAAAAAATAAACTTTTTTAGCATCGATAGCGTATTTTATCATAACAAAATATAAAATTAAAGGCTGAACTTTATCCGCTTTTATCAGGAAATTGGTTTTGCCAGAAAATTTGCACTCAATCTTTTTTTGTTTTATAATTCAGAAAATATTTTTTTACTAAAAACGGAGCAATTTGCGATGAATATTCATAACCTAATGGAAGAAGTTGTAGGCCACCGGATAAATAAACTTTACAATCAGATAAAAGAGGTTAACGCCTGCTGGCTTACCTGCGACTGCGAAAATTGCCGGGCTGATGCCATAAGCTATGTTTTAAACCGTGTCGCTCCAAGATACGTTGTAAGCGGCCGCGGAGTTATTCATGCGCGCGATGTTCTGCAAGATGCCCAGATAAAAGCCGATATTGACGCTATCGGAATCGAAGGAATCAGAATAATAAGCTCGACAAAAAGACCGTTCCACTCTTCCGCAAGAACAGAATGTATTGTAGAAGCCTGCGAAAAACCGGTTTTTAACTTTCCAATAATTCAGGGCTCAATTCTCGAAGGAAACACTTTTGAGCCGCTCGCAAATGCAACCGTAACGCTCAAGATGGACGGAAAAGAAGTTGATATGGCGGACATTACCTGGGCAAATCCGCTGAACACATACAGCAGCACAAAAGGCTCTTATAGCTTTTGGCCAAAAGCAATCGAAGCAAAAAAAGCAGACGAAACTAAAAAATTTAATTTTTCAATTGAAGTAAAACGTCCTGGCTATGATCAAGTAAATTACGCATTTGATACAGTTCTTATTTCAGAAAATAAAATCCGAAGAGAACTTGATACCACTGTTTCTTTAAAAATAATGGATCTAGTAATGTTTAGAGAAGAAATAAAAAACACAATGAACAGAATGATAAAAGGCTAAATAAATTGATTTTTTTAACTTTTTAAGAAAAAAGGTATTGAACTTTTTTTTTAGATTTGTTATATTAACAAAGTCGTTTGACGAAATGGGCATTTAGCTCAGTTGGTAG
>DLLE01000064.1 GCA_002477955.1 Treponema sp. UBA7570 | reverse complement strand
ATTTGAATTGATTTTACTTGTGTCCGCAAAAAAATGTCCGCATTTTTTTGCGGACTTTTTTTAAATAGCTTGAACTATTGTGTAGATGCAGTCGCCGGCTTTTTCGATTTTTCTTACTAGATCGATATAAGCAAGCTCTGCTTTTACATCGCTTCCAGATTCAATTCGCTTGCGGCTTTCGTATTTTAAGTTCTTCTTTGTACGGTCAATTTCGTTTTCAAGCTTTTCGTATTCATATTTTTGTTCACCTGTCATGCCAATCGTAAAGTTTACGCAAACTCGTTCATAGAAAAGGCGAACCGATTCAAGATAGCCACAGATTTTTTTTGTCTGGTCAGAAACAAAATTAAAACTTTCGCTTTCAATGTACTTTTTGAGCGTGTACATTATCGAAGAATTTTCATCGCTCAAGCTTTCAAGCGTATCTGTAATTGTCATCAACCGCGAAAAATGAACTCTGTCTTCGTGGTTTGCATTCGGCAGACGAGAAACATGCTGCAAAAAATGAGTGATTGCTTCGTTCATTTCGTCAATATATTCTTCCAGCTGCTGAACCAAATCAACCGACTTTTCAACCTCAACTTCCTGAGGATTTTTGCCTGCGCTCGCAAGAGTATTCGAAATAATATCGAACATTTCCATTATTTTTGCAGACATTTTTGAAATTTCTTTCTGAATCTGAAAAAGGTAAACATCTGCCGAAACGTGGCTGTTAGGCAAAATTGCCGGAAATCTATAATGCGAATTATTTTCTTCTGGAGTGGTTTTAATAATTTTAGTTGCAAGAAATGCAATCTGATCGACAAAAGGAAGGAAAATCAATGTAGAACAAACGTTAAAAATCGTATGGAGCATTGCAATATGAGTTGTAATATTTGAAGCTGGAGTTCCAGGAACAATCATATCAACAAGACTTAAGAAAGGCTTAAAGAAGCACAGAACAATTACAGTTCCCATAACATTGAACATAACATGCACAAGCGCCGTACGTTTTGCATTAGTCGTAGCTCCAAAAGCCGACATAACAGCATCAATCGTTGAACCGATATTGCTTCCCAAAACCAAGGCAGCCGAAAGTTCCCAAGTTAAAAAGTTATTTGCCGCCATCGTAAGAACAATCGCCGTCATAGCAGAAGACGAATGTATAAGAGCCGTAACCGCCGCTCCGATAAATACACCGAGCAAAAGTCCGCCAATTCCCAAATTCGTAAGATGCTGCAAAACAGCCGCCGATTCAGAACTCAAGGTCAACGTTTTCTGAAGAAGGTCAAGCCCCATAAACAAAATTGCAAATCCCATAAAACAATCTGCAAAATTGTGGATCTTGAATTTTTTCATGCGTTTTAAAAGGAAGCCAATTCCAAAAAGAGGAATTGCCGCATCAGCAATCGAAAAACTAAATCCAAAAAGCGAAACAATCCAGGCGGTAACGGTCGTGCCAATATTTGCGCCAAAAATTACGCCAATTGCCTGTTTGAGCGTGAGCATTTCCGCATTGACAAAACTCACAACCATTACGGTAGTAGCGCCAGACGACTGAATAATCGCCGTAACACCAATTCCAGTCAAAACCGCCGTAAATCTGTTTCCTGCAATTTTTCCAAGCAGCTTCTGCAAATTACTTCCCGCGCCTTTCTGAATTCCGTCGGAAAGCATATTCATTCCAAAAAGCAAAAGGCACAGCGAGCCAACAAAACCAAAAACCTGAGCAAAAATGTTCAAAACCATAAAAAACTACTTACTAAAAAATAACAAAACTCGCCACATTCTAACCAATTTTTAATAAAAAAGATAGGTAATTCACAAAAAAACAGACAAGTTTCAACTTCTTAATCTTATTTTATTTTGGACGGCATTTTTTTTCAAAGTTTTGCCTCGCCTTTTCCGTAAGTTTTATCCAAAAACCGGCTGCTCCGGCTTCGCTCGCGCTCATTGCCTTTCGGCAACTTTGGCCGCCGCATCCGGCGTAAAATTTACTTTTTCGGTTTATTGCCTTTCAATTTATCCGCCAATACACAAAATTCAAAATTCTCGTTATCATAAAAAAATGACAGCCGAACAATTCAATATTTTTTTAAATTTTCGCAACGATTTTCGCTCTTACTGCAAAAAAATTTCAGAAGAATTTTCTTCAATTCTGATTCCACTTCAAAAAAACGCAGCGCAAAAAGACACTCCAGATTATTCTCTCGAAAATCCAGTCGTTTACAACACCGCTCTCGACGAAATTACAGAACAAAGCCAGATTCGGCTGATTGTAATCGGCGACAATCCCGGAAAAGACGAGCAGTTGTCCAAAAATCAAAAATATCTTGTCGGCCAAAGCGGAAAAATCGCGGCAAGTTTTTTTCAAAAAAATCCCGAATTCAATACAGATTTCCGCAAAAACGCAATAATCTTAAATAAAACGCCAGTTCACACAGCAAAAACCAAGCACATAAAATTTCTTTTGGGCGAAGGCAACGAAAAAGTCCAAAACCTGATTTTAGAAAGCCAAGTTTACATGGCCCAAAAAACCGCAGAACTTCATATTTCTCTCTGCCGCGCCGCGCAAACCGAAGCCGAAAAACCGGAAATTTTTCTTGTCGGCTACAGCGAGCTCAAAAAGAACGGCATTTTTACCGAATACAAAAACGAGCTCAAAAAAACTTACAGTTCCGCTCCAGAAGAATGGCAAAAAGTCTTTGTATTTCAGCATTTTTCAATGAACCGTTTTTCGATCGACCTCAAAAACTTTATGCATGCTCAAAATAACCAAAACATAGTTCAGGCAGCACACGCTCTAGGAACAATTCACAAAAACGAAATCTGGAATTTTTCGTAATTCAAAGCCAAGTTTTATTTTAAAATCGTAATTTCAACACGACGGTTTTGCGCCCTGCCTTCGTCTGTTTCGTTAGAAGCAACAGGTTTTGTTCCGCCAAAGCCGCGGCAAATAAACGTTCCAGCCTTTACACCGCGCGCCTTGAGTTCTTCCGCAATTTTGCAAGCGCGCTGCTCAGAAAGTTTTTGTTCGCCAGCTGGTTTTCCAACGCTTGCAGTATGGCCTTCCACCAAAAACTGCGCATTCGGAGCCATTTTCAAGACCTCTGCAATTTCGTCAAGCCGCTTGCTTTCGCCAGACAAAATCTGCGCACTGTCCGGAGCAAATTTTATGTCACGAATACTCAGACGGATTCCTGCCGAAACTTCTTCCGCAACAATATTGTTTTTTGGCAAAACGTCATCAATTTTTTCTGCGCTTAGTCCAGTTTTTGACAGCGATTTTTCAGTTTTTCCAGCAGATGCAACTTTTTCAGACTTTTCAGCCGAAAGTTTTTTGTCCGGAACTGCCAATTTTCCAGAACCAGCCACAGTTCCGACAGAAACTGATTTTTCCGTTCCAGAGAAATTTTTGTCCATTCCGTTTTTTCCGTTCTTAACCGTCGCTACGCGGTTTAAAGCCGCCATAATTCTCTGAGAGTCAAACGCCGGCGGAAATTCAGTAAAAAGCGTAATCGTTCCTTTAAAATTTACCTGGGTCCCATCAATCCAAAAAAAAGTCTCGTCAACATTATCAATAGTCAAAATCGGCTCGCCGGTTTCCTGCAAAACAATAATATCCGCCTTGTGCCCTCCACGAGCCTTTTGCAGCGAAGAATCCCCTCCAAAATCGCGGTTTTGCGCGTCATAATAAGTCTGCCAGATTGCCTTGATTCTATAAACCGCCTGTCCTCTATAAGTTTCTGCGCCAGAAAAAGTATAAAGAACCTGCATCGGAATTTTTGTAAAAATGCCTTTATTGAGCGGATCAACCGAACGCTCCGCCACAGCCTTCCAGCTTTCTCCGACATTCACCTTGTCCGCAGTATAAGCCGGAAAACTCCTAAAACTCGGATAACCGTTATCCTTGTACATTGTAAGCTGCCCGTTTTTAGAAATATGAAAAACCGACTGAACAGCTTCGTGAATCCCTGCTCCGGCAGCCTGAGAATTACGCAAAGTTTCTTCCATTACATAAAAACTTCCGTCATACCACTGGTCATTTTCGTAAACAGAACCTTTTGCCTTAAAACGCATTAACGGAGGCTCGCTCGGACTTACAAAAGAACGAACTTCCCTGCTCGTCAAACCGACATATTTTCCGTTCACATAACGGCGCAAATTTGTCCGTTCCACAAGCGAATATCCGCCTTTTCCCGAATAATGCAATTTTACAGCCTGCGCCTGAGCAAAAATTCCGGTATCAGACGCCGCAAAAAGAGCCATCAAAAAAAATATCCAAAAAGTTCTGTGTTTCATATCGTAATTATCGGTCAAAAAATATATATTTAAAGAATCTGGGCGTTGCGGAGATGTCCAAAAAGTATCTTTTCTGTCATTTTCGGGCTTGACCCGAAAATCTATTTGAGTTTTTTTGGACATCTCCGCCGGGTCTTCCGTGGCTACCGGTGCTTTGCACCCGCTTCGCGGCCACTCCAACCCCTAACGCAAATAATTTTGGAGACAAAAAAATGGCTTACAAAGTTTTTATTGACGGCAAAGACGGCACAACCGGTCTTAAAATTTATGAACGATTCGAAAAACGCAGCGACATTGAAATTCTTTTAATCGATGAGGAAAAACGCAAGGATCCCCAAGAACGCGCAAAAATGATAAACGCGTCCGACTTTACGTTCCTCTGCCTGCCGGACGCAGCCGCAATCGAAGCCGCAAATCTTTGCAAAAACCCAAAAACCCGTATTTTGGACGCTTCAACAGCTCACCGCACAAATCCAGATTGGGCTTACGGTTTTCCAGAACTTTCAAAGGAACATCGACAGAAAATCGAAACTTCAAACAGGGTTGCAGTTCCAGGCTGCTATGCTTCCGGTTTTATTTCTCTCGTTTATCCGCTTATCAAAAACGAAATAATTTCTCCGGATTATCCGGTTGTCTGCCATGCAGTGTCGGGATACTCGGGAGCAGGAAAAAAAGCAATCGGCCAGTACGAATCTCCAGACCGCAATCCAGAATTAAAGTCTCCGCGTCTTTATGCGCTCACACAGGAACACAAACACCTTCCAGAAATGCAAAAAATCAGCGGACTTGCATACAAGCCGATTTTTAACCCTTATGTCTGCGATTATTTTGAAGGCATGACCGTAACTGTAAGCCTTTTTACAAGACTTATGCAAAAAAAACTCAACGGCCAGCAGCTTACAGAACTTTTTAAGGAACACTACAATTCCAGCCGTTTTGTAAAATGCGCAGAATTTTTGGGCGAAGGCACACTTACAGAAAATTTTATTCCTGCAAACACACTCGCCGGAACAAACAGCATGCAGATTTTTGTCTGCGGCAACGACGAAAGGCTGGTTCTTACAAGCCGCTTTGACAATTTGGGCAAAGGAGCAAGCGGCGCCGCCGTTCAGTGCATGAACATTATGATGGGAATTGACGAGTCTACAGGCTTAACTTACGCCGGATTGTAGTGGTTGCAAAGCAAGTCCGAAGGACCGCAGCCACGAAAAGCCGGTTAGACGGTTAACTTCGTCCATATAAAAAACCGCGTTTTAAAGTGTTTTGAGCACTCAGATTATTGATTTTGATACTTATTAAATGTTATTATAATGAAAGTAATTTTTTAATTTATTACTGTTAAGAGGATTAAATGGCTAAGATTGAACTTAAAGGTATTACAAAAATCTACGACGGCAACGTTCTTGCTGTAGAAAGATCTAATGTAACAATTGAAGACCGCGAATTTTGTGTATTCGTAGGTCCGTCTGGTTGTGGTAAATCTACAACTCTCCGCATGATTGCCGGTCTTGAAGACATTACTGGCGGTCAGCTTTTAATTGATGGCGAAGTTATGAACGATGTTCCGCCAAGAGACCGCAACATTGCCATGGTTTTCCAGGATTATGCTCTTTATCCACATATGACAGTTTACGACAACATGGCTTATGGTCTTAAAATCCGCAAAATTGACAAAGAAGAAATCGACCGCCGTGTTCGCGAAGCTTCGAAAATTCTTGACCTCGATACATATCTCGACCGCAAACCAAAGGCTCTTTCCGGCGGCCAGCGCCAGCGTGTCGCTGTAGGACGTGCAATCGTTCGTTCTCCAAAAGTATTCTTGTTTGACGAGCCGCTTTCTAACCTTGACGCAAAACTCCGTGTTCAGATGCGTGCAGAAATTTCTGCCCTCCACAGCCGTCTTCAGGCAACAATGATTTATGTAACACACGACCAGATTGAAGCTATGACAATGGGTACAAAAATCGTTGTAATGTCAGAAAAACGCATTCAGCAGATTGGTGCTCCGCTTTATCTTTACAATCACCCGATTAACAAATTCGTTGCTGGATTTATCGGAACTCCTCCAATGAACTTCTTCAAAGTAAATATTGAAGCAAACGGTGATAAAGTTGTAGCAAACGAAGGAACATTCAAACTCGTTCCAACAGAAACTCAGCAAAAACACCTTAAGGCTTATGTTGGAAAAGAAGTATGGTTCGGCGTTCGCCCAGAAGACCTCATTTATCAGGATGCTCCGGCAGCAGAAAACAATATTTCTGTAAAAGTTACAAACAAAGAACCGCTCGGCGCAGAAACACACGTTTTTGTACAAATTCAGAATACAAAGGTTGTTGCAAAATGCCACCCTTCAGTAAATCCAAAGCTTGGCGACACAGTAAACTTTGTTCCAAGAATGGACAAATGCAAGTTCTTTGATCTTGACACAGAAATCAACATCTGCGAACCAGAAATCGAAAAAACATGGTAATTTAACCATATATGCAGACCAGCCGAAAGGCTGGTTTTTTTATGCAAACTTACACAAATTTGCCGATGTCTATAACTAAAAGCAAACTTCTGCTATACTAATTTTATGGCTAAAACATTCGACGACAAAAAAATCATTTATACCATGGACCGCGTTAGTCGCGCTTACGGCACAAAAGTAGTTCTTAAAGACATTTCGATTTCTTATTACTACGGCGCTAAAATTGGTGTTATCGGTGAAAACGGTGCCGGTAAGTCTTCGCTTTTTAAGATTTTTGCAGGAATTGATAAAGATTACACTGGCGAAACTCAACTTTTGCCGGGTTATTCAATGGGTTATCTTGAGCAGGAACCTTATCTTGAACCAGGAAAAACTGTTCTTGAAGTAGTAAAAGAAGGCGTTAAGCCGATTACAGACCTTCTTGAAGAATTTGATAAAGTTAACGAAGCTTTTGGCGATCCTGACGCTGATTTTGACAAACTTTGCGCACGCCAGGCCGAAATTCAGGAAAAACTCGATGCCGCAGATGCCTGGAATCTGGACAATAATCTTGAACTTGCAATGGACGCACTCCGCTGCCCTCCGCCTGACCAGATTGTCGATGTCCTTTCTGGAGGAGAACGCCGCCGTGTTGCTTTGTGCCGACTTCTTTTGCAAAAACCGGACATTCTGCTTTTGGACGAACCTACAAACCATCTCGATGCAGAAACTGTCGCATGGCTTGAACGCCATTTAAAAGATTATCCAGGAACAATTATTGCAATTACTCACGACCGTTACTTCTTGGACAATGTTGCCGGCTGGATTTTGGAAATGGATCGGGGCGAAGGTTATCCGTTCAAAGGAAACTATTCTGAATGGCTCGAAGCAAAACAAAAGCGTCTTGAACTTGAAGAAAAACAAGCAAGCGTTCGTCAGCGCGAAATGAAAGAAGAATTGGAATGGATTCACGCAGGAGCAAAAGGCCGTCAGGCAAAACACAAGGAGCACATTACAAAATACGAAGCTCTTCTTGCCGAAGAATCAAAACGAATTCAGCTTAAAGACAGCCAGATTTCTATTCCAGCAGGTCCACGCCTCGGAAACGTTGTAATTGATGCTGAAAAATTGACTAAATCTTTTGGCGACAAGCTTCTTTTTGAAAACCTCGACTTCCATATCCCTGCCGGAGCGGTTGTTGGAATTGTCGGTCCAAACGGCGCAGGAAAAACAACTCTCTTCAAAATGATTGCAAGCGCCGCTGGACAAGATATTGAATTGCCTGACGGAACAACAGGAAAGGAACTTCCTGATTCTGGAAAAATCAAAATCGGCGAAACCGTAAAATTGGTTTATGTAGACCAGATGCGCTCAAAGCTCGATCCAAACAAAACAATTTACGAAACTTTGAGCGGCGGAAGCGACCTTGTAAAACTTGGTGCCGTAGACGAAAAAGGCCGCCCTCTTAACGGCGCAGTTCGCGAAGTAAACGCCCACGCTTACTGTTCATGGTTCAATTTTAATTCTGCTGAACAAAACAAAAAAATCAGCGTTCTTTCCGGCGGAGAAAAAAACCGCCTAAATATGGGACTTATGTTCAAAGAAGCAGGAAACGTTCTTCTTTTAGACGAACCTACAAACGATTTGGACATTTCGACAACCCGCTCTCTCGAAGAAGCAATCAACAGTTTTGCCGGAGTTGTGCTTGTAGTAAGCCACGACCGTTACTTCCTAGACCGCGTTGCAACCCACATTCTTGCGTTTGAAAACAATTCGGACATTCACTTCTTTGAAGGAAACTGGTCTGAATACGTTGAATGGAAAAAGACCGTTCTCGGAATTGATGATGAAGTTCCGCACAAAACGGTGTACCGCAAACTTACGCGATAAAACATTCAAAACTAAAAAAGCCCTGGCTAAAAAACCAGAGCTTTTTTTTCAAAAAATTGCAATTAAAAAAACTTTTGCTTTCTTAAAAAATTATTTCACCTTTGAGCTTTTATTCAATTTTAGCTGCAAAATACAAAGTCCTGCAAAAACAACAGCAACAACTGCCAGAACAAACCAAACCGGAATAACCGCGCCCGAACCTTTTACCGCAAGACTTTCCTGCAAAAGCGACAATCCTTGATAAACCGTAAAAATTCCAAATCCGGCAAACAAAACAAACGAAAGAATTTTCAAAACTCCTTCCGGAGCCTTTGTTTTTAAAAGGTAGCCAATTAACATTCCGATTATATCGGCGGCAAAAAGTCCAATTGAGCACGCAAACCAAATGACAAAAACTTTGCTCAACCCGTAATTTGCGCCAAAAGTTACTGCGGTCAGTTGAGTTTTGTCGCCAAGTTCAGCAACAAAAAAAGTACAAAAAACAGCCAGCGGAGCAAATTTTATTTTACTTCCGCTTTCTTCTTCGTCTTCATCATTGTCCGATTTTAAAGTCGTTACGGCAAAATAAATAAAAGCGGCGGCAGCTGCAAATTTTACAGCCCACAAAAATGAATTCAAAAGCTCGTTCAATGCTCCGCCAATAAAAACTGCAATTCCGTTCAAAACAAAAACAGCTGCCAAAGTTCCAAGAACAATGTCACGGATTTTATATTTTGAAGTCATTCCAATCAAAAGCAACTGAGTTTTATCGCCAAATTCAGCAACAAAATCCGTAATCATAACCGTAAAGAACACCGCCAAAAGATTTTCCATCTTTTTCTCCAAAAAATTAAAATAAGCAAAAAAAAGACCTGAGCAAAACTGCACAGGTCAAAATCTACAATTTTATGACGCATGCACAGAATTCCCATTTTTTCTGCGCATGAGTCTCGCAAATTAAAGAAAGCCAGGTAAAACCAGTATGTTGACTTTCTACTTAAAAATAAGTCTGCTACTCCCTCACGGGTAATTTATGCTTAAACTATAGCAAAATTATTTTTGTTAGGTGAATTTAAAAAAAGTTAGTCTAAAACAACTGTTTTTTATCAAATAAAATTCACATTATTGCATTAGTCCGTCCATTTTTCTAAAATACTTCAATATAAGCCATAAACCGTCATGAAAATTAAAAGAAACGAAAAGAAAATCACAGTTTTAATTTTTCTCATTTTTTTCTGCATTTTTGACAGTTTTTCTGCGGCGGTAAAACATATCTCGCCGATTGAAGGAATCGACTGGACTTTTGAAACAACAATGGGTTTTCAGACGCTAAATAACTCAATAATGTCAAAAGAATCCAATTCTGCCTCAATCAAAAAGGAAGTTCTTTTTTTCTACGGAATTTTATATCACGCATATTTAGAAAAAATTCCTATGCTTAAAGCGCAGATGAATTTAGGTCTTACGGAACACAAATTCATTCTATGGTCGGACAATCCGGATTTTAACCACTCAAACGAACAGCTCAACGAACTTTTGCGCTGTATCGAAGTTGATGTTCAATATCTTCTGCCTTCAGTTAGAATTTACAAAGGAACTTTTATTCCATTTTTTGGTTATTCTTTCTACAATTATTCTTACGCAAAAAGTTTTTCTACCGCAAAAGACGACACTTTTAAATTCAACGCTTTTTGTGTCGGGCTTGAATACAACACAAAAATTTCAAAATCAATCAGACACAACTATTATTTTTCGTTCGCTCCGCTCCTGTTCAACGAAAACCAGCACATAGAGCCGTATCTTTATTTAAATTACGGAGCAGAAGCAATTTTTGACACAAAACCAGTCGCAGTCACGCTTTTTTTGGCTTTTAAAAATGGTTTGAATGCGGATTCAAAATTTTTACATAAAAAATCCTATGTCTTTTCAAATACAGAACTCGGACTTTCTTTTCATATTTCTCTCAACGGTTAATTACGGCAAAACGCACAATCCTCGTCCGCGCATAGTTTTTTCGTCAGAATCAGCATTTGCTTCCTGCATTTCGCCCATATAAAACCAGCGCAGTTTTTGACCGTGTTTTGTCTTTACAAGAATTTTTTCACCGCCAAGCCAGAAAATTTTTTCTTTATTTTCTGGAAGAGGCTTTGAAAATTCCAAATCGCGCTTTTTTTCATATTTTTCAATCATTTTTTGAATAAAGTCTGAGCCAACATCTGGCTTTGGAACATTAAAACCAAACCATTTATAAACCGGTTTTTCTAAATTTCTGCCGTGCATCCACTCATCAAGCGAAAATTCCAGTGCCTGGGCATATTTTTCGGAAGATTTTTCGCCTTCAAAATGCAAACCATTTTTTGCAAACAAAGGAATATTTTTTTCAGCAAGAACCTTTAATTCTGGATGCAGTCCTTTTTTCCATTCATCGTAAACCCGCGAATGTCTGGTCAAAACAAATTTATGCCAAAAACAACTGTCCAAAAGACCGTTTGCATAGAATTGCCGAAGAGTTTCCATCGAATTCATTAAGTCCAATGGTTTTTCAAACCAGTATCCAAAAATCATATAGGCATGAACCAAAATGCCAGCTTCCTTAAAAGCACAGCATGCTCCGACAATCGATTCCAAATCCGTACCTTTGTGAATCGCGTTCAGTCCGTTTCCTGTAGCACTTTCGAGCCCGGCACTAACACCGACCAAACCGCCATAAGCCAAAAAATCTGCAATATCGCGAGTAAAGTTTTTTTCAAAGCGAATATTTCCCCACCAGCTCAAAGGCGAACCGTGAGCAATATTTTCTTTTGCAAATGCAACCATTGCAGCAGGCGGCATAGCTTCGTCAACAAAATGAATTCCAAAAATATTTTTTTCTGTGCATTGTTTTAAAAGTCCTTTGTACAACAGCTTAATATCCGTCATACAAAAACTTTTTACATAATCCAAAGTAACATCGCAAAATGCGCATTTATGCCAATAACAGCCATGAGCCATATATGCTTTTATCCACGCTCCGTCCGACCAAAGACGATGCATTGGGTTTGTGTCGTCAATCAAACGCGGATATTTTGAAAAATCAATGTCCGTAAAGTCAGGAATTACGGATTTTGTCATTTGAATTTCATAATTCAGTTCTTGAGAATCTGGTTTTGCTGGTTCCAAAATTTGGACGCTTTCCGTTCCGCAAGAATCATTTCTCAAAACAAACTGACGAAAATTATAAATTTCTTCCGCTTTTTGCTCTGTTTTTAAAATTTCCAGCAACTTTTTATAAGAAGCATATCCGCGGTCATAACTAATCGCATCGCAATACTTTATCAGAGATTTTTCTTTTGTCTCGCGAAGTTCCGTATTAACAAAACCACCGCCAAAACTTACAAAAATTTTTTCTGAATATCTTTGTTTTAAAAATTTTCCAGTAGCCAAGGCTGCGGCAAAAACTCCCGGAAAAGGAATGCTTACGCAGACAAGAATTTTTTCGTCTTTTTCGACAGATTTTGCCTCAGAAAGTATTTTTTCAATTTCTGGAACAACTTTTTTTTCCAAAAGAGGAACATAAAATTCTTTTAAAATCGGGCTGTCAGCACCTTTTTCGATTTCGCTAAAAATAGATTCGCTTATCGTAAGACTTTCCGCGTAACGGACAAGACTAAAATTTCTGTCAAAAGCAACATTTATAAAATCCGCAAAATCAACCAGCGCAAAACTTGCAAGGCTTCGTGCATCGTCGGTCGTTAAATCGTGATCGAGATTTGCCAGAAAATTTTCCATTCGGTTTCCACGAGGAACATGCGCTCCAAAAACAAAGGCATGGGCGCTTTCAAAACCTTTTCCGCACAAAATTTGAACAATCCGGTCAATCCAATCAATCCAATTTTTTTTCTGGCAGACATATCTGCGCAAGTTAAAGGCAGTATTTTCATCACCAGAATTTTCAGCTTTTTGGGCAAGTTTTAAAGCATTTTGTTCAGAAAGCTCAAAAATTTTTTCCAGCCCGGATTTACAGAAAATTGAATAAAAAAGTTCTATATTTAAATCCACCCACTTAGTCAGGCAGTTTTCACGCTTAAAAAAATCAGAAAGATACGCTCCGCTAGGATAAGCAGTATTAAGCTGCATGACTGGAGGCTGAAGAATCAAAACATTCATAAAAACATTTTAACACATTTATCAAAATGAAAGAAATTACTCAAAAACCGCCTCAACAGCAAAAAAAAAGCCCCAGATCTAAATCTGCGAGCCACTGAGAATTAAATAACCAGAGAACTTTTTAGGCTCTCTATAAAATTGATAATATCTCAAATTATTTTTTATAGCAATATTTTAACAGAAAATTAATTCTGCCGAAAAAATGTTTTTTCAAGTTAATCTTTCTCCAAAATATGCAGATATTCTACAGTCGATTCAGCTTTATTAAAACGGTTTGAATCGGCCTTAAAACGCTGATAATCAGTCTGGGCCAAATCATAGCGTCCGTATTTCTGCATAATTCTCTGAACTTCTCCCACGCTCATTAAGCCTTCATTATTATAGGAAAGAAAGATATATTTAAAATTTGCATTTTTTATTAAGCTTTCAAATTCTTCTTTTACACTCGAAACTGAGCAATATTTTGAGCGAGTATATTCGCGAAGTCCTGTTTTTCCTTTTGGAACAAATGGCTTGTATTCAGCTATCGTATTCAAGAGATGATAATTTGCTCCATACTGACGCGAGTTATAAGGAGGGTCAAGATATAAAATATCACCTGAAATTCTAGTTATCAATTCATTTGCATCAGACTTAAAAACCTCATGCTCGTTATCATTAAGTTCAAAATCAGCTGATTCTAAAACAATTTGTTTTTGGGCAGATTTTTTCAGATTTTTCAGATATGCGCCATAAACACTTGCAGTATTTGCCACCTTGTCAGCACTCTCCAAAAGACTTGCAAGGAGAAAATAATACATACTTTTGTTTATTTTTCCATTGTTTTTCCATTCTTCAATTTTTATACGGATTGAATCGATTTTTTTACCGTTCTCATCAGAAAAATATTGTCTTTCTCCATTTCCGCCAAGACAATAATTTTTATAAATAAATCCGTCTGCACAAGGAGAAAGTCCATTTAATTCAGACACAAACAGCTCTGAATTTTCAAGCGAACGGTGATTTTCAATATAATTTTTATTTAAAACATAGCTGTAATATTCAATGTCATTCGAAATGACTTTATGAACAGATGTCTTAAACGTTCGCCCGACAATTCCTGTTCCTGCAAAAATATCGCAGAATATTTTCTGAGAAAGGTCTGCTCCGCAAACAGATTTTATTGTTTCCGGCAGAAAATGCTGGCAAAGTTTTAATTTTGAGCCGATATAGTTCATTTTTGATAGTCCACGGTTTTAAAAACCAAATTATTTTCTAAAATCTCATATTCAATATATCTTAATGGAAGAACATTGCTTTCCTGATTAAAACGTTTAAATTCATTTTTCAAATCATCTGACAACTTCTTGCCTTTTAAACAAATTAGAATTGGCTGAATATCGCTTTCAGGACTATTCGGAACATAATACTGCTTTATCCATTCAACATAACGCCCTAGCTGGCGTGTATTGTCAAAACTTGCCGCAACTGCTTTTAACTCTATAGGCATAACAATTTTCTGATTTTCATTTATTGTTTTAGAAATCATTACGTCTATTCTTTGCAACCCCAAACCGCAGGAAACTTCGTTTCCAATCCACTCAATGTTTTCTTCTGCATTTAAAGCCTTGTCCAAAGATTTGTTTGTTCCTCTTCCAATATTTTGAGTTATGTACATTTGAAGATGTGCTTCAAACGCTTGTTTCTTTCCTGCTTTCGCCAGCAGTCTTGGCGAAATATTTATTTTTTCAGTTCTGCCTGCATATTCCTTATGATTTTCACCTTCTATGATATTTCTTCCATCAAAAGTGTAATCACAAAAATTTAAAGTCTGATTTTTATTTTTCTGTCTGATTAGAGAAATTAGTCTTTTTGACTCATAAGTCGTAATCATTGTATTACCACGATTTCCCTTCAATTTTCTGTAAATCAAACTCCAAAGCATTTGATACGGTGAACATATATTTTTTATTTCATCAAGAGCTTCCCATTCTGTCACACCTTTTGCATAAACTTGATAAGGCTTGATTTTTAGCCTAAAAGTCAGTGATTTTTTTAGTTCTTTATACAAAAATTGATTTTCATCAAAATTATCAAGAAAGATTCCATCTTCTGCTGCTTGAAAAACTCCAAAAAACATTCCTTCGTGTCCATTTTGTTTTTCAACCAAATAAAAAATTATTAAATCATCTTTTCTTACACGGCAACCATCGGCCATCATGCCGACAAGCATTTTTTCAGCAGCCTGTTTTTCCCTTTCATACAAAGTAGTTTCAGAACTGTTATTAAAATCAATAACATATTCCTGTTTTACTTTTCCTATTTTTTTTGCATTTGCACCAGTTCCTGCAAACATATACTCAAGGTGGTATTTAAAAGTGTTGTCATCAACAATAAAAACATGTGTTGTCATTTTTCTACATTATCTCCGTAAAGTTTTTTCATTATGAACTCAGTTGT
>DLLE01000061.1:30922-53210 GCA_002477955.1 Treponema sp. UBA7570 | reverse complement strand
AGCAACGGCTTGCGAAATTGAAATTGGCGGTTTTGTGACAGATGTGAACAATTTGGTTTTTAACGGAAATGCGGTTTTGAACTCAAGTGTTTCTGCGGCAAAAGACATTGTTTTTAATTCAAATGCGGTTTTGAACTCAAGTATTTATGTTTATGCGAAAAACGATATTCATTTTAATGGCAGTAAAGACAGCGTAAAAATCGGATGGTGGACGAATCTTTCTTCTGAGTCCGGCAGCATTTTTTTTGGAAGCGAAACTTCTCCTGTTAAGGTAAGCCTGTCTAATTCTTCTGGAATAATCAGCGTTAATACTAAAAATAGCGGAAAAACATTTTTTTACGGCGGCTTGAACGGCGCTTTCGGACTTTATGTGAGCGGAAATGCAGAAATTTATGGAGACAATGTTTTTTCTGGAGAAGTAAAACTTGAAAATTGCAGCGAGTTGATTTTTAAGGGGGCAAATACTTTTGACAATCTTGTAATTGCAAAAAACTGCGGGAATTTAATTTTTATCGAAAAAAACGGTTTTAAAAATACTGTAAACCTTGAAAATTGCGGAATTGTTGAGTTTTACGGAAACAATACTTTTAGCAAAAAGTTTTTTGTTAAGGCGGAAACTCTTGCATCAACTGTAAAATTTAAAAATGGTTCATATCAATCATTTTCTTCTATGGAGCTGAAAGGTTCAAACTCTGAAAATACAGTTGCTCTTTCTGTATTGGATTCTTCTAGTGAAGAGAAGTGGTATGCGGTTTTTTCGGAAAATCCGGTTTCAGAAAACTTTAAATATTCAATAATCGATAAGTCTGTTTCTGTAGTTTCTGTCGGCTCATCGGAAGAAAAGCTTCTCGGATTGATTCCTTCGGACAAAACTGTCAACGATTCTGTGCCGGACAGCCCGACTTCTGAAACCTGGTTTTCGCACAAATATTTTTGGCTTGGAAAATCTGACTCAAACTGGGCAAATTCGTCAAACTGGGCTTACGACGAAGAGGGAAATTATTCGGCTTCTGTTTTTCCTTCGTTCGATGACGTAAAAAGCGAAATTGTCGTTGCAAAGGGAAACTCTAGCTTAAGTTCTCCTTATATTTTGACGCTCGAAAAAGACGTTAACTTAAAAAGTCTTACTGTAAATAAAGACGCGGCAATTGATTTGCAAAATTTTAGTGTAACTTGCGCAGAAAATTTTACAAATAACGGAACTTTGCGGTTAAAGGGCGAAGGTCAGATAATTTCGGCAAAAATGATCAACGGTTCGGACAGCACTGTTGAATATTATGGAGATTTTTCGGATTTTGTTTGGAATGGAAGCGGCGCTGATTATTTTGAATACGAAAATTTAAAAATTACAGGCCGCGGTAAAACTTCACAGAAAATCAAGGTTTTAAAAGAAGTCTTTGTTGAAACGAGTGGAGATTTTAGTTTTGGAGCGGAGAATGTTTTTTTGGGCGCGGTGAATGTTGAAAACTGCGGAAATTTGGTTTTTGCTGAAAAAAATATTTTTTCTGATGAGGTGAATATAAAAAACTGCGGAGATTTAAGTTTTTTTGGTCAGAATGATTTTAATGGAACTGTCGCTTTGCTTAAGGTTGGAAATGCCGTGATAAACGGTGATTCTGACGGTTGTGTTCTTTCTGGCGGCGCAGAATGTAAAACTTTGAACGCGAAATGTCCTGTAAAATTGAATGGAGATGTGACGACGACGGAAACAAAAACTTTTGAAGAAATTGTTTGCGGTCAGTTTTATGAAAAATCCGTTTTTGCGGCTTCCGATGCTGTTTTGACGGACAAAAAAGCAGTTTATGTAAAAGGAGGCTTGAGTTCAGAGAATAAAAAATTAAAAATAGACGCCAGCGCATTTTGCAAAAGTTCCATTGACGGATTTTTAGAACTAGAAATAACAAAAACACTCGAAGTTGCAGGGAATGTCGGCAGCACAACGCCGCTCGGAGCAATCATTGTTTTAGAAAATGCAATTTTTTCGAGCGCAGAGCCTGTTCAAAAAGTTTTTTCTGTTGGAAATCAAAAATATTCTGGGAAGGTTACGGCTCGGTCTGGGCTTGAAATAAAGGCCTGGGCTGATGGCGCAAATGTTTCTGGCGTTGTATTTTCTGGTTTTGACGTTGCCGGCGCTCTTTCGTTGACTGCGGATTCTGCGGAACTTTTTTGTGCTGATTATATTTCTTCTGGCGAGCAAGTTTTTAATTGTGCTGGCGGAGTAAAAATCCTTTCGGAAAATACTGGAATTTCTGGAAACTGGCAGTGCAAAAATGGCAGAATTGAATTAAATGAAACTGCTTTGGTTTTAGATTTTTCGGACGGCTCGTTGGAAAATTCTTTTGAATTAAAGTCAGAACTCGAGGCTAAAGACGTTTTCTTTTATTCCGGCAAATTGACCGTTGCAAGCGGAAAAACTCTCAAAACTGGCAATTTTGCCGCTTTTGGAAAAAATTATTCTAAAAATGACTCTCGTTTTTCTGCGGAAGAAAATTCGCGGTTTGCATATTTTTGGGACGATACAGATTCATCAATTTTTAAATATAAAGAAAGCGGAATCGGGGCGGAGCTTTCTGTAAATGGCGCAATTTTTGAAGTTTCAAAAAATTTTTATGCAAATGGACTTGATATAGAAGGTCTTGAATTAAAAATTCCGGACAATTCCGCATCAAATCCGCAGTTCAATTCAAGTTCCACTGTTACAAAAAATCAATGGGGAATTCCTTATGCGGTTGCATTCAATTCAAAAATAACGAAAACAACGGTCAAAGGCGGATGGCTTGCGGCAGGAGCGGATTCTCAAAATTGCGAGAACGGTTTGCAGAATTCAAATGTTCAGTTTGCCGTTCCAAAAATTAAAAAAGCATACTCGGTTTACGACGATGTAATTTTTGTTGAATTTGACTTGCCGCTTGAAAACTCGAATGGCGAAATTGCAGAAAATATTGCAGGACTCAAATATTCTAACGGTTCAGAAAATTTTGAAGGTGTTTATTCTGATTCTGATTGTGCAGAAAAATTGACGGCCGCAGACGGAGATGTGAGCAGTTTTTATTTAAAAGGTCAAAATTCATGGAATACAGATGCGACTGGAACTTTGGCGTGCAGTTCGGCTTTAAAATCTCTGGTTGATTCTACAGACCGAAAAGGCGTTCATAAAAATTTAACGACGGATTTGAGTTTTTTGGAAGGAATTTTTACTTCTGCTGACGGACACACAATGTGCGAAAATTACGGAGCTGGAAGCAAAGATGGTTCTGTGCCAGAGCGGTATACTCTGACGGAAGACCGGGCAAGTCCTGTTTTGATTGCAGTTTACACTGGACAGGAGCTTCACACGAACGGAAAAGCCTCGGAGCAAAAGTCTTACGATTCTCACAATTTTATTGAATTTAGATATTCGGAAGCGGTGAACATTGCTTTTGACGATGGCACAATTTTACGGAGCGAAGGCGGAGATTCTAATATCCGTGCAACCGAAAATTTTGGCAAAACTACAGGAAGCGGAACTCAAGACGAAAATGGCAACGGGCTTATCGTCAATGGTTTTGCTTCAATTGAAAACGGAAAATTGCTCGCTTTTTCGAAAGATGACTCAGATTCGCCTCATGCGCTTTACCGTCTTTTTAGCACAAAAGCCGGAGAAGAAGACAGCATTCAGACTCATCGCGTTCGTTTGAGCATTGCCGGGTGGACGAACGGAACTGTAAGTTTTACCGACATCCTGAATCCTTCTTTTAACGGCGAATATCTTTATTGGCCGGGTTGCATTCAAAAAGCAGAAACCCCAACAGGAATTGTTCATTCTCTCGAAAATTCCGCAATAAGCGATCTTTTTGGCAACAGAATTGATTCAAAAGGTACGGAAACAAACCACAAGCTGCAGGTTTTGACAATAAATAACTATCCGTCAGACGGAGAAAAAGACGTTTCTAAAACTGACTCTCTTTACGGTGAATGGGACGTTCTTTGTCCTGTTGTTGCTCCAGTAATAAAGTCTGAAACTTCATGGAACAGCTGGGCTTTGGGAGAAGAACAGGATTCGTACGAAATTTTGGGAACTTCAAACACGGCTTCGGACACGACTTTAAAATTTATCGAAGTGCATTTTTTCGACAACGACAAAACTCAGGCTCAAAAATGGAATTCGTGGTGGCGGACAAGAAAAGGCTGGAACGAAGACGGAAAATTGCCAGAAAATCGTGGCGGTGCGCGTCCGGACGACAGTTTTGCAAATTCAAAAACTTTTGGCGGAATAAGGCTTTGCTCTCTTAAAAATGCAAATTCAAATTTCTCTTACAAAATAAAAAAATCTGACAATTCTGGAACCGAAGCCGAAACAGGAGAATTTTCGTTTGAAGGCGAAACCGACATTTCTCCTGTCGTTTACGGAAATATTTTTAAAGAACAGCATATAAAAACTCAAGCCGACGGACTTTATATTCGTCTTCCTTTGAAAGACAAAAAACTCGCTCTTCGGGCAACTTTTGAACTTTATTACGCTCCTCAAGACAGTTACATAACGGATCTTGCCGGCAATCTTCTTTCAGGTTCATACACGCAAAAAACAAAATTTATATCTCTCGATGTAACTCCTCCTTCAATTGTCATGACTCTTGCCCCGATTGGCGAAAATAAAATTTATGCGATTTTTTCAAAACAGCTGGCTTTTGGAAACGAAAACACATTTTTCAAAAATTTGAGCGAAGCGGAGTTGAACGAAGCATTGTCGCAGATTGCAGAAAGTTTTATTTTGGTAAAAAAAGGTTCTTCCGCAGGAAGTTCCGCCGAAGAAAACGCAATTACAAAAGCAGAATATGTTTCTTCTTCGGACGAATACACGGCGCTTTTGTTCACCCTCGAAAAAACAATAAATCTTTTAGACGTAGAAAACCTTTGGCTCAGAAATGTTGGCTATAATTCGCAAAAAGTTGAAGATGGACTTGGGCTTGCTGTCGCAGACACAAAAATCCACGACTTTTTAGGAAACTACATGACTGAAAATTCAGGACACGCTCTGAGCGATTTTGCAGTAAACGCGCTGGACGTTCTTTATGCCTATGCAGACTCAAAAGACAATGACGACTGGAACAAAAAAGGCATTTACGGCCAAAATCAGGCTTCTGTTTCTAGCGGCTACACTGTTCACGATTTTTCGGCGGAACAAGGAATTTACGATGCGCTTCTCGAACAGCGCGATATTACTCTCCAGATAAAAATAAACGGCGAAATGGAATCTGACAGAAGATTTTTACTCGTGCCTTCAAAAAAATCAGCCCTTTCTTCAGAAATGATAAGCGACAAAATAAACCTTTTGCTTGGAACAGACTGGCGGGTTTGGCTTCCAACTTCGCTAAAGGCAGTTGCAACTCAGCCGAATTCTTCTGTTATGAGCGAAAATTTTCCGGAAAGTGCGGACGGCGGCAACGGAATTTTGTGGAATTACACTCTCAAAAACGAAGATTACGATTTTAATAGCGGAGACGAGATTCAATTTTTGTTCAAATTTACAGACGGGGACGGAAACGACATTTTGCTCGACAACGACGCAGACGATTTTACAGGCGGTTCGGCAAATCCTTCTCCTCTTGTTCCTCTTTATGCGCTCAAAATGCCGCTTGAAAAAATAAATGCCGGCGATTTTTCATTTGTCGATTTGTGGTCGTTCAAGATAAAAAACATAAAGCAGCAGCGCGGTGGTGTTACAATTCTAAACAACGTGATAAACGTAAACGCGCGGGAGCAGACCGTGCTGGAGGTAAATGTGCCGGAAGGCGGAAATCTCAATGTTTTTGTCATGACTGTCGACGGAAACATTGTAAAACGCCTAAATCACGGACGCGTAGACTCCGGAACACATTATTACCGCTGGAACGGAACAAACAACGCCTCAAAACCAGTAGCGCGCGGACTTTATTTTGTGCGCGTTGTTGGTCCTGGAATTGACGAAACACGAAAAGTTTTGTGCGTAAAAGAATAAAAATAATAAAAATTTGGACGGCATTGAACTGTCAAACCGGTCTTTCGCAGTTCCGCTTTTCGCTCCATTAAAAAAGCGAATTATTTTCATAATCCGCTTTTTTAACGCTTCGCGCTGCTGCAGCCCGGCGTAAGTTTTTTTTACAAAAAGAACATTTTTGGCTTATAAAAAAACATTCCTTGACCTTAATTTTTTTATTGTTCATAATCTTACAAACATGGATTTAAATTTTCGAAAAAATATCCGCTTTAATGATTTTGGACGTGCCGAATGTACTGAGATTTCTCCTGTTGCAGGCGCTCTCGAAGATATTAGTTTGAGTGGCTGTAAAATTCATTATGACGCGCCTGTTTCAATCAATATGGAAAATGATTACGAAATTCATTTTCGGCTTTCTCGCGCTGGCAAAGATGCCCTAGTTTTAATGTGCCATCCGCAGTGGTTCAATCAAAAAGACGACGGTTCTTCCGAAGCTGGATTCCTTTTTCTTCATTCTTTGGATTCTGAAGCGTTGCAATCTTATATTTTGCAGCGTCAAAAAGAAGAAATGGTTGAAAAATTCGATGGAATAATGCCTCAAGGTGACACATGCCAGTTTGTATAACAAAATTAGAAGGAACTGCTTTTCTTGCGTTTCCTGAATGTAAAAATCTCCTTGCTTCTGAACTTTCCAGACGTTTTAATTATGGAAAAATTCTTTCTGCCGCGACAATTTCGGGTTCTGCTTTTGCCAGCAAAAACTGCCAGTGGTTTGGCGATTTGCTTTATTGTCCTGATTTTTGCGTGGATTCCAGACCAGAAACTAAATCTGCAAAAAACGGAGATTTGCCGTATTGGGCGAGCGTTGCCCTGACAGAGCCGTTTTTGCTTCGTTTTGAATCAATAGGAGAAGCATCTCGCGCTCTAAAAGAAATTCAGAGGAATTGGGCGCCTTATCAGTATCAATTTTTTAGACGCGGAGCTTTAATTCAAGAAAAGCTTCCTTACATCAATTTAAAGAACAAGAATTTTTTTAAGGTTGATGAAGAAAACGGCGAAAAACATTTTTCTCTCGAAATCCCAAAGTCGCCAATGGGCCTTTACACTTTAATTGACGAAAAGACGATTTTTGCAGGAGCTGTAACTTCGAGCTCAATTCCTGCCGGACTTATAAATTTTGTAGAAGATCACGAAAATCCTCCGAGCCGTGCATATCTTAAAATCCAGGAAAGTCTGACACTGACCCATCATTTTTTTGGAGCTGAGCTTCCCGGAAAAAACTCAAAATGCTTTGAAGCTGGCGCCTGTCCTGGCGGCTGGACTTGGGTTTTGCGCGGTCTTGGAGCGGACGTTTTTGCTGTTGACCGGGCCGAACTTGTTCCTTCCCTTATGGAAGATTCCCACGTAAAATTTTTGGCACACGATGCTTTTACTTTAAAACCGGAAGAGGTTTGCGCAGAACTTGACTGTCAAAAACTTGATTGGGTTTTTAGCGATGTAATTTGCTATCCTGAGCGTCTTTTAGAATGGATAAGTCTTTGGCTGGAAAGCGGCCGCACAAAAAATATGATTTGCACGATAAAAATGCAAGGCGAAATCGACTGGGAGCTTGTAAAAAAGTTTGCCGATATTCCAAATAGCCGGGTTGTCCACCTTCATTACAATAAACACGAATTAACCTGGATTCATGTAGAAAAATAGCAGCCAGACTTCTTTGCCGCAACTCTCCTTTTAAAGGCCGAAAGTTGCAGTTTTTTTAATGACAAAGTTTTGGTAATGCTAAATTTTTTCGAGATCGTATGGCGTGTCTTGGTAAACGTAATAGTTTAGCCAGTTGCTGAAAAATAAATGCGCTGTGCTTCTCCAAATGTTGTAAGGCTTTTGTTCAGGATTGTTTTTTGGAAAATAATTTAAAGGAATTTCTATCGGTAGTCCTTTGTTTTTGTCGCGCCAGTATTCTTTTGAAAGGGTTTCTGTGTCATATTCAAGATGTCCCATCATAAAGATCGAGCGGTTGTCTGAACTTTTGCAGAGAGTAATTTCGTTTTCCTGGTTTTCTGCTAAAACGGTCAAATCTTTTACTTTTAAGATTGAATTTCGGCTGACAGTTGTATGGCGGCTTGTCGGAACTGGAAAAATATCATCAAATCCGCGCAAGAGAGGGTCATTTTCTGTAACTTTGTGGTTTGGAATTATGCCAAATGCTTTTTTTTCGAGCTGAACTTTTTTTATGCCGTAATTATGATAAAGTCCTGCCTGCGCTCCCCAGCAGATGTAAAGCGTGCTGAAGACGTTCTTTTTTGCATAGTCCATGATGTCGCAAAGCTCATTCCAGTAATCGACATCTTCAAACGGCATTTGTTCGACAGGTGCGCCAGTAATTATAAGACCGTCGTACTTGTTTTTAAAAATGTCGCTCGACGGAATGTAGAATTTTTCAAGATGCTCTAAACTTACATGACTTGCAGCATGATTTTCCATTCTGACAAGCGAAATGTCTATTT
This sequence comes from Treponema sp. UBA7570, assembly GCA_002477955.1. GTDB lineage: Bacteria > Spirochaetota > Spirochaetia > Treponematales > Treponemataceae > Treponema_D. Next base: position 44,750 of record DLLE01000061.1, on the reverse strand, counting down.
GAAGAGGAGTGTTTCCCAAAAGCCGTAAAAGCTGTGTTTCTGTTGTTTCTTTTGTCGGCATTAAATTGACGATTGCTATTTTTAGAGGACGAATATCCTGTGCGGCGGCTCGGTTTTCCGTCATTACAAAGATATTTTCGTTTTCTAGCACTGTGCGTGCCGGCAAGTCGCTTTGAATTTTTATTGGCATAGCTTTAACTGTAGCAAAATTTTTAATATTATGCTATTGTGCTATTCTATTATGAATCTTTCCGGAAATCGTAAAGCCGCATTAAAAAAACTGAAAAATTTATTTTTCTCGTTAAAGTCTGATGTAAAATCGTTTAGAGCGAAATTTGATTCAGTTTTTACAAATTCAATCTTGCCAAACAACGTTGAATGTTCAGAACGTTCTTATGGCGGAGTTAGCTGCGATTTTTTTTTGCCGGAAATTTACATTACAAAACGGATAATTCTTTATATTCACGGCGGATGCTTTGTCGGCGGTTCAAAGCAGGCTTACCGTAATTTTGCCGCTTCTCTTGCTTCTGCTGCAAGCGCCCGTGCTGTTGTCCCGGAATTTCGGCTTGCTCCGACCCACGCTTATCCTGCTTCTCTTGAAGATGTTCAAAATGTTTTTAAGACGATTTATACTGAAGAGCTTGTTGCAAATTCACTTGAATACGATAATTCAAAAAATCCCGACGATTCAAAATCAGAAATAATTATAATGGCTGACGGTTCCGGCGCTTCGATTGCGCTTGGTCTTGTTTTGAGCCTTTCTGAAAAACTCCGCTCTTCGATTTCAAAAATCGTTCTTTTTAGTCCTTGGCTTGATCTTGGGGCTGATTCTAAAAAGTTTACAGAAAAAAAAGTTTGCGATGAGCTTTATACAGCAGAATCAATGTTCCGTGCCGCAGAAATGTACACTTTCCAAAATAACCGGAACATTCCTTTTGTTTCTCCGCTTCGCGCTACAAAAGAGCAGCTTCGTTTTTTTCCTCCTGTTTATATTCAAATGGGAGAAAATGAGTTTTTGCTTGATGACGCTGAACGAATGGAAAGAATTCTTCTTGAGGCAGGCGGAAAATGCACTTTGGATGTCTGGAAAAATATGCCGGCAATGTTTCAGCTTGCGGATGAATATTTTGAAGAATCGCATCTTGCCGTTGAAAAAATCGGACGGCTTTTTACAGTACAAAAAATTAAGGAAGGTTTATAACGATGGAATTGGTTTGCCCTGCTGGAAATATCGAAAAATTGTCTTATGCGTATAATTACGGAGCAGACACGGCTTACATTGGACTTAAAAAATTTTCATTGCGAGTAAAAGCCGACAATTTTTACGAAGACGAATACAACCGCGTAATTGAATTAAAAAAACGCTTTCCTGGAAAAAGACTTTTTTGCGCATTGAATATTGCTTTTCATAATCAGGACATAAAAGCTTTTTTGGACAACCTTGATTATTTTAAGCAGTATCCGATAGATGCATTTATCGTGCAAGATTTGGGAATGGTTGACATTTTGCAAAAGAATTTTCCAAAAGCACATCTTCATCTTTCAACTCAAGCCAGCTGCATGAATAAAGAAGCCGTAAAAATGTACAATAGAATCGGCTTTAAAAGAGTTGTTCTCGGACGCGAAACAAGTTTGAACGAAATTCGTGAAATCAAAGATGCAAATCCTGATGTTGAGCTTGAATGTTTTGCTCACGGCGCAATGTGTATTGCATATTCTGGGCGTTGTCTTATGAGCGCCTATCTTACAGGCCGCAGCGCGCAGTCGGGCTTTTGTTCGCAGTCCTGCCGCTGGGATTTTGACGTTGGCATTAAAAATCCTGAATTCCGCCTTTCTGACGGAAAAACTGTAAATCTTCTCGAAGCTGTCTCTTCTTTTTCTTGCGCAGATGGAACTCAGACAAAATTAACTCAGTCTCAGGCAAAAGCTCTTGCCCAGAGCGGAAACCTTGTTCTTCAGGAACATAAACGTCCGGGAGAATATTTTCCTGTTTTTGAAGGCGACGACTTTACAGCAGTTCTTTCTTCAAAAGACTTGTGCATGATTGATCATCTTGCTGATATGAAAAAGGCCGGAGTCGATGCAATCAAGGTTGAAGGACGAATGAAGTCGATTTATTACGTTTCGATGGTTACACGTGCTTACCGAAAAGCGCTCGATGCCCTCGAAGGAAGAATTTCTGCTGAAGAAGCGGCTCCTTTTATTTCAAGTTTAAAAGAAGTTCCTCACCGCGAAAGTACAACTGGTTTTTATTACAGCCGTGCTCATGCTGACGAGACTACAGTTGGAGCAAGCGACAGCCCTTATGATATGGCAGGTTCTATTATTGAAGAAATTACCGGAAGCGACTTGGAAAAAGTCTTTAAAAATGGCGAAGAACTCGAAAAAGCACGCCAGAAAGAACTTGAAGAAATGGATCCGCGCATGCGCTCCGCTGTAGAAAAAGACCTTGAAGAGCATCCGGAAAAAGTTGTTCACTCTGTTAAAAAAATTGACGGATACAGGCTTTATCTTTACGAGTCTCTCAACAAAACGGACAAAGGAACTGATTTGGAACTTGTAAGCCCGGATATTCTGTCAGAAAAACTGTGCGGAAACGACTACATTTTTGTAAATCCAAAAAACGGCACAATCCTTGACTGGGTAAATCCAGACCACGACTGTGCGATTTATACAAAAGCAAAAATTTCTGTTGGAACAATAATCCGCACAAAAAATCCGGATTTTGTTGAAGGCCAGATGCGTTATACAGGACGCTAAAAGTTTTGTAAAATTAAGCCCTGCCAGAGCATTATTAAAAAACTCGATGCAGGGGATTTTTTTGCAGATTTACACTTTTTTTTGAGGCAGTTCCCTTACAGCCCATGAAACATCGACCATTCTGTGCTCAATGTTTTCGATTCGTTGGAAGGTAAGACAGTCTGCCCTGTGAACCATGATTCCGTTGCGGGTGCTTGAGTATCCTACGATTACATCGCCCGGTTTTGGACGGCAGCAGCCTGCAAGTCTGTAGAATACGTTTTTCATTCCATCGACTTTTACTTCGCCAGTGTAACGTTCATCAATCTTTTTTTCTGCAAATTTCGGATTTACGGAACGTTTTTTCTTTTTTTCTTCCTGGATTGAGCGCGCTCTTTCGTTATTTGCCGCTAAATCTGCTGCTCTCTGAGCTTCTGCCGCCTTGTCCACAAAAGTAGGATCGTTTGTTACAAGCCAGCTGTGGATTCTGGAGCGGGCTTTTGACGTGTGTACAGATTTTAACTGGCTTTCTGTTGGGTGAGCCTGCGGATTTGTAATAATTTCGATAATCTGTGTGTTTTTGAGCGGCTGTGTGAGAGGAATTATTTTTCCATCTGCCTTTGCGCCTACAATTTTTTCTCCAATTTTTGAATGTACGCAGTATGCAAAGTCAATTGCGTTGCTTCCAGCTGGAAGATGAATGACATCGCCTTTTGGAGTGAATACGAAAATTTCGTCAGAAAGCAGTTCTCCTTTTAATTCAGCAAAAAAACTTTCGTCCGAGAGTTTTTCATTTTTGAGAGTCTGCAATTGATTGAAAATTCCGAGATTGCTTATATCGACTTTGTCGTGATTTGTGCCTTTTTTGTAAAGCCAGTGGCTCGCAACACCGTGTTCTGCTTGTTCATGCATTTCTTTAGTACGGATTTGGATTTCGAGAGGCCGGCCTTCGCACATGACAGTTGTATGGAGCGACTGATAGCCGTTTGCCTTTGGCATGGCAATGTAATCTTTAAAACGTCCTTCCATTGGTTTCCATAGTCCGTGGACAATTCCAATCAAAGTGTAACATTCTGCATTTGTCTGGCAGATTACACGCAGTGCAAGAAGGTCGTAGAGCTGGGCTGCCGGAACGTTGCGTTTTTGCATTTTTTTGTAGATTGAATAAAAATGTTTTGCCCGGCTCGAAACAGTCACTTTTATTCCTGCTTTTTCAGAGGCCTTGTAGATTGATTGAACTGCTTTGTCGAGGTAAGAGGCGCGTTCTCCTTGTTTTTGATTTACAATCGCCTTAATTTGCTGAAAAACGTCCGGGTTTGAATATTTTAGGCTTAAATCTTCAAGCTCGTTTTTCATAGTTTGCATACCAAGACGGTCGGCAAGCGGTGCCCAAATGTCGATTACCTCAGCCGCAACAAGGCGCTGTTTTTTTTCTTCGATAGATTTTAGGTGGCGCATGCGGTCAAGACGGTCGGCAAGTTTTACGAGGATTACGCGAACATCGTCAATCATTGCAAAGAGCATTTTTCGGATATTGTCCGCTTGCTGGATTGAGCTTGCATTGATTTTCATGCCAGTGATTCTTGAAGTGTCATAAACAATTCTTTCGATGACTGTTCCGAATTTGTCTTCGACTTCTTTTGTTGTTATGTCTGGAATTTCAAAAATTGAATGCAAAAGACCGCAGACAATACATTCTCCGTCCATTTTTGATTCTGCCAGAATTGAAGCGACGCGCATTGGATGCAGATGATATGGTTTTCCGCAGGAACGTGTTAGAGCAGATGTTTTTTCGCAGAGAAAGTTCCATGCTTGTGTAAACAAGTCTTTTTCCTGCTGGGTATAATTTTCTCCAAATGTGGCAAAAAACTGATTTAACAGAATATCTTTGTCAAATTCCGTGCTGTTAGTAATGATGTCGAATGCCATAAAACATCTCCCATCAGATTTTTATGTATCTGAATACAGGCAAGTTTGTTTAGATAATATCACAATTTTCAGTCATTATAAAGTTACTACAAAATGTTAAAAAATACTTTTTTTTGAACTGAAAAATTTAATAAAAATAAGCGTTTTCTTATTTTTGATTTTACATTTTCTAATGAAAAAACTGGAAATAAAAGATTATAATAGAAAAATAAAAATGATTTATAAGGGCGAATGTCGAGTTTTTGAAAAAACGGCTTACTAACTTAACAAGGTTGCCATTGCAGTTCTTGGCAATGCGATGTTTGCATAGCAAACTCGGTTAGCAGTCTAATGAAAATTTTCAACGGATTATCGGGTCAAGCCCGATAATGACAAAAAGCGGACAAGGGATTTGTGCGTGGCAAGCACGCTGCGAGATTTTTCTGGCGCAAAACTCGATTATCGACGTGTTCGCTAAAGCGAACGGCCTTGTCCTTGCGGACAAGGGATTGTAGTACCGCCGGAGGCGTTCCGGAGTGCAACGCAGGAATGGAGCGCAAAGGCGCGGAAGTACGGAAAGCCTGGTTTTTGCGAAAGCAAAAATGGCCCAAAAATATAAAACAGGAATGGCTTTTGATGAAAAAGACGGTTTTTAAGACAGTTATTTTTGCCGGAATGTTGCTTGCGGCAAATGTTTATGCGGCGGAAAATTCTAAAAAATATGTTCTTTCGGTGGAAGACGCGGTTAAAATTGCAAAAGAAAAAAATGTTTCGATAAAAAGGCAGAAAATTACTCTTGATGCGGCTTTGCGCGCAAAAAAGGACAGCTGGAATTCTGTGAGTCCGAGTGTGGCTGTTGGCGCAAGTTCGGCAGTTCCGGTTGATTTTTTGACGGGTGGCGACCAGTCTTCTGACTACAATGCGAGTTTTGGCGTTAATGCGAGCGTTTCTGTTTCGCTTTCGGCAAATCTTTTTACTTCGATGAAGAGCGCGCAGCTTTCTTTTGAGCAGAGCAAAATCAGTTTTGATGAGGCTGTCAGGCAGATTGAACTTTCTGTCCGCCAGTCTTATTACGGACTTTTGTACGAAAAGGAAAATATTGGACTTCAGGAAGAAAATTTAAGAATTGCAAAGCAGCAGTACGAAAGCAATCTTCAAAAATACAATGCCGGCAGGTTGAGCGAAGTTGACGCTTTGAGCGCGGAAGTAAACTATAAGTCGAAAATTCCGACGGTTGAAAACGCTTACACGGCTTATATCAACGACCTCGATAATTTTAAGCAGATTTTGGGACTTGCGGTTGCAGATGAAATTGAATTTACAGGTTCTTTGGACGATTATCTTTATTTGGGCGAAATTACGGTTGAAGAAAAAAATGTAACTTCGGCAGCTCTTCAAACCCTTGAGTCTCAGCTCGAAAGCGCAAAAGTTTCTGTAATGGACAAGCGTTTTTCGGCTTTTGCGCCGTCTTTGAATGCAAATTTGTCCTGGAGAGATTCTTCTTGGTATATTGGAAAAGATGATGCTCCTGATCCTAAAAAAACGGCTTCGGTTAGTTTGAGCGCGTCAATTCCTTTGGATGGAGTTTTGCCGTGGTCGCAAAAAAACAATGCGATCGACAGCGCAAAGGATAAGGTTTCTGATCTTGAGCTTCAGATTGATAACGAAAGAAAAAATTTTATCCGGACGATAAATTCAAGCCTGCGTTCAATAAAGCAGAGCCAGGAAGCAATAAAATACAAGCAGGCGAATGTTGAGCTTGCCGAAAAAAATTATTCTATGACGAGCGAAGCGTACAATCGCGGAACAAAGGATTTGCTTTCCCTGCAGAATTCAAATAATACGCTTTTACAGGCAAAGGTTTCTCTTAACAGCGAGATTTTGACTCTTGCAAAAACTATAATGAAATTAGAAAGCACAATCGGTGCTGATTTCGGGAGCTTGACAAAATGAAAATACGAAAATCGTTTATTGTTGCCGCTGTTGCGGTTCTTGCAGTCGTTTTGACGGCAGTTTATGCAAAAACTATCGGAAAATCTTCTGGAAAACCTGCTGGTTTTGATGGAAGAGGCGGACGAGGCGGAAATAGTGCCGTTGTTTCTGTGCGGACAATGACGGCAGAAATTACAACACTTCACGGCTATGTAAATACGAATGGAGAGGTTGAAAGCCAAAATTCGGTTTCGGTTTATCCGGATATGGGCGGAAAAGTAATTTCGACTTCTGTAATGCTTGGTTCTAGCGTAAAGAAAAACGACATAATCGCCTATGTTGATCCGAGCGAGCCGGGAACAAATTACCGTTCAAGTCCAGTTTACGCGCCGATTTCTGGAAGCGTGATTTCGACTCCTCTCAAAAACGGCAAAAAAGTTACTACGAGCACGGCAATTGCGATAATCGGCGACATCAACAATCTTCAGGTTACGGCAAATGTGCCGGAGCGTTATGTTGCGGTTTTAAAAAAGGGGCTGAAGGCTGAAGTTTCTGTCGAGGCATATCCTGGCGTGATTTTTGCGGCAACAGTGAGCAGAGTTTCACCTGTTGTCGATGCAACAACACGAACGAAAGAGGTTATTTTGACTTTTGACCGCCACGATGAACGCATAAATGCCGGAATGTTTGCAAAAGTAAAACTTTACACGGAAGATTATTCAGGGGCGGTCGTAATGCCGTCGGATGCGCTTGTTCAAAACGGAGATGACTTTTTTGCGTATATTGTAAATTCTTCTGGTGGCGGCGAAACCGTTTCTAAAGTAAAAGTCGAAAAAGGAAAAACCGTTGACGGATATGTTCAGATTTTAAGCGGCGTAAAAGAAGGCGATAAAGTTGTTATACAGGGAATGACGAGCTTGGGCGACGGTTCAAAAATATTGGATATTTCCAGCCCGACAAAAAAGAACTGATGGCTGCGAAAAAAAAGCGAGGAACTTATGTCTATTTCAAAAAAAACTCTTGAGCATCCTGTTTTAACGTTAATCGTTTTTGCTCTGCTTGGAACAATCGGAATTTTTACTCTTAAAAACGTTGCTGTAAGTTTGATGCCGGATGTTGACTCTCCTTATATAAATGTTCGTACGACTTATAAAAATGCAGGTCCGGAATCTGTCGAAAAAACGGTTACGAAAGTTTTGGAAGGGCAATTAGTTTCTTTGAGCGGATTAAAATCTCTTACTTCCACATCTTCCGAAGGATCTTCTTCAATCAGCCTTGAATTTAACTACGGAACAGATTTGGAAAGTGTTACGAACGACATTCGCGACAAAATAAGCCGCGTAACGCGAAATCTTCCGGATAATGCGAGTTCTCCTTCGATTTTTAAAATGAATGCGGATTCAATGCCGATTATGAGAATTGCAGTCCGCGGGAACCGTTCAAACGACGACTTAAAAATAATCGCCGAAGACCAGATTGTCGATCTTCTTGAGCAGGTTGACGGAGTTGCAGAAGCGAGTGTTTCCGGCGGACGTGAAAAAATTCTGAGAGTTGATGTTTCTCAAAACAGGCTTTCTGCTTATGGGCTTACGATGGCAAATCTTTCGGCTGCTCTTTCTAAACAGAATCTTGAACTTGGCGGCGGAAAAATCAACGAAGGCGAAACAGATTACACTATCAGAACTACAGGAGAATTTTCCAGCGTAGAAGAAGTTGCTGGCACTATAATAACGGCAAAAAACAATTATGTTGTGCGGCTGAGCGATCTTGCAAACGTTTACATGGGTTACAAAGACAAGTCAAGCGAAGTTTACATTAACGGACTTCCGGGCATTTACGTTTCTGTTACAAAACAGTCTGGAAAAAATACTGTTACTGTTGCGAAGGCGACTCGCGAAAAAATTGCAGAAATTCAAGATATTATGCCAAGCGATGTAATCCTCGATGTAATTTCTGATGACTCAGAATCAATTAACGATACAATTGCGACGCTTTTGGATTCGGCATATTCAGGACTTGTACTTGCAGTTTTGATTCTGTTTTTGTTCTTGAAATCCGGAAAATCAACCTTAATAATTGCAATTTCAATTCCTCTTTCAATTATAATCACTCTTTTAGCAATGAATTTTGCCGGAATAACGCTTAACATGATGACTTTGACCGGTTTGATTTTGGGCGTTGGAATGATTGTAGACGCATCAATCGTAATGATTGAAAATATCTATGTTTACAGAAGCCGTGGCGCAAAACCGAAGATTGCCGCTGTCTTAGGTTCGCAAGAAATGCTCATGAGTGTAACTTCTGGAAACCTTACTACAATCTGCGTGTTTTTGCCATTTATCTTCTTTATAAAAGAGCTTGGAATGATGGGACAAATGTTCAAGGGAATTATTTTTACCGTTGTAATTGCTCTTGTTTCTTCTCTTTTTGTTGCAGTGTTTTTGGTTCCAGTTCTTGCAGGTGTATTTTTGCCTCTTACAAACAGGGCAGAAAAGCCGATTCGGTTTAAGCCGCTTGCTAAATTCTACGAAATCTTAGAAATTCCAATGACAGTTGTTACAAAAGCGTACAGAAAAGGCTTGAAATCTGCTCTTGAGCACAGAGCTTTGACTGTTTTTGTCTGTATTTGCGCGCTTTTGATGTCGTTTATTTTGATTCCAACATTAAAAGTCAACATGATGAACAACGGAACTGATTCGAGCGTGACGATGAATTTGACACTTGCAAACGGAACTCCGCTCTCTGAAACCACAGCTGTTTTAAGAGATTTTGAAAAAATTGTTGAAAAAGAAATTCAGGGCTATACGACTGTAATCACTTCGATTGGAACAGGCCGAAATTCAAGCACAAACAAAGGTTCAATTCAAATCAATTTGCCGGAGGATTCTAGCAAACAAATTGATACTTCCGATACAGTGCAGACTAAACTCAGAAAATACTTTAATTCATATCCGGGCGCAAGATTTACTTTTAGCCAGGGATTTGGACGGCAGATGACTGGTTCTGAATTTAAAATCCGTGTGCGTTCCGACGATTTGGACAAGGCGATGAATGTTGCCTCTCAAATCCGCGAAGTAATGGAAAAAATTGATGATATTGGAGAAGTTTCAATAGATACGGATCGCGGACTTCCAGAAATTCAGGTTGTAATTGACAGACAGCGCGCTTATTCTTTTGGAGTTGATGTGACGACGGTTGCAAAAGAAATAAATTACGCAGTAAATGGTGTTACGGCGACTACTTACCGCGAAAACGGCAAGGAGTATGATATGATTCTTCTTTACGAGCCAGATGACAGAAAATCTACCGCAAACCTTGAACAGATTTACGTAAAAGGCACAAACGGCATGGTAAGCGTTGCAAATTTTGCGGAAGTAAAAAAAGGTCTTGGTCCTGTAACAATCAGACGCGAAAATCAGACACGGCGAGTTACTGTGACTGCTGACAAAAAAACAGACCGAAATTCGACAGAAATTGTTCAGGAAATAAAAGATGGAATTGCAGAAAGTTTTATTATTCCAGAAGGAGTTTCTGTTGTTTACGAGGGAGCATGGAAAGACACAAAAGATCAGGGAAGAACATATCTTTTGATAGGAATAATGGCGATTCTTCTTGTATTTGGCGTAATGGCAGGAACTTACGAAAGTTTTAAAGCGCCGATAATCAATTTGACGACAATTCCATTCCTGATAATTGGAGTCGTATTCATATTTAAATTTGCGGGGCAGGCGTTCAGCATGACAAGCGCAGTTGGAATCATTATGCTTGTTGGAATTGTAGTAAACAATGGAATTATTTTGGTTGACTACACGAACTTGCTTATAGACCGCGGACGAAAAATGAAAGATGCGTGCCTCGAAGCTGGAGTAAGCCGTCTGCGTCCAGTATTGATGACAACTTTAACAACAATTCTTGGAATGATCCCAATGTGCTTTGCGACAGAAGGAAGCGCGGCTATGGTTCAGCCTATAGCAGTCGCTGTTGTAGGAGGACTTACATCGTCAACTTTTGTAACGCTTTTCTTTATACCGGTTTTGTATTCACTTATAATGAAAGAAAAAAAGCGCGAAAAAAGCCGGATCGAAGTGATTTTGACGGGTGAAAAATAAAAACAAAATTGCATCCTTGCAATTTTGTTTTTACGAGAAAAATCTGTTCACCAAAAGGCAAACAGAATTTTCTCTCTTTACGTTTTTGCGCCATCCTTGGCGCACTAATTTAGGAGCTTTGCATGATTCGCTGTGAAATAATTGCCAATCAGTCGGTTCAGGAAGAAATAACGGTTTTGCTTGAAGAAAAAATTTCTGATATACAATATACAATCGTGCCACTTGTGACTGGGCGTGGAAAAAATAGTTATAAACTTGGAAATTCAACTTGGCCAGAAACAAATTTTCTTTTGATTTCGTATATTGACGACAAGGATTTATCCATGGTCAAAGCCGTTGTAAACGCTGTAAAACAAAAATTTACTGGTGAAGGCATAGAGCTTTTTTGCGTAAAATCTTTGACATAAAATTACGTCCCTGCAATTCAAGGTTTTATTATGCGTAAAAAACATATTCCGAAAATTAAATTTTATTTTCTCATGAACAAAAAGTCTGGGGTTGTCTGCTCTACGGTGAGCGACAGACGGCAAACTGTTTATGAGGTTTTTCCAAAAGAGATTTTGACTGACGAAAATGGCGCAAATCTTCATTCTATTGGCAGGCTTGACGCAGACACGGAAGGACTTTTGCTTTTTACAAATGACGGCAAACTTTCTGACTTTTTGACGCGTCCTCAAAACAAAATTGAAAAAACTTATCTTGTTGGTCTTAAAAATCCAGTTTCCTCTTCTGAACAAAAAGATTACGTTAAAAAAGCGGAGTTTGGGCTAGTTCTTCCGCCAGAAAAAAAAGCAGGCGAACAAAAAAGTTGTGGAGCAAAAATCGACTGGTTAAACGAAAATGAATGTAAAATCACCCTGACAGAAGGAAAATTTCACGAAGTAAAAAGAATTTTTTGTGCGCTTGGAAACGAAGTTGTTTTTTTAAAGCGGATAAAAATGGCAGGACTTTTTCTTGACGAAAATTTAAAACCCGGAGAATACAGGACTTTGACGGAAGCAGAAATTGAAGTTCTTTATGCAATGCTATGAGTTTTTGTTCCGATTACATCTCTTAGCATGTTGTTAAGGTCTTTTTCGATGTGAACGTTTTTAAAACCTGTCTTTTCAAAAAGTTTTGCGGTCTGTTCGGCATTGTATTCTCCTGTTTCCATTATCAGAGTTCCGCCACAGACAAGATGCTCAAAACACTGGGGAACAAGCCTTTTTATCAAAAAAAGGCCGTCTTCTGTTCCCGAATATTCTCCGTCAGAGCAAACATCTCCGTCCAAAGCAAGCAAAGGTTCGCTTCTGCCGTCTTTTAAAAGTTCGAGACTCTCAGAATGAGGAACGTAAGGCGGATTTGTCAAAATGTAATCAAAAGAAAAAGGTACGTTTTCAAACAAATCGGACTGAATGAGCCGGATTCGCGAAAGAGCAGAAGTTAGGTTTTCTGTATTGCTTAGTTTTTCGCCTTCGCCCAAAAGCCTTTCTGCATTTTTTTTGGTAATTTCCAAAGCGTCCGCCGAAATATCGACAAATGTCATTTTTGGCAGACAGTTTACCTGAATTCCGTCATTTTCTAAAAGCGCCTTGAGGACAGAAATTCCAACGCAGCCGCTTCCGCTGCACATGTCGCAGATTTCGGGAATTTTCTTTATACTTCCGTCTTTATTTTCGTTTTTTGAATAAAAAAGCGCGAGCGAATTTAATGCCTGCTCAATGAGGATTTCAGTGTCTGGTTTGGGAATCAAAACTGCCGGCGTTACATAAAAATCGTAACCGTAAAATTCCTTGTGCCCGGTAATATAGGCAACCGGAAGTCCCGTTTTTCGCCGCTGAACTGCATCTAAAAAGTTTGATTCCTGTTCTTTTGACAGATTGCAATCCCGTTTTAAAAGGAGCTGCGTTCTGTCAAAACCTGTAACAAACTGCAAAAGGACAGAAATGTCCAGGTCGGGAGAAGGAGAGTTTTTGAGCTGCTCCTTTCCGTATTTTTTTGCCTCAAGAATATTCAAGCTTGTATTTCCGTTTTATGCTTCAAGCTCTTTGAACTGTTCTTCTTTTGCGTAAACGTTCAGCGCATCGAGCATTTCGTCCATATTTCCCATCATAAACGAAGGCAGGTTATGCAAAGTCAAGTTGATTCTGTGGTCAGTTACGCGATCCTGCGGATAATTGTACGTTCTGATTTTTTCAGAGCGGTCTCCGTTTCCAACCATACTTTTGCGGGCAGCAGAGCGTTCTGCATCGAGTTTTGACTGCTGAAAATCAAAAAGACGAGCGCGCAAAACTTCCCACGCTTTTTCTTTGTTTTTGATTTGCGATTTTTGATCCTGCTGAATTACGACAATTCCGGTCGGAATATGAGTAAGGCGAACAGCAGAGTCGGTAGTATTTACACATTGGCCTCCAGGACCGCCCGCACGCATAACGTCAACGCGAACATCCCCCGGATTGATTTTTACGTCAGCTTCTTCGGCTTCCGGCAAAACCGCAACCGTAACAGTCGAAGTCTGCAGCCGTCCCTGAGATTCAGTCTGCGGAACACGCTGAACACGGTGAACACCAGATTCCCAGCGCAAAGTTCCAAAAACAAACTTTCCCTGGATTTGAGTTACGATTTTGTTAAAACCGCCAACTTCAGTCTCCTGTGCTTCAAGATTTTCGTATTTCCAGCCTTTTCTTTCGCAGAGATGGCAGTACATTTCCCACATATCGCGCACAAAAAGCGAAGCCTCGTCGCCACCAGCAGCAGAGCGGATTTCCAAAATAATATTTTTTTCGTCGAGAGGATCAGGCGGAATCAGTTTGAGCTTAATCTGTTCTTCAAGAACTGGAACTTTTTCTTCAAGTTCTTTCATTTCTTCACGGGCCATTTCCTTCATATCAGGATCATCTTCGGCTGTAATCATCATTTTGGCATCTTCAATGCCGGACAGACATTTTCTATATTCGTTTCCAACTTCAAGCACATCAGACAAATGTCCATGTTCACGCATAACATCCTTGTATTTTTTCTGATCTTTAACAAGGTCTGGATCTTGAACCATTTCGTTAATTTCTGCAAAACGTTTGTCCAGTTCATCAAGTTTTTTTAATAAATCCATTCCCACATATTACAAAAAACACGAGGATTTTTCAATTATCGCGCAATTTTAA
>DLLE01000061.1:21843-30890 GCA_002477955.1 Treponema sp. UBA7570 | reverse complement strand
GCAATTTTAAGCAAAAAAAACAGGACGGCATTTATCTTAAAAAACGGAATTCAGACAGGCTTTGTGTAGCAAATTACCTAAAAACCGGCTGCTTTGGGTTCGGTAACCCTCATTGGCGCGGAAAAACAGGTTAGTTTGGCAACCAACCCGTTTTTCCGCGTCAACTCCGCCCGCCGCATCCGGCGTAAGCTTCGGCCTCAAATCAAAAAAAACAAAATTTGACAAATAAAACAACTTGTTATAAAGTTTAGAAAAAACAAGGGAGATGAGTTTATAAAAAAAATCTGTTCAAGTGTTTCTATATTATAATTATATGCAAGACAACGGCGCAGATGGCACAAATTTTTACGAAAATTCAAAAAAATTAAATCAAATAGGAGCGGTAAAAGTTGTTAAAAAGTAAATATTTTTGCATTGCGGTTTTTGCCGCTTGTCTGTGGCTGTTTTTTGGCTGTAAAAAAAATGATGTGCAAGACTTTCTTGCTCATTCTCAAAACGAAAATGCTGTTATGCTTGCCGTTCAGTCTGGAAATTGCGGTGTTTTAAAGGAACTTTTGCTGGGCGGGCAAAAACCGGACGCTTTTTCGAGTGGCAGAATAACGCCTTTAATGTGGGCTTGCCGTTGCGGAAATTTAAAACAGGCTAAACTTCTTCTAAAATATGGCGCAGATCTAGATTTGGAAAGCAGCGAAGGAATAACTCCTTTTGAATATGCATGCATTTCTAAAAATCTTTCGCTTGTAAGGTTTTTGCTAAAATTCAATCCGGATATAAATCATTTTAACAAAGGAGATATGACTCCTTTAATGACTGCTTCTGCCCAGAATTTTTCTGCGCTTGCAAAACTTCTTATAAAAAAAGGCGCAGATGTCAATTTGCAGAATTCAAACGGCGACACTGCTCTTATGTTTTCGGTTTATGCAAATTCTTTAAAAACTACAAAGCTTCTTTTAAAAAATGGGGCAGATCCGTTTCTAAAAAATAACGATGGATTATCTGCTTTTGATGTTGATGGCGAAAACTGCGGGAAAAATGAACTCAAATAAAAAAGTCCGCAAATGCTGCAGGAGGAGAGGCATTTGCGGACAGAAAGTCATTTGAAATTCAGATTAGTATTTTGTTCTGCTTGAAATTTGACCTTCTTTGTTGTTCTTTACAGTGCAGTTTGTAATTGTCTGCTTTGCGGTGTTTCCGTTAGCATCAATTCCGTACTTGAGGTTATATGTTGATTTGCATGAAAGAACTCTGTGGCTTACATTTTTGTATTTTGAACCTAGTTTAAATCCGTTTCCATCGCCGTCAGGTGTTGTCTGGAGCGAAGAATTGATATATCCGTTGTAAGAAGCTTCGCAATTGTTGAGAGTTACAGGATATGCCTGGCTGTAAAGATCCCAGCCGTCGTCAGAATTATATTTTGCAACACAGTAATTGAACTTGATGTTTTTTCCGCCCGAAAGTTTTGCTGCAAAACCATCGGCATTTTCGCCTTTCGTCGCTTTGTCGTAGTTGTAGTAAGATTCACATCTTGTAATTGTTACATCGTGAGCCGAGTTGTAAACCTGAAGTCCTGAGTCGCCGTTATAGGTGAATTTGCAGTATTCAGCGCGGTTGTTTCCTCCGAGCTGGAAAACCATTCCGCAGTCTGAAGCTTTTGTAACTGTCAGTTTTCTGATTGTCCAGTAAGAGCCGTTTACTTTTACGCCCCAGCCTGTAAATGCAGAGCAGTTGAGCGTTTTTCCGTTTCCGTCAAGTGTGATCACTTTTCCGGAAGATCCGCTCCTTAAAAGCTGCAGCTGCTTTGTAAGGTTGATGTTCGCGGTCAATTTGATTGTGTCGCCAGGATTTACCTTGTTTGCGGCTGTGTACAAATCAGAAGCTGTTCCTACAGAATAAGTTGTTCCCGATGAAGCTGCACGGCTTGAATCAGAAGAAGATTCTGAGCTTTCGCTTAAATTGGAACAAGACACGAACATTGCTGCAGCCGAAACCAAAGCTGCCGCCATTAAAAATTTGGTTACTTTCATAAATAACACCTCACTTTTTTTAATAAACGTCGCTCACGTAAAATAACTATATATTATAAACTGCGCAATGCTTTGGATTAAACAGACGTCGTTTTTGGATAAAAAGAAGTTTTGAGCATATTTTATAAAAAAACAGAAAAAATATTACGAAGAAATAGCGATAAAAATTGATTTGCAATATACTGTGGTCAGAATTTGTAAAAATTGCTGATATTTTGAATAAAAAAGACGCAAAAAAGCAAAAAAATGCACCAGCCCGGAGGAAGACTGGTGCAAGGAGCAAAGTAGGAAGTTTTTTGTAACATAAAGAGATTGTTTCTTGTCGCTCTATACTTAAAAAAACAGCGTAAAAGGAAAAGGTTACAAAAAAATACTTTTTTTTCAGAATTTTGTTTTGGATTTGATACAGAACTTTGATTTCACTATAATTTTCGTATGTCTTTTTATGATTCATTTGATGTTGCTGTAATTGGCGGTGGACATGCTGGAACAGAAGCTTGTCTGGCCTGTGCCCGAATGGGGCTTAAAACTCTTCTTGTAACTCAGACAATTGATTCGATTGCACGCTTGAGCTGTAATCCTTCGATTGGCGGTGTTGCAAAAGGAAACATTGTCCGGGAAATCGATGCTCTTGGCGGCGAAATGGGTAAACTTATAGACAACTCGATGATTCAGTTTCGTATGTTGAATAAAAGTCGCGGTCCTGCCGTTCAATCGCCCCGTTCTCAGGCAGATAAAATTCTCTATGCGTCTTTGGCCCGGCAGACTATCGAAACAACGCCAAACCTTTCTACTTTGATGGATACGGTCGTTGATATTTTGACAACGGCTTCTTCTTCTCCTTTGCCTCCAGACAGCGACACTGCCGCAGAAAAAGGCTCGATTCCTGGAGAATTTCGCTCCGAATGTTTAACGGAAGCTGCCCGTTCTGGAAAAAGACAAAAAATTACTGCGATTGTTACAGAGCGCGGAAGAATTATTCCTGTTCGTGCTGTTGTTCTTACTACCGGGACTTTTTTGGGTGGACGCATTTTTATTGGCGAATACGATGCTCCTTGCGGAAGAATTGGCGAAGCCGGGGCTTTTGGACTTACTCATTCGCTCAATCGTCTTGGCTTTACAACTGGCCGCCTAAAAACTGGAACACCTCCGAGAATTTTGCGCCATACAGTTGATTTTTCAAAGGCTGAGCTGCAGGAAGGCGATGAAGAAGTAATTCCTTTTAGTTTTGATGATGAAAAAATTGACCGTCCGATGGTTCCGTGTTATTTGGTTTATACAAACGAAAAAACTCACGAAATTATCCGAAAAAATATAAATCGTTCTCCTCTTTATTCTGGAAAAATCAGCGGAATTGGACCTCGATACTGTCCTTCAATAGAAGACAAGGTAATGCGTTTTGAAGAACGCGACAGGCATCAGCTTTTTGTAGAGCCTGAAAGTTTGCAGACGGATGAAATTTATCTTAATGGCTTGAGTTCAAGTTTGCCGGAAGAAGTTCAGGATTCGTTTTTGCGCACAATTCCTGGCTTTGAAAATTGTACAGTAAGCCGTCCTGGATATGCAGTTGAATACGATTATGTTGAGCCGACTCAGCTTTATCCGAGCTTGGAAACAAAACGCGTTGCCGGGCTTTTTGACGCCGGTCAAATAAACGGAACTTCTGGATATGAAGAAGCTGCTGGCCAGGGGCTTGTCGCAGGAATTAACGCCGCTCTTTATGCCAGGGCGCACAAAGAACTTTGCGGACCTCTCTGTTCTCCGTCTTCCGGAATGGGCCAGACTCCGGCAAGCATGGAAAAGGGCGCTTTTCAAAACAAGCCTGGCATGACAGACGAAGAAATTGCGGCTTTTGCAGAAATTTCTGCGAAAGAAACAAAGGCAATAAATTCAGCTTTGCAGAAAGCGCAGAGCGACAGCGGTTATGAAAATTTTGATTCAATTCCTGAATGGGAACCTCTTGTTTTAGGACGAGATGAAGCTTACATCGGCGTTTTGATTGACGATTTGGTTACGCTTGGAACAAAAGAGCCATACCGGATGTTTACCGCTCGCGCCGAGTATCGTCTAAAACTGAGGCATGACACAGCCGACCGCAGGCTTAGCGAAAAAGCCTTTGCTGTTGGCTTAAAAACAGAAAAGCAGATTCAGTCTATGCGCGCAAAATATGCTTTGATTGATGAGGCCGTGGCGCTTTTGTTAAAGAAAAAAGACGCTCAAAATCCAGGTTATGCGCCAGAAATTTGGAAAGTCGCCCAGGAAGATTTTAAATACAAGTATTATATTGAAAAACAGGATGCCCGCGTTGCAAAGATGCACAAAATGGAAAATCGCAAGATTCCGGCAAATTTTGATTACGGAGCAATTCCTGCTTTGAGCGCCGAAAGCCGCGGAAAACTTGAAAAAATCCGTCCGTTGACACTCGGTCAGGCAAGCCGGATTTCCGGGATTAGAAATTCAGATATTATGCTTTTGATGGTTTATCTTTAGCAGATTTTTAAGATAGAAAGCATTTCTTCTTTTGTAAAAAGTCCGGTGTTGCAAAGCTCGCTTGCAAGCTGGCTGATTGATTTATTAAAAAGAAGGATGCTCTGCGTTCCGAGAAAAGTTTCTATTCCCGCTTCTAAAAATGAACGCATTTTTTTTGCCTTTTCTGAAAAATCCATTTTTTTGTCTTTAAAGTGAGTTTCTGGCGTTATAACAGTTTGAATTGATTTTTTTTTGAGAAAAGTTAAAATTTCGCCAAAATTTGCGGCGTTGTCTGCGTTGATTAGAACCTGTGGCTCAAAAAACTCAAAAACCCTAAAAAAATCATTTGCCGAATCGACAGAACTTAAATCCACTCTGATTTTTAAGCCGTTTTTTTTGACAGTTTGAATCAGTTCCTTAAGTTCTGTTGAATTTTCTGTCAAATTGAGGATGTTTTTTCCGTAAAAATAAATTCCCCTAAATAGTTCTTTTGAATTTTCGTTTAATAAAAAGGATTTTGCGAACTGCAAATTTTTTTCTCTAAAATCGGCTGAATCGGTATCAAGCGAAAAAAAAGCGTCTGATTTTGTATGATCGCTGTATTTTTGAATTTTTGTCTTTAACAGCAGGAAGAATTCACAGTTTTTTTTGCAGTTTTGAAAAAGCTTGCTGTCGATTGCTGCGTTTGTTTGAATTATGTTATCGGCAATGTTTTCAGAAATTGATAGAAACAGAAGTTTTTTTATGTCGTCTTCTGTTGCAATTCTCATAGAAGTGTATTCGTGGACTTGGTTGCGCATTTCGATTTTGACAGGCGATCCATCTTCTGGAAAGCCTGGAACATAAAATCCTGCCCAGGTAACAAAAGAAGGATAGCGCATTCCTAAATCAAGGCTTGAATGAAAATCTTTTTTTGGAAGCTTTATAAAATCTGCAACTGACGTCATTTTCTGTTTTTCCAGTTTTTTTCAACTTCGGAAAAGGCTTTTTCTTTTTCTGTTTGGCTTAAGAACGACGCTTTAAAACTGTTTAAAATGACTTGTTTTAGTTCTTCGTGCGAAAAATTCATCTGGCTGTAGGCGTTCCAATATTCGTCCAAAAGTTCAACTCCAAAGAAAAGCGGATCATCGGTGTTGAGAGTTACGAGCATTCCACGGTCAAAAAAAGCGCGGAATGGATGTTCTGAAAGTGATTTTACAAATTTTTTTGTAAAAACGTTGCTTGTCGGGGCAATTTCAAACGGAATTTGCCTTTCTGCGCAAAAATCCATAAGTTTTTCGTCCTGGATTGCAGAAATTCCGTGTCCGATTCTTTGCGCATGGCAGATTTCGAGTGCGTCCCAAATTGACTGCGGCCCCTGGTCTTCTCCTGCGTGTGCAACAGCATGGTAGCCGGCGTTAAGTGCTTTTTCAAAAACAGAGCCGAAATCTCTTGAAGGACCCTTTGATTCTGCGCCTCCAAGTCCGATTCCTATAAAACCTTCAAATGGATTTTCGCTGAACATTTTAAAATTGTTTTCAGCGTTTTCAAGTCCAAAAGTTCGGCTTACGTCTCCAGAGAGCCAGACTGTAATTCCTGTTTCGTCTTTGATTTTTTTTATATTTTTGGCGAAATTTTCTGTCATTTCTTTATACGAAAAACCTTTTTTTATAAAGGCTGAAGGAGCAAAAAAGGCTTCGCAGTGGATTATTCCATTTCGCAAAAGATAATTTTTTAAATCTTCAAAAACAAGATCAAAATCGCTTACTTCCGTAAACAAATCCTGAACTTGCAAAAACGCGGCGATAAAACCGTTCAGATCCGAGTATGAAAATAATTCTTCCAGCGAATTGTCAGAAAATTCAGTTCCGTTCTTTTTTAGATAGAGCTTTTTAATCGATTCTTTGCTTATTACGGCTTCGATGTGAATGTGAATTTCTGCTTTTGGAATGTTTCTGTAGAATGAATAGAATTCTGTTTTTTTCATACTTCTGTTCCTCGCAAATTTTTCTGTCAAAACGCCATTGAACCGTTGTTTTCAATGAACGTTCCGGCAGGCACAGCAAAAAAATTGTTGTACCAATGCCGCTAGATTATCGGCAGAAAAACTGCCGTTCTTTAATAAAATCCAAAGTCCGAGAAAAAAATTAGAGTTTTTTTAAGTCGTCGACAATCTGTGCAAAAGTGTCCAATGCGTCTTGTACAGGCTTTGTCGAAGACATATCAACTCCGGCAATTTTTAAGCTTTCGAGCGGATAACGGCTTCCGCCAGACTTTAAGAATTTAAAATAATCTTCTTTTTCTTTTTCACCGCCATGCGTAACTCTTTTTGCAAGAGCGAGGGCTGCCGAAATTCCGGTCGAATATTTATATACATAGAAAGAATTGTAAAAATGTGGAATTCTCAAACCTTCCATGTCGCTTTCTTCTTCAAAAATCATTTCCGGGCCAAAATATTGAACTAAAAGCTCGCGGTAGATTTTTCGCAAAATTTCGGCGTTAAGAGGAGTTCCGTTTTCGACAAGTTCATGAGCCTTGAGTTCAAATTCTGCAAACATTGTCTGCCTGTGCAGGGTTGCAAGAATGTCGTCGGCGCGCATTGCCAGAAGGTAGGTTTTCATTTCCTTTGTTTTTGCGTTTTTTAAGAGATATTCAAAGACAAGCTCTTCATTAAAAGTTGAGGCAACTTCCGCTTCAAAAATCGTGTAGTCGTAGCACATAAACGGATTGTTTGTCTTTGAAAAATAAGAATGCATTGAGTGTCCGCCTTCGTGGGCCATTGTAAAAACGTCTCGGATTGCATCGTCCTTGTAATTTAACAGAATGTACGGATAGCCGCGGTAAGCTCCAGAACTAAAAGCGCCGGAACGCTTTCCTTTGTTTTCGTAGCGGTCAACCCAGCCATTTAAAAGACCGTTGCACAAAATGTCGGTATATTCTTTTCCGAGCGGAGCGAGTGCGTTGCGGCAAATTTCTACGGATTCTTCATAGCTTGTTTTTGTTTCAATGTCTTTTACGAGCGGAACATAAACGTCGTAATGGCGAAGTTCGTTTAAACCAAGCATTTTTTTTCGGAGCGAATAATAATCGTGCAGGGCTGGCAGATTTTTGTGAACAGTGCCGATCAAATTTTTGTAAACAGCCGGTTCAACTTTGTTTGAATAAAG
The DNA here is from genome assembly GCA_002477955.1 of Treponema sp. UBA7570. Lineage (GTDB taxonomy): Bacteria > Spirochaetota > Spirochaetia > Treponematales > Treponemataceae > Treponema_D. The sequence continues at coordinate 23,251 of DLLE01000061.1, read as the reverse complement.
GCTTGCTTCGAGGCTGGAATTAAAACCTCTTGCGCGGGCATAAAAAATGTCAGAATTTACATTTCCGGCGTAAAGCGAAGCAATAACATTTTGATGTTTTACGAACGATTTATAGAATTTTTTGTATGCGTTTTTTCGGACATTTCTGTCAGGGTTTCTGATTAAAAGTGAAAATGTTGACTGTGTTAGAGGTTCTTCCTTGCCATTTACAGTCACGCTTTCAAAATCCATGTCAACGTTTTCGAGCAAACTGAACGCATTGTCAGGAGTCTGCAAGGCTTCGGCGGCAAGCGAAAGAATTCGTTCTTCTTTTTCGCTTAAAACATAAGGTTTTTCGTGCAGTTCTTTTTGAATAAAAATTTTGTAGTCGGCAAATTCCGGCAGGTTAATCCAGTCGTTGAGTTTTTCGTCAGGAATTGCCATTAGTTCTGGAGAAAAAAATGAAGCTTCTGCGCTGGCTTTTGCATAAGCCATCATCGCTCTGCCTTCCATATCCTGAAAAGAACTGTCGCTTTCGTCGGAAGTGTGGCAGAGGCTTGCGTAGCAGTAAACGGTTTCGAGGGTTTTAAAAAGCTCTTCGTAGGCTTTGAGCGCATCCAGAAGCGATAGGGAAGAATCTTTGAGTTTGCCTTTAAAACTTGCAAATTTTTGTGTAAGAGAAGCAATTTTTGCAAGATCAGCCTCCCACTCCTCGTTAGTTTTATACAAAGTAGAAAGATCCCATTTGTCAGAAGCCGGGATTTCGCTGCGATTAGGAATAAAAGAATTAGACATACAATAGATAATAACACAAATTTTGTAAAAGTAAATGAATTGCGCTTTTCGTGTTTTGCGGTAGGGATTGGAAGGGCGGCGAAGCCGTTGCGGAGCAATGCCAACCCTGCAAAGCCCGACGGCACTTTGTGCCGGACCGCCCGAATTTTTCTTCTTATTGAGAAACTGAGCGTAATTTATTATAATTTTGGCTTATGGAAACTCGTAACATTTTTGAAAATCTTTCTTGTATCGACCACCGCTATTCTATTTCGGAAAAGGCGGTTTTTGACGGACTGTCGCAGTATATTTCTGAACAGGCTTCTATCCGTTCTTGCGCTAAATGCGAAGCGGCTCTTGTAAAGGCTCATTTGAAGGTTCGCGGCCAGCTTACTGACGAACTTGCTAAAAAACTCGACGATGTTGCTTCTGCTATTGACCCGGAAGAAGTTTATGCTGAGGAAGAAAAGACTAAGCACAATATCCGCGCTCTTGTTAACGTTATGAAGACGAAGGTTGATTCTAAAATCGGTCCTCTTATTCATCTTGGAGCAACTTCTGTTGATATTTTGGATACGGCTCTTTCTTGTCGTATGCGCGATGTTACTAAAAATGTTGTGCTTCCTGAACTTAAAAAACTTGAAAATTATCTTTG
>DLLE01000061.1:20339-21751 GCA_002477955.1 Treponema sp. UBA7570 | reverse complement strand
CAGCACGCTGTTCCTATTACTTTTGGCTGGGAAATTGCAGAATTTGTTGCCCGTCTTGGTAAATCAATCTTAAAAATCGAAGAGCTTTCTGACGATTTAGTTGGAAAACTTGCTGGTCCTGTTGGTTCTTACAACGGTCCTTCGATGATTGTAAAAGATCCTGAAGAACTTGAGCGCATTTATACTGAATTTCTGGGCCTTAAGCCGTCTGAATATTCAAATCAGCTTGTAGAGGCAGAGCACGTTCTTCGCCTCTTGCTTGAGATGAATGTTGCTTTCGGTATTATTGCCAATTTGGCGGACGACTTGCGCAACTTGCAGCGTTCAGAAATTGGCGAGGTTTTTGAATATTTTGCTGCAACTCAGGTCGGCTCTTCGACAATGCCTCAGAAACGCAATCCATGGAACAGCGAGCACGTTAAATCTTTATGGAAGGCTATGTGTCCTCGCGTAGTTACTTTCTATATGGATCAGATTTCTGAACATCAGCGCGACCTTTCAAATTCTGCAAGCCAGAGATTTATTACTGACTATATTGCCGGCTTTACAATGGCAGTAAGCAGAATGAATTCAGTCGTAAAAGGATTGCAGGCTGACCGCGACAATATGGCAAAAAATCTTGAAAGCGCCGGCGGAAAAGTTAAGGGCGGCGTTCTTGCTGAACCTGCATATATTCTTCTTGGCGAAGCCGGATACAATGACGGACACGAAATTATCCGTCAGATTACGCTTGAGGCGGAAAAGTCTGGAAAAACTTTCTTTGAAGTGCTTAAAACTCACGAAAAAGAATATGCAGATATTACAGCCCAGCTTGAAAAACTCGGCGTAGAAAATCCTGCAAATTTCTTTGAACATCCTGCGAACTACTGCGGACTTGCCGCAAAAAAATCAGCGCGTCTTGCAAAAAAATACCGCGAGCTGATGAAATAATCCGCGCCTTAAACGGTGTATTTTTTTTGTTAACAACTGGATAAATTTTTTTCCGAATTTGAGTGAATGTAAAATCATCCGCTTAAATTCGGATTTTTTTAAATTTGTGCAGAGAGTTTTTATTTATTTTCGTTTTGAACTTCCGCCTGATGTAAAAAATCTTTTAAGTCTTCGATAACTTCGTCTGCGTTTAAACCGTGAACCATAGCCGCTTCTTCGAGAGTTTCCATTTGAGAAGCAAAACAGCTTATGCAGTGCATTCCCATGAGCATGAGAGGTTCTGTAAGTTCAGGATAAAATGCTACAAGCGTGCTTACGAGCATGTCTTTTGTAAGTTCCGGTTTTTTTGCTTTTTCCTGATTTTGTATATCGTTTTGATTTTCCATTTTATTTTTATCCTCAGTTTTTAGATTGAATTTTGTTTGCGTATTTTGTCCGAAATTTAACCTTATAAGAAAATTTTCTTCAATAAAGATAATAAT
>DLLE01000061.1:18316-20297 GCA_002477955.1 Treponema sp. UBA7570 | reverse complement strand
AATAAAGATAATAATTTTTTTTTGAGATGTGTGCAAATCTTGCATAAAAATAATGTTTTTTTGATATAGTAATTATATGAAGAATTTTGGTTTTTTGCGTGTTGCGGCTGTTTCGCCGGATGTTGTGGTTGGAGACGTTGAACAGAATGTGCTGAATATTTGCCAGTGCATTGACGAATTAAAGCAAAAAGGCGTTCAAATTGCAGTTTTTCCGGAGCTTTGTATTACGGGCTACACTTGCGCTGACCTTTTTGAACAGAATCTCCTCCTTGAAAGCGCAAAAAATGCTTTGACCGGGATTTTGGCGCATACTCAGGGAATTGCGGTTTTTGTCGGTTTGCCGTTGCGTTCATTTTCTGGTTCTCTTTATAATGTTGCGGCGCTTTTGAGCAATGCTGAAAAAATTCTGATTTATCCGAAAACTTTTATTCCAAATTACGGCGAATTTTACGAAAAACGCTGGTTTACGCCTTTTGAAGCAAATTGTGGCTGCAATGAGCAAATGTTTGACTGGTCGGTTGGTGGACTCTTAAAAATAAATGACGATTCAGGTTTTACAGGTGCGGTTTTGGCGGCAGAAGTCTGCGAAGATGCCTGGGTTCCTCTTTCTCCTTCGACAGTTTTTTGTCTGAACGGAGCAAATGTGATTGTCAATCTTTCGGCTGGAAACGAAGTGATTGGAAAAACTTCTTACAGAAAAGACTTGATTTTGGGAAACAGCGCAAAGAATGTCTGTGCCTATGTTTATGCAAATGCAGGAATGGGAGAATCGACACAGGATTTGGTTTTTTCGGGACATTCATTGATTGCCGAAAACGGAAGCCTCCTCGCAGAAAAAAAGCCTTTTGACGAAAAAAATAAATTTATTATAAGCGACATTGACATTGAAAAAATAAATCACGAACGCATAAGAATAGAAACTTTTTCGCAAAATAGCCGGTTTTTTAAGAATTCTCAAAGGTCAAGCCAGTTTTTGCCGGCAAAAATTCAGGAAATAACTGTAAAAAGCACAGATTTTTTGAAAAATAAAAATCTTGAGCGGAAAATTGACGGGCATCCTTTTGTGCCTCAGGTCCAGAAAAAAATGTGGGAGCGCTGTGCGGAAATCACGCAGATGCAGGCCTGGGGGCTTGCAAAGAGAATAAGGCATACTGGAGTTGAAAAAGTTGTCGTGGGAATTTCTGGCGGACTTGATTCTACCCTGGCTTTGCTCGTTGCCTGCCGGGCTTTTGATATTCTAAAAAAAGACCGAAGCAATATTGTTGGAATTACGATGCCGGGTTTTGGAACGACTGGGCGCACTTACGAAAACGCAAAAATGCTTGTAAAAAGTTGCGGGGCTTCGCTTGAAGAAATTTCCATAAAAGAAGCGGCCGGCGGTCATTTGAAGGATTTGTCTCATGCGCTTGATGTTTACGATGTTACTTACGAAAATGCCCAGGCCCGCGAGAGAACTCAGGTTCTTTTTGACTGGGCTAACATGCACGGCGCAATTTTGATTGGAACTGGCGACCTTTCTGAACTTGCGCTCGGCTGGTGCACTTACAATGGCGATCAAATGAGCAATTATGGAGTGAATAATTCGATTCCAAAGACTTTGGTGCGCTGTCTTGTTCAGTATTATGCGGATTTTGTTTTTAAGGAAAACGAAAAACTTGCAGAAACATTAAAGGATATTATAGATACTCCTGTAAGTCCTGAACTTTTACCGCCTGACAAAGACGGGAAAATTGCGCAAAAAACAGAAAATACTGTCGGTTCGTATATTTTGCATGATTTTTTTCTGTATAACTGCGTGCGAAACGGTTTTTCGCCTGAAAAGATTTATTTTCTGGCGAAAATTGCGGTTAAACAGAAAAATCTTGAGCCGTTTAGCGACGAAACGATAAAAAATACGCTTAAAATTTTTTATAAAAGATTTTTTGGCCAGCAGTTTAAGAGGTCTTGTATGCCTGACGGTGTAAAAGTTGGAACTGTGAGC
>DLLE01000061.1:0-18212 GCA_002477955.1 Treponema sp. UBA7570 | reverse complement strand
AGCAGGTTGAGAATCTGAAATAAAATTTGGAAAGACTAAATCGGAGAGTGCAAAAACTGTTTTTTACACAGTTTTTTGTTTTGCTGTTTTGCTTGAATTGAACCGGATTGTGTTTTAAAATCGAAGAATGTTTTATTTTATAGTGAATGAGCACGGTGGCTCAGGACAGGCGGTCGGAGTTTGGAACAAGGTTCAGAAAATTTTAGATGAACGCGGTGTAAAATATCAAAAATTTGTGCCGGAAACAAAAGGCTATGCGGCGGTTTTGGCGGAACAGATTAGCGAAAAAGAAGATGATGATATTCGCCTGATTGTCGTTGGCGGTGACGGAACGATTAACGAAGTTTTAAATGGAATCCGCAGCTTTGAACGGCTAAAATTTATGGTAATTCCTACTGGTTCGGGCAACGATTTTAGCCGCGGATTGGGGTTGCCGTTAAAAAATACAGAAAAAGTTGTCGATATGATTTTGAATTCGACAGGAATAAAAACAATTGACCTTGGAATGGTTGAGTCCGGCGGAAGACGGCGGATTTTTGGAATTTCATCGGGACTTGGACTAAATGCTCTTGTCGGAACGGAAATTAACCGCTCAAAAATCAAAAATATAATGAACAAGCTGCATTTGAATTCTCTCAGTTATGCCGTTATGACGGTAAAAACGCTTTTTACAATGAAGACTTCGACTTTTAAAGTGAGTTTTGACGGCGGAGCGTTTCAGGAATTTGACAGGGCGATTTTTCTTGCTGCAATGAATTTTCCATGCGAGGGCGGAGGAGTTCCAATGGCTCCAAAAGCAAATACAAATGACGGAAAACTCTCGTTTACTCTTGCGGCGAGAATTCCAAAATGGAAGTGTTTTATTGCGTTTCCTTTTTTGCTTGCGGCAAGGCAGGATTTAATAAAAGGATTTTTTATGAAAGAAGCCCGGACTGTCGATGTGTTCACCTCTGAACCAAACGTTAGCCACACTGACGGCGAACTTTTTGGAAAAGTTAATAAAATCCACTATGAATGTCTAGCGCAAAAACTAAAAATTTTACTTTAGTTTTTTGTTGTTTTTTTAAGGCGAAGGCGCGGACTTTTTGAAGTCCGCGTTTTTTGTTTTAATTGCCGCTAATTTGCAGGCTGTTGCTCTTCATCCTGCGGCTGTTCAATTTTTTGTTCAAGGTCTTCGGTTTTTACTTCAAAAATAGAACGCAGGTTTCTGTCAGCAAGCAAAGTTTCCGGTTTTTCATCGAGCCTAATATAAGAAGAAAGATTTGTTTCGGAATTTTTGCCGATTTTTAAGGTTCGGATTGTTTTTCCAGATTTTTCTGCTTTGACGGTAAGTGTCTGCGAGTCTGTAAAACCGTACCTGTCGAGTTCGGAAACGGCCGAAGAGCGGCTTACTGTTCCGAGCGTTTTTATGTTTTTGATGGCGTTTACTAAAGTTTCGATTTTCTGGTCATCGCCGCTGATTTTTTCTTCACTTACGTACCACAGCCCGCCTTCATAAAAAAGTTTTACGGTTTGCGAAGAGTTTTCGATTATAAGTGTGTCCGGTTTTTCCCGCAGAATAAAGTTTTTTATAGGAGAACGCGAGCCGGTTACAAGTTGAACAGCGTAAATCGCTGCAAGAATGACGATTGCCGTCAATAAAACGATTTTTCTTATTTTTGCATTTTTTAAGTTCATTTTGTTTCCTCTGTCTTAATTTCGCGTTTGTCGTCTGGATTGTATTTTTCGCGGATTGCCCTTTTCTTAGCTGTAGTTTTTGCAAGAACTGCAAGACCGCACAGCGCAACCAAAATCACAAGTCCAAATTCGTTAAAATATTTTGCAATGTCTGCCGAAATGCCTTTTTTGATTTTTAAAGTGTTTAAGCTTAAGCCTTTTGTCCGCATTGAGCACAAATCAATTTCGCCGTTCATGTAATCGATGACGTTGCGCACAAACATTGCAACTGGCTGTTTGCCGCTTTCGTCCATAACTTGACCAGTCGTGATTTTTGAAGAACCTATTACAAAAATTTTGCCGTTTTGAACGCTTTTTGCGTAATGGTCGGTAAAATTAAATTCACCGTTTTGATTTTCTACTGGATTTTTTTCAAAAGCGCTTTTGAATTTTCCTTCTACAAGAACAGCAAGATTTTGGCTTTGCATTGCGCTTTTGTCGGTTGGTTTTCGAATCATCTGAGGAATTGCTGTAACGTTGTCTTTGACGAGCCAGCTGTTTTTAGAAGATGAAGCAAGAATTGTAACTTTTGCGTCTGCATTTTTTTGAGCGTTTTCTGCATTGATAGAACTGTTCTGAAGCATAATCACGTAGCCAAGATTTTTTGTAATCGGGCTGTTTTTTGCAAGATTTGATTTTTGAAGCACTGGAGCAAAGTAGAGCGGAGTTGAACCTGAACGCTGATCCTGATTTACATAGCAATTTTCGTCCATAACGTAATCTTTTCCGACAGAAATTCCGTATTTTGAGAGAATTGTTTCAAGACCGTTGTCGACAGGTTTGTACTGCGGAATCTGGTAATATGCGTTTTGTCCCTGCGGATAAACTTCTTCAAACTGGTCGTCGAAAATAATTAAATTTCCGCCACGAAGCAAAAATTGGTCAAGCTTGTAAAGTTCAATTTCTTCGAATTTTTCTTTTGCGCCGTTTATAACGACACTTTTTATGCCGGAAGGAATTTCATCATCTTTTAAATTTAAATCCTTAAATTCGTAGCGGTCAGAAATAATTGAATTGAAAACCGCTGCATTTGCCTGCGACTGTGCGTTTTTGTAGTCGAGTTCGCGGTGTCCTGTTACATAGCCTATAATATTTGGTTTAGAAACAAGGCTTTTTAGGTTTTCATTCAATTCGTCTTCAAGGCTGTCTGTGCCAGAAATTATGTTTCCAAAAAATGAACGCGACATTTTTACGTTCAAAAGCCTAAATTCCTGTCCGTATTCAAGAACAAGCCCGATAACTCCAGTTTTTTCTCCGTCGGCGTCCTGCCAGCTCAGGCTTTGAATTCCGTATTTTTCGACGAGTTCCGGAATTTCTTGCTCAGAAGGATCTATTGTTTCAAATTCGATTCTATCCATATTTTTTGAGTTTACAGATTTGTATGCGGCAGAAACTGTTTTTTCAAGATTTTTGAGGCCGTTTATATTGAACTGTTCGAGTTTTTTTGTCAGATAGAGAGAAAGTTTTGCTTTTCCCTGCAATCCTGCAAGAGCCGAAGTTGTGCTTATAAGACGGCTCATTGTGGTTGTGAGGGTGTATTCAAGGCCGTCGGCAGAACTTAATCCGTCGATTATTTCCGTTCGGTCGGCATAACTTACAGTCAAAGCCATCCAGACCTGCTTAAAACCGACTTCGTTGTTCTTTAATTCTTGAATTTGAACTTGAGAGATTCCGTAATTTCTTGCGATTTTTTGATTTTCTTCTTTGTCCATGTCAAAAAATTCAGCAGAAAAATTTGAATTTGCGGCGCCTTTGTATTCAACCAGAAGATCGCGGATATACTGATCGATTGTGTTGTAGGGAGCCGGCAGATTTTTTGTAAAAAATACTTTTATCGAAAGCGGTTGTTCAAGATTTTTAACAATCTGCCTGCTCGACTGTGAAAGCGAATAAGATTTTGGGGCTGTAAGGTCAAGGCGGAAAAATGCCTTTGAGCATACAAGATTTAAGAGAAGAATTGCAGTTAAAAAGAGAAAAATGTCGCTTTTTGGACTTTTTAACCATTCAATAAATTTTTTCATATTGTTGTTTTAAACTCCAGTCTTATAGAATTTTTATTTTTGTCCATTGTTTACAGAGCGGACAGTCAGCGCAAAAAAGATAACCGTAAGCGAAACAAAATAAACAATGTCGCGGCTGTCGATAATTCCGCGGCAAATAGATTCAAAATGGCTTAGCGAAGAAAGGTAAGTTACCGTTCTTACAAGAAAAGCCGGCAGAAAAACCGCAAAATTTGAAAGCAGAGTCAGAATTATGCAAATTGCAAAAGCCTCAAAAAAAGCAATAATCTGATTTTTCGTTGTGCTCGAAGCAAAAATTCCAATCGCGCTAAAACCTGCTGTTAAAAAGATTGAGCCGAGATAACCGCCCAAAATCGGGCCTGCATCAGGAGAGCCAAAAATAAAGCAGGTTAAAACGTAAAAAAGAGAAGGAATTAAAAGCACAAGACCAGAAATAAAGACAGCCAGAAATTTTCCTTCGACAACATCAAAAACTGTTACCGGAAGGGTGAGCAAGGTTTCGAGAGAAGTCGATTTTTTTTCTTCGGCAAAACTCCTCATAGAAAGAGCTGGAATAAAAAAAGAAAAAAGTACCGGCAAAAGCCCAAAAAACTGTCTTAATTCGGCGCGGTTTGCAAGAAAAAATGTGTTAAAAAACAAAAAACCGGAAGCGAGCGTAAAAAGTCCGGTAACGATATAAGCAATCGGGCTGGAAAAATAAGATTTTAATTCGCGGCACATAATTACAAAAGCCGGATTTTTTGTTTTTGCTTTTTTCCTTGAACTTATCTTTGCCATTGAACTTGCGTTAGAGAGCGGATTGTTAGTTTCTAAAATATCAGTCATTTTTGTATCCTCTTTAGTTTTTTTGTGTTAATGCGTTTTCCGAAGGCGAATCTTCCGTCAAAGTATGGAAAATATCTTCAAGACTGTTTCTTCTGAGCGAAAGTTCATAAAGCTCAAAACCAGCTTTGTTCACAGCCGCTGCAATCTGCGGCCTGATTTCCATATTATCTTTAACCTGAACAAGAGCTCCGGCAGTTTTTTCGTTGTGTCCCAAGTTTGCATTTTCCGTTTTTTCTGCCGTAACAGCGCCAACACCGTCAATTTTTTTCAATATTTCAGAAAGTTTTTCAAAACCACAGCCAGAAGCTTCAACAAAGACACTTGCGCTGGTTCCGTATCGTTCCCTCAGTTCGCCGGTCGGACTGTCGGCAACGAGTTTTCCGCCAGAAATAATAATAACTCTGTCGCAAATCATTTCCACTTCGCCGAGAATATGTGTCGAAATAATAACTGTTCTTGTTTTTCCGATTTCTTTAATCAAGGCGCGTACTTCGCCAATTTGGTTCGGGTCAAGACCAGAAGTCGGTTCGTCCAAAATTAAGATTTCCGGATCATTCATCAAGGCGTGCGCAAGACCTACTCTCTGCCTGTAGCCGCGGCTCAAATCAGAAATATTTTTGTGCATGACTTCTTTAAGTCCACATTCCCTGCACAAAACCGGAACTTTTTCGTCAGGATTCTGTCCCTGAATCTGGGCAACATAGCGCAAATAATCGTCAACAATCATTTCGCCGTACAAAGGCGCGCTTTCCGGCATATAACCGATTTTTTTCTTGCATTCGACGGCATTTTCTTCAATATTTTTGCCATCAATCTTAATCAAACCGGAAGTCGGCTGCAAAAAACCGGTAATCATTCTCATTGTCGTCGATTTTCCGGCGCCATTTGGTCCCAAAAGTCCAACAATTTGCCCAGTCGGAATCGAAAAACTGATTTCATCGACTGCCTTAAAAGTTCCAAAATGCTTTGAAAGCTTAAAAACTTCAATCATTTAATTTTACCTTATCTCCTTTTTTTTGGACGGCATTCAAATTTTAAGCCGAATTTTGCCTGTCTTGGCGCTGAATTTTCAAGAAATTCCGGCTGCTACGGGTTCGGTAGCCCTCATTGGCGGCTTCGCCTCCAACTGCGCCCTTTGCATCCGGCGTAAGTCCACCGTCAACTTTTGTAAACTACAATAAAATATAACAAAAAAACAATATTTTAGTTACGCAAAACTACAGAGATAAAAAATTACAAAATTCACCACTTTTATAAAAAAACATTGTCCTGTATATTAGGACAATGTTAAAAATTTTTCTTATCGTTTTTGTTATTTCGATGATTCCGCTGATTGAGCTTCGGGGCGCTATTCCTGTCGGAGTTGCGCTTGCTTCTTCTTTTTTGGGGCTTAGCGAAGAATCTCTTTCTGTAAAATATATTGTTTTAATAAATCTTTTTTCAATGCTTGGAAATATGCTTCCAGTTCCGTTTATCTATTTTTTTGCCAGAAAATTTCTTGAATGGGGAAGTTCAAAAAAATACATTGGAAAAATGTGCAATTTTTTTCTTGTAAAAGGTAAAAAAGGCGGCGAAAAACTTGAAAAAAAGGCTGGCAGCGGTTTGTTTTTTGCACTTTTTTTATTTGTCGGAATTCCATTGCCTGGAACAGGCGCATGGACAGGCACTTTGGCTGCCAGCCTTCTAGACATGAAGCCGCGCCAGACTGTTCTTGCAGTTTTGGGCGGAGTTTTCTTAGCGGCAGTTGTAATGACTCTTGCTTCGTGCGGAGTTTTTGGCGCGGCTGGAGCGATTTTTGGAAAATAGCGGCATAAAAGTAAAAATAATTCGTAAAAATATGCGGTCAATCCGTCTTCACGTAAACCGTTTTGGCGAAGTTGTCTGCACGGCGTCTTTTTTGGAAAGCGAACAAAAAATTCAAAAATTTATCGAAGAAAAAAAAGACTGGATTGAAAAAAGCGTTCAAAAAGTAAAAAAATCAAAGCAAAACAGCATTTTTCTAAATCCGGACGGAGTTGCGGCAAAGTCGGGCTTTTTATCTTCCGACAGAATTTTCGGAAAAACAAATTTTAATTATTCAGCCTTGTGGAAAAAATCTGCGCTAAAAAAATTTATGCAGAGCGCAGACATGCTTTCTTCGTTTTTTGAAAAAAACGCATTGCCGGAATTTACTGTAAAAGGGCGTTCAATGCACTCAATATGGGGCAACTGCAACACAAAAAACAAAACAATTACTTTATCCTGGGAACTTTTTAATTTTCCGCAGGAATGTATAGATTATGTTGTTTTTCACGAAATGACTCATTTTCTGTATATTTATCACGACAAAAATTTTTATTCCTATATAGAACGCTTTATGCCTGATTTTAGAAAAATTGCCAAAAAATTATCTTAAAAAAATTCTAAAACGTATTTTTCTTCTTTCCTGCTAAACAAAAAAATTCAATTGCCGAAAATATAATGAAGAATATCTCTAAAACTGCATTTTTAAAGATTCTCTTCTATAAAAATGTGGGAGGCTGAAAATGGGATTCATGAACAATGCTTATACGGCATATAAAAACACAGGAATAAAAACAGCGAGTCAGGGAAAACTTGTTGTTTTGCTTTACGAAGGCGCTATAAAAAATTTAACCAACGCATTGGAATGTTTTGATTCAGATTCAAAAATTGAAGCAAAAAATATCGAAAAATTTGGAAATTATATAATGAAAGCGCAGGATATAATCAGCGAGCTTCAGGCGAGCCTCAACATGTCGGCTGGCGGAGAAATTGCTTCAAACCTTATGTCTCTTTACATTTATTTTAACCGGGAACTTATGTCGTCAAATATCAACAAAGACAAAAAAAAGATTGAATTTGTCCTTAATATGCTCAATCAATTGTCTGCTGCTTGGGTTCAGGCGGCAAACAGTCAGTCAAATGCTGTAAACACCGGTTTTGGTGGCGGTCTTAATATCGAGGGGTAATTTATGGAATTAACTCAGGCACAGATTGACGAAAGAATTGCTGTTTTAAAACGTTTTAGAACTTTGCTTGAACAGCAGCGCAATAAATTTAGAGAATATCTGCATGTGCTTGAGTGCCAGCAGAATAAGATTGAAGAAGAAGATGGAGATGCGCTTGTAGCTCATGCTGAGCTTGAACAGCAGATTGTTTCAAATATTTCAAATTTGCAGAAAGTGATTGAACCTATGCAAAGCATGTACAATGCAGTTTCGCATGGAACGGAACTTGGCGCAGAAGATAAAATCAGCGTAAAAAAAATGCAGGCGGAGCTTGCAGACTTGCAGAAAAAAGTTCTCGCTCAAAATGCGCGCAATCAGGATCTATTAAAAGAACATATTGAAAGCGTAAAAAAACAGCTTGCAGAAATTCATAATGCCAATCCTTATTTTGGAAAGCGTTCAGTTTATTCAACAACTGCCGCCGTAACTGGAAATTTTGTTGCCGAAGCTTAGTTTTTCTGTTTGTATAATGATGCAAATTTTATTATATTTATAGCGTGCCATTCTAAAATTTTCCTTTGGTAAATTTTTAGAAAGTTTGGCAAGTTTTAAGACGTTACGATACAACGATTTTATCAACACTATAAATTTTTGAGGAATAAATGAGCGACGATCAGAAAAACGAACAGGACAAACCGTCATTTGTGCCGGAACCAAAAGAAAAAAAAGACGAAAACAAGCAGGAAAAAACGTCAGAAAAAAAGCCGGCAGACAAAAATAACGAAAACAAACAGAATTCTCAGGATTTTGATCCGTATAGTTTTTTTAAACTTTCAATTGATGAGCCAGAAAACGGTGACAAAAACGGTGGAAAAAAGCCTTCGCGCTTTCCTTTTTTTACAATGCTTGCCGTTACAGTGCTCGCGCTTGCATTCATCAATATGTTTTTGCTTCCAAAAGCCGACAACACAATTCCTTTTTCGGAATTCCGTAATCTTGTAGAAGATGGAACAATTGTCTATGTCGAAATGGGCGAAAATTCATTTACAGGCTATGGAGTTCCTGTTGCTGAGAATACAACTGCAACTCAAAATGATTCTTCTGATTCAGTTTTAAAATCGCCTCAGCTCCCATGGAACAAAATTCGCAGGGTTCAGAGCGAAAGCCGAAAAGTTTACCGGACAACTGGCGTTTTAATGCAGGATTTTGTTTCTCTTTTAAACGAAAAGCATGTTGAATATAAATTTATCATAAAACAGACAAACTGGTTTGTTCAGCTTCTGTTGAATTTTGCATTTCCGATTGGAATCCTTCTTTTAATGTATTTCTTTATTTTCCGCAAAATGGGCAGCGGAATTGGCGGAATGGGTTCCCTTTTTGGAGCAGGCGGAAGCCGTGCAAAGACAGTTGAAGAAGGCAAGGTAAAAACGCGCTTTTCTGATGTTGCCGGCGTTGACGAGGCAAAAGAAGAGCTTGTCGAAGTTGTTGACTTTTTGAAGGAACCAAAAAAATATACTGACATTGGCGGTAAAATTCCAAAAGGCGTTTTGCTCGTTGGTCCTCCTGGAACAGGAAAAACTCTTCTTGCGCGTGCAGTTGCCGGCGAAGCTGGAGTTCCGTTCTTTAGCATTTCGGGCTCTGACTTTGTAGAAATGTTTGTCGGTGTTGGAGCAAGCCGTGTACGCGATTTGTTCCGTCAAGCCCGCGAAAAAGCTCCGTGCATTATTTTTATTGACGAAATCGATGCCCTTGGAAAAAGCCGTATGAACGGTTATGGCGGTGGAAACGACGAGCGTGAACAGACTTTGAACCAGCTTTTGGTAGAGATGGACGGTTTTGACAACGAAAAAGGACTTATCATTCTTGCTGCTACAAACCGTGCAGATATTCTTGATCCTGCGCTTTTGCGTCCAGGCCGCTTTGACCGTCAGGTTCCTGTTGAAAAACCGGACGTAAAAGGCCGCGAAGACATTTTGAGAATTCACTCTAAAAATGTAAAGCTTGATAAAGACGTTGATTTTGTTTCTGTTGCCCACGGAACTGTAGGCTTTGCGGGTGCAGACCTTGCAAACGTTGTAAACGAAGCTGCGCTTATGGCAGTCCGCAATGGCCGCAAAAAAGTAACAATGGAAGACTTTAATGAAGCAATCGACAAAGTTAGCATTGGTCTAAAAAAGAAAAGCCGCAAAGACAACAAAAAAGAAATGCGCCTTGTTTCTGTCCACGAAACTGGACACGCTCTTGTTGCTGCCTTTACTCCGGATTTTGCCCCTGTCAATAAAATTACAGTTGTTCCGAGAAGCCATGGCGTTGGCGGATTTACACAATATCGCGAAGAAGAAGAAAAAAACTTTATGACTCGCAAAGATATTATAAACGAAGTTGACAGTTGTCTTGGCGGACGTGCTGCGGAAGAAGTTGTGCTTGGCGACATTTCTACTGGCGCTTCAAATGACATTGCCCGCGCAACAGACCTTGTAAAACGCATGATTACAGATTTTGGTATGTCTGCAAAATTCAGAAACATGACGCTTGGAAAAGGTGTTTTGGGGCATCAGGGCGCAGATCCAAATATTTACCGCGAATTTTCTGAAGAAACACAGCGTTATGTCGATGAAGAAATTGCCCGCGTAATGAACGAACGCTATTCTCATGTTGTTGAATTGATGAAAGAGCACAAAGATTTGCTCGAATTCATTGCAAACCGCCTCCTTGAAATCGAAACAATGGACGGAAAAGAATTCTACGAAATTGTAAAGAGCGAAGTTCATTGCCGTGAGCTTGCAGAACAGGCAAAACTAAATGAAGAAAACACAGCTTCAACTGATGAGGAAAAATAATGAAAAAAATATTTGTATTGACAGCGTTGATTTTTACCTGTTTTTCCAGATTTTCTGTTTATGCTCAAGGAATTTTAACTGCGGCGGCTTTTTTTCAGAATGTTTCAGCTGAATATGGAAAAATTGAAGATTATGAGGCTGATGTTTCAATTAAGGCTGCAAAAAAAGTTATGGAAGGGCATGTAAATTTTAAACGTCCGAATCTTTTGCGCATTGATTTTACAAAACCAGACAATCAGGTAATCTGTTTTAATGGAGATTTGCTTACGATTTATCTTCCTGAATCCGCCGCAATCTTAAATCAGACAGTTGAATCTTCGGGAACAGGAAGCGCTGCAAACCTTGCGACTGCACAAGGGCTTTCTTTAATGAGCAGGTATTATTCTGTTGCGTACGAAAGCGGACAGGAAGCGGTTCCTCTCGAAGACGGAAGCACGGAAAATGTAGTAAAATTGGTTTTGAGCCGTCGCAATACTTCTGAAGCGTTCCGTTACATCAACCTTGCAATTTTGCCCGAATCAAAGCTTATCCGTAGAATTGAAGCAATTACGCCTCAAAACGAAAAATTCCAGTTTGATTTTTCAAATTACTCGATAAATCAGGGAATTTCGGATCAGCGTTTTATTTATGATCCGCCAACTTCTGCTAATAATTACAACAATTTTCTGTTTACTGAACAGTAATTTGTAAAATTTTAAGTTATCGCATTTTTTTCAGGTTGCCTTTGAAAATGTATTTTTTTAAGGCAGCCTTAAGATTTTTTAAAGTATATTTTTCAGGGAAGAACAAAAATGGAAAGTTATGGCACAATTCTAAAAAACAAAAGGGAAGAAAAAGGACTGGAACTTGAAACTATTTCCAGAGAAACTTCAATTACTTCCACCTATTTAAAGGCTCTTGAAGACGAAAATGCCGTAATTTTTCCTGGTGAGCCATATCTTGTCGGTTTTTTGAAGAATTATGCTGAATACCTCGGACTTGATTCTCAAAAATTGCTCCAGCTTTATCATGCAAAAACATTGCAGGAATCTCCGATTCCAGACGGTTTGATTGTCCGCAGGCGGCCGAAAGTTTTAATTACTGTAATCATAATAATTTCGATTCTTGTTTTTGCAACTGGAGTTACTTTTGCTGTTCTTTTTATGAAAAAGAAAGCTGAAGAGCATGCAGTTCTTGCTGCTTTACAGAACGATTTTCAGTCAAAAAAATACGAACTTACGGAAAAACCTCTTGCTACAAGAATTTACAAAGGCGACCAATTGATTTTGGGAACTAGTGGCGGAGATGTTGTCGTGACTGTTGCAAATACTGTCGGTGATTTGTGTTTGGAAACTCCTGCTGGAATTCAGCATATTGAACTTTCAGAAGAGCTCGAAGTTGATGTTGACGGCGATTCAAAGCCAGAGCTGATTGTCTATGTTTCAGATGTTTCCACTGGAACAAATGACCGTGGCGCTGAAGTTAGAATTCTTCTTAAAAATGCTTCGAATGCTGTCGCAGGAGAAACAAAAACTTCTGAAATTCCTAGCGTTGGTGAACTTCCTCAAAACCAAAAACGCACTGTTATTCTCGAAGATACAAGGGCTTATCCGTTTACGGTTCGTGCGGACTTCCGTGCAGGCTGTCTGTTCCGTTATCGTCTGGACAGAAAAGATGCTGTCGAAGATTATCTTGCAAACGGCGACACTGTAAATATGACTGCAAGTAACGGCGTGCGCTTGTGGATTTCTAACGGAAATACTGTAAAACTTCAGGTGATTGTTGCTTCAAAAACTTACGACATTGGAGTTACAAAAGCCGGAGAAGTTATTGTTCAGGATATTCGCTGGATAAAAGATACAGATGGAAAATTCAAGCTGGTAATAAATGAACTCGATTAAATTTTTTATTGATCAGCACGGTTGTGCAAAAAATCAGGTGGATGGAGAAATTTTAATTTCGCATTTGACAGGAACTCAAGAGTGGGAACAGACTTTTGAACCTTCTGAGGCGGATTTAATCATCATCAATTCGTGTGGCTTTATTGAATCTGCAAAAACCGAATGTTTGAATGCAGTCTTAAACGCAAGAAATAATTATCCGAACGCAAAAATTCTTTTGGCAGGTTGCCTTGCTGAGCGTTACGCAGAGGACTTAAAAGAAAATTTGCCGGAAGCAGACGGCTTTTTTGGAAACGGTGATCTTTCAAAAATCGTAATCACTGCAAAAGAAGTTATGCAAAATAAGCGTCCAGTCCATAAATTTGCTCAAAAAGGAGTTTGCGGCGCAAACCGGAATTTGCTTCTTTCTTTTGCTGGAACCGCCTTTGTAAAAATTACTGAAGGTTGCAACAACCGCTGTTCCTTCTGTGCAATTCCAATCATCCGTGGAGAATTGCGTTCTCGTCATGCTTCTGAAATTATTGAAGAAATTAAAATTCTTCTCAAAAAAGGCGTTTACGAAATCAATTTAATCGGACAAGATTTGGCAGCTTACGGAACAGGCAGTTCTGACAATGTTTTTGGAACAGGGCGCACTTATCTTCCTCTTGGAACTCCAGGAAGCGATGCTGAACTTGCTTGCGAAGACAAAGGCGAATCTGGACTTTGCCGTTTGCTCAAAGAAATTTCAAAAATCGAAGGAACTTTCCGTCTTCGGCTGCTTTATATTCATCCAGACCATTTTAATCCTGACATTTTGCCTGTGATAAAATCCGATAGACGCTTTTTGCCTTATTTTGATATTCCTTTTCAGAGCGGAGATGACGAAATCATTCTCAAAATGCACAGAACCGGAAATCACAAAAAGTATGCGCAGACAATCGAAAAAATCAGGAGCTTTTTTCCAGACGCAGCGATCCGGACGACTTTTTTGGCAGGTTTTCCTGGTGAAACAGATGCTCAGGCAGAAAATACTCTTAGCTTCTTAAAAGAAATTTCTACAGATTGGTCAGGCTGCTTTCCGTATTCAAGGGAAGATGATACTCCGGCTTACAACTTAAAAAAACAGGTTCCTGCAAAAAAAGCAAATGAACGTGCCGAAAAACTGGTTGCGCTTCAGGAGCAAATTACAGCACAGCGCTTAAAGGAGCGTTGCGGCAAAGATTACGATGTTTTGATTGAAGAAGTTCTCGCTCAAAACGAAGATTCTCCTGAAGAAGGAATTGCAATTGGAAGGGCATGGTTTCAAGCGCCGGAAGTTGACGGTTCGGTTGTCGTCAATTATGACCGCTCAAATCCAGAAGAGCAAAAAGCGGTTCTTTCCGGAAGACTTGTGCGCGTTCATATAAACAGCGCCGGCACTGTTGATTTAAACGGCGACTTTGTCTGCGACAGTCCGCTTAACGAGACAATCAAAAGAAACAAGTTGAAATTTGCGCAGGAAATAAACGGTTAAAACTGCAAAGGTGGCAAATGCAAAATGAATGAGTTTTTAAGCGTCTTGAATCCTGAACAAAGGGCGGCCGTTGAACATGAAGGTTCTCCTCTCTTAATTCTGGCAGGAGCAGGTTCAGGAAAAACACGCGTAATTACTACAAAAATTGCTTATCTTATTTCTGAACGAAACATCGATCCGTATCAGATTCTTGCAGTTACTTTTACAAAAAAAGCGGCAAACGAAATGCAGCAAAGGGCTGTTGCTCTCGACAGCCGGGTGCGTTATTCACAAATCAGGACGTTTCACTCTTTTGGCGCCTGGTTTCTCCGTCTTTTTGCAGCGCAGGCTGGAGTCGACCCGAATTTTACGGTTTATGATGACGACGACATGGTAACTCTCCTTTCTAGGGCAAATCCAAATCTTGCCAGAAAGCAGGCAAATCATTACGCGCATTTAATCAGTCTTTGCAAAGATTACGCTTTAACGCCGGACGATTCGGTCGAAATTGCCGAACTTATGGAAGAACTTGGCGAAGAAATTGACAGCGAAGATGATTTTGCGCAAATTTATTCAAACTATACAGCCCGTCTGCGCGAAACCGGCAATGTTGATTTTGGAGATTTGATTCTTCTTCCAATGCTTGTTCTTGAAAAAAACGAAGCAGTCCGCACAAAAATCCAAAATCGTTTTCGAGTAATAATGGTTGACGAGTATCAGGACTCAAACGTGGCGCAGTTTCGGCTTTTGCAGGTGCTTGCCGGAAAACAGACCTATGTTTGTGTTGTTGGCGATGATGATCAGTCGATTTACCGTTTCCGTGGCGCTGAAGTAAAAAATATTCTTCAATTCAAAAATCATTTTCCGGGAACTCAGATAATCCGTCTGGAAAGTAATTACCGCTCAAAATCAGAAATTTTGACGGTTGCAAACGACGTTATAAAAAATAATTCGGCTCGTCTTGGAAAAGAACTTCGTGCCGAACGTGGAGAAGGAAAAAAGCCTGTACTGATTTTTTTGCCTGATCAAAACGAAGAGTGTCAATTTTGCGGAGATTTAATCGAGCAGACACACAAAACAGGAATTCCATACAGCGACTGGGCTATTCTTTACCGCACAAATGCTCAGTCAATGGGATTTGAATCAGAATTTTTGCGAAGAAAAATCCCATACCGCGTTGTCGGCTCTCTAAAATTCTACGAACGCGAAGAAATAAAAGATATTCTCGCTTATCTTGCGCTGCTTGCAAACCCAAAGGACGAAATCGCATTCAGAAGAATTATAAATAAACCTGCGCGAGGAATCGGAGCAACGTCGCAGGATAAACTTGTAGAAGCCTGCCGCCAAGAGATTTATAACTCTGTTATGGAAGAAGATAGCAGCCAGAACGAAGAAACTTCTCAGGAGCAGATTCAGAGTGTAAACTATGTAGAAATTTGCCGCAAAAACGGAGCGTCTTTTTCAAAAAAGGCAAGGGAAGGAATTGCTTCTTTTGTCGAGGCGATGGACGCTTTTTACGAAAAAATAAAAGAAAATATTAAGCAAAAAGACGAAAACGAGCGGATTTTAGCCGAAAAAGCAAAAATTGTAAATCCAGTCGAAAAACTTTCGGTTTTAATAGATTTTATTGCCGAAAAATCAGGCTTAAAGACATATTATTCAGAAAAAGACGAAATTGCCGGAACTCAGCGCGATGCAAATATTCAAGAACTTTCAAATTCGGCAGTTTTTTATGATTCAACGCGGGAAGGTCTTCTGGAATTTTTGGATCATATTGAATTAGACAGAACAATAGAAGAATCAGACGGCGAAGAAGAGGCAGACAGCGTAACTTTAATCACTCTTCACAATACGAAGGGGCTGGAATTTAGCCGCGTTGTAATTACCGGAATGGAATATGGAATTTTTCCGAGGCAGGACAAATACGGAAATGAACTTGAAGAAGAGCGCAGGCTTTGCTATGTTGGCATTACCCGTGCAAAGGACGAGCTTTATATGACATCTTGTTCTAGGCGTATTATGTACGGCCGCTCTGAATATATGGCGCCAAGTCCGTTTTTGCAGGAAATAAACCCTGACAATATAAAAATTTTAGGGCATCTTCCGTTCGGATTTAAAAAAACTTCTTCACAAAAAGCTTCTTTTTCGCATAACGGCGATTTTGGAAATTTGGGCTTAAGCCATCCTGACACAGAAACCGACCCGATAAAATTAAAATATCACCGCGGAGCAAAAATCTATACCGATGATTATGGTTATGGAATTATAACTTCAGCAGTTACGACAACCGAAGGCGAATACGCAGTTACAGTCAATTTTGAGAACGGCGGAATAAAAAGATTCTTGCCAAAATATCAATACAAAAATCTGGAAATTATAAAAGACTAAGCAAGTGAAAAAAAATTGCTCCGTAGTTTCTCGCAATGACGCTGTACAGACCAAGGTCTAATCGTCATTGCGGGCTAAAAGCGAAGCAATTTACGTTTTTAAGCCTGCTGCTGAACAGACATGGCTTTTTCTGTCCGCTTTTTAATAAAAATCAAAGTTGCAAACAAAAGCACAAGGCCAAAGCAGAGCGAAATCGCAGAGCAGAGGGCAATGTTAAGTTTTGAAGTAAAACCTGCCACGATAAAAGTAAAGAACGAAACAACCGCAACTGTCATAGCATAAGGAAGCTGAGTCGCAACGTGGTTTACGTGGTCGCACTGAGCGCCAGCGCTTGCCATAATTGTTGTATCAGAAATTGGAGAAACGTGGTCGCCGCATACAGCGCCGGCCATGCAGGCAGAAATCGAAATAATTCTTAACGAGCCTTCAGGGAAAGCCGCAATACAAATAGGAATCAAAATTCCAAAAGTTCCCCAAGAAGTGCCGGTCGCAAAGGCAAGGAAACATGCGATTGCAAAGATAATTGCCGGAAGAAGCATTTGAAGCTTGTCAGCGCTTCCAGAAACAATGCCTGCAACAAAGTCTTTTGCGCCAAGACTGTCAGTCATAGATTTAAGAGTCCAGGCAAGACAGAGAATCAAAATGGCAGGAACCATAGCCTTAAAACCGTCCGTCAAGCACAGCATCGCCGACTTAAACGAAATAACTTTGCGTCCAAGATACCAAACGAGAGAAACAATAAGTCCAAACAAAGAACCGATTACAAGTCCTACAGAAGCGTCAGAATTTGCAAAAGCGTTGACAAAGTTAAGATGAGAGTCGCCTTCGCTAAAAAATCCGCCGGAATAAATCATGCCGAGAACGCAGAAAACAATAAGAATAGCGATTGGAACAACCAAATCAGCAACAGTTCCCTTCTTTTTTCCCTCTGCAGATGATGATTCTTCAGGTACCGAAACTTCTTCATCGTCTTTTTTCATAAATTCTTTTGCTTTTTCATACTTAGACATTTCGCCGTATTCAAAACGCATAAAAACGAGGGCAAAAAGCATTACGATTGTAAAAAGAGCATAAAAGTTAAAAGGAATAGCCTTGCAGAAAAGAGCAAGACCGTTTTCGCCTTCAGTTACAAAGCCAGAAACCGCGGCCGCCCATGAAGAAATCGGGGCAATAATACAGATAGGAGCCGCAGTAGAGTCGATAAGGTAAGAAAGTTTTTCTTTGCTTACACCGTATTTGTCGGTTACAGGCTTCATAACAGAACCAACAGTCAGACAGTTAAAATAGTCATCGATAAAAATCAAAATTCCGAGACAGATAGTAGCAACCTGAGCGCCAAGTTTTGTTTTAATGTGTTTTTTTGCCCAGTTGCCAAAAGCGGCAGAACCGCCAGCCTTGTTCATAAGGGCAACCATAGTTCCGAGAATTACAAGAAAAGCGAGAATTCCGACATTGTAACTGTCAGAAATACACGAAATCAAACCGTAAGAAACAGCATCATCGCCTTCGCCGACAGTATTGTTCAAAAGATGCGAAATAAATCCCGCAAAACCCGAGCCAACGCTCACAGAATAAAAAACGGCGCCGATTACAATGCCGATAAAAAGCGAAGAATAAACTTCTTTAGTAATCAATGCCAGCGCAATAGCAACAACCGGCGGTACAAGCGACCAAAAAGTTCCAATCATATTCATTTTAAGCAAAATCTCCTAAATTACTTTTTAATGGCAGAAAAATCAGTGTTAAGCGGATCTTTAACGCCTTCTTTTTCCAGTTTTTTCAGAACTTCGATAGCGTAGTCGAGTTCGTCGAGCGAATTTGCAGAAACATAGGTTTTGACCTGTTCCAACGCCTTGATAGCTTTCTCGTTATTCATAAATCCTCCAAAAAAAAGCGTAAACAATCTCCTGTAAAAAATATTCTATCAGTAAAAAAAACGTAAATAAATATTCAACTGCACAAAAATAAAGATTTTTTTGATAAATCGGGGCCATTTTTTCGTTTTTACAAAACGAAAAAACCGGGCTTTCCAGGGTTCCGCGCTAGCCGCGCTGCATTTGCGGCTGCCGGCAGCCGCAAACGGCTCCGCCGCCCTTCCAATCCCTTGTCCGAAAGGACAA
>DLLE01000066.1:10335-15349 GCA_002477955.1 Treponema sp. UBA7570 | reverse complement strand
GCTAGCTACCTTGTCATTATCGAGCTTGACCCGACAATCTCTTAAAAAACTACACTAGATTGCCGTGTCAGCACGAAAACAACTCATAGATAACTGTTCTTTTTTAAATTCGAAATCCGGACTATTTATAAAAAAAGCTGGCAGTTTTTAAAACCGCCAGCCTCGTTCTGACCTTATTTATCGGTCATTTTTTGTTAATTTGTTTTTATTTTAAAGGAGCTGGATACTGAACATCGGCAGCGGCTTCTTCAAATGGCCATACTGTTGCCCATTCTCCGTTCTGAATCTGAGCAATAGCAACTGTCGCAGGAATGTTATTGTGATGATGTTTTACACCGTCGATAACTTCATCTCCAAACTTGATTTCGTTATATGGAAGAATGATTTTTGGACCATTTGGGAACTGTCCAACGATATGCATACTTGCGAGAGCGTCGCGAACTTTTGTTCCGTCTGTTGAACCCGCCTGTTCAAATGCTGTTTTCAAAATCCAGATTGCAGTAAATGATTCGGCAGAATGTCCGTTCATATCTACGCCATATTTTGCCTTGAATTTATCATTGATTTCTTTTCCTTTCGGGAAGTCAGCAGAAAATTCAACTACAGAAGCGATTCCGTTTGAAATTCCAGGTGTCGCAGGAATAAATGAAGGATCAGCAAATCCGTTTGCTTTTGCAACAATTACAGGCGGATGAGCGTTCTGTTCTGTAAGTGTTTTTGTAAAGAGAATTGCATCTGCAATGTAAGATTCACAAAGAACTGCATCTGGCTTAGCGTTGCGGATTTTCAAAACTTCAGATGTCAAATCTGTTGTTCCGCCCGAATACTGAACTTCTGCTACAATGTTAAATCCGTATTTTGGAGCGAGAATTCTTGAACAACGGATAAGTTCCTGTCCAATGTTTGAGTTATCTGCAAAAATTGCAATGTTCTTCATAGGAACGCCTTTTTTATCTTCCAAATCTTTGAGGTAAAGATACTGGTCTTCTACATAGTCTGTGTTTGTAGGACACATACGGAAGAAATATTCGAGTCCCTGGCTAGAAAGGTTGTCTACTGTCGAAATTGCAGTAATTTCTGGAATTTTATACTGTTCACAAACCTGAGCCGCAATTGCTGTAATTGTTGACTGGTGGCAACCAAGAATTGCATTAACTTTATCCTGAGTTACAAGGCGTTCAGCAACAGAACGGCCAACTTTTGGGTCACCCTGAGTATCGCCACGGACAATTTCGATTTTGCGTCCATTTACACCGCCCTGAGCGTTAATCATATCAACAGCAAAATCAACACCGCGCATAATATTGTTTCCAATTGCCGCCTTATCTCCAGAAAGCGCGTACATTGCGCCAATTTTGATTGTCTGTGCTTCAGCAGATTTTTTTTCACAACCAACTGTAAACACAGCCGCTGCAATAAGAGCAGCTCCTGTCAAAACTTTTGTAATTTTTTTCATAAAAGAGTCCTCCTTCTTCAACTCGTTTACAATATTCTTATGTTAAAGGTCTTTAACCTTAAATGCCAAGATATGCTTTTTTTACATGCTCATTTTTTTCGAGCTCTTCTGCCGTCTGCTCCAAAACAACATGACCGTTTTCGATTACATAGCCGTAATCAGAAACAGCAAGCGCTTTTGTAATATCCTGCTCGACAAGCAAAATACCGATATTTTTTTCTCTGGCAAGATGAACTGCAATTTCCAGAATATCATCAACAATATTTGGAGCAAGACCAAGCGACGGCTCGTCCAAAATCAAAAGCTTTGGAAGACCGGCCAACGCGCGCGCAACTGCAACCATCTGCTGTTCACCGCCAGAAAGAGTTCCTGTAATCTGCTTGCGGCGTTCCTTCAGTTTTGGAAACGCTTCGTAAACAAATTCTTCAGTTTCGGCAAATTTTGCCTTTGCTTCCTTGCTGTATGCGCCCATTTCCAGATTTTCGTAAACCGTCATTCCGGTAAAAAGCTGCCTTCCTTCCGGAACCTGAATAATTCCCTGATCCAAAATAAAACGGCTAGAACGGTCAGCAAGCTCTTCTCCGTTAAAAATAACAGAACCGCTGCTTGCCTTTACCATTCCGGTAATTGTGCGGACAGTCGTTGTCTTTCCAGCGCCATTTGAACCAAGCACAGCAACAACCTGTCCGTCCTTTACTTCAAGAGAAATGTTCCACAAAACCTGAACTTTGCCGTATCCGGCACAAAGATTATTAACTTTAAGCATAAACTATTTTCCCTTTTTTCCAAGATAAACTTCAATTACATACGGATCATTCATTACCTGCAAAGGCGTACCTTCGGCAATTTTTTCTCCATGGTGCAAAACAATAACTTTTTCGCAAAGATTTACGACAGCTTTCATAATATGCTCAATCAAAAACACAGTTATTCCGCTTTCGTTAATTTTGTGAATCAGCTCAATCGCCTGATCAGTTTCGGCAGGGTTCAAACCGGCCATAACCTCGTCCAAAAAAAGCATTTCCGGTCTTGTTGCCAGGGCACGCGCCATTTCCAGACGTTTTTGGTCTGGAGTTCCCATTTCTCCGGCAATTGCATTGCGCTTTGAATAAAGGCCTGTAAATTCCAAGACTTCTTCCGCAATATCTTTAGCTTCCGCCAAATTTTTTGCCTTGTCTTTTCCAAAAAAAGCGCTCGGCACAATGTTGTCCAAAACAGAAAGCGTCGAAAGAGGCTTCATAATCTGGAAAGTTCTTGCAATTCCCATATCAGTATAGTTAAAAGGCTTGCAATCGGTAATATCCCGCCCTTTGTAAAAAATATGTCCTTCTGACGGCGGATAATATCCGCAAATCATATTAAAAGTTGTTGATTTTCCGGCGCCGTTCGGACCAATCATTCCAGTAATTTTGCCTTCTTCGATTTCAAGGGAAAGATCATTTACTGCACGAAGACCACGGAAGTTTTTTGAAATATGTTCTACTTTGATAATTGGTGTATCGCTCATTTGCTGCTCCTTAGAAGTGATAAAACGCACAAACGCACTTTTATCACGCTTCCTCCCCTGCTTTTTTTCCAAAAATCTTAACATCAATCCATTCTTTTACTCTGCTCTTCGAATACCAGCCCAAAATTCCAACCGGCCTAAAGCGAATAATACAAAGCAAGGTAATTGCATAAAGAATAAGGTTGATTCCCGGCAAAATACCGCCAAATTTATTTCTGAGCCATTCACTCAAAGTAAGAAGAATAATTCCGCCAACAAGCGGACCTTCAACAAAAGCAGCGCCGCCGATTACCGCAGGAAGAATAAATTCTGTAGAGAAAGACTGAAGCATAAGGTCGCAGTCAATATAACGGTTGTAATTTGCATAAAAACAGCCAACCATTGCGGCAATCATAGCAGAAATTACAAGCGCAATAACTTTATATTTCATTGGGTTTATACCAATCGCATTTGCAACATCCTCATCTTCGCGGATAGTTTTTAGTGCAAAACCAAGCTTGCTTCTGTTGATTTTTTTCATAATCAGATAAACGCCGATCACCATAAGCAAGGCAATGTAATAATAAGGCGTTTTTGAATGAAACCTAAACTGCGCAAAAGAAGACTCTCCGTACGGAAGCGGAATGCCCATTGCTTTTCCGGCAAACTCCCAGTTAAGCATAAACTGCCTGATTGTCTCGCCAAACGCAATCGAAACCAAAGTAAAATACGGACCGCGGAGCAAAAAGCACGGATAAAAAACAATACCTGCAATTAGACCGACAAAAATCATAGCAATAGGAATCGCAACCCACGGATTCATACCGCTTTTTGTCATAAACAGACAGGCAACATAAGCGCCAAGACCCATATACGCGGCGTGTCCAAGAGAATTTTGACCAGTCATACCGCCGAGCAAATTCCACGCCAAAGACATTGTCGTAGTATAGAAAATAACTATAAAAACATTTACAAGATACGGATTGCCAGCAAAGACAATCGGCAGCAAAACCAAAACCAGCATAAAAACACCAAGCAAAGCCGCCCGTCTTTTTTTATAAGTAGTCGTTAAATCAAACATATTATCTGTCCCCCAAAAAATCAAAATTAAACCAGCAAAAAACTATCGTCGTCTTAAAATAATAATCTGGCGAACAACAAGAATAATTATGAACGCAACAAACACGGTCAAATCGCGGTAAGTCGGTCCAATAATAAGACTGCTCATTGTTTCCATAAGCCCAAGACAGATACCGGCAATGCACGCGCCTTGAATCGAACCAAAACCGCCGACAACAACAACAATCAGCGCCTTAAAGCTAAACTGGCCGCCAACCGTCGGATTTATTACATAGAACAGAGTAAGCAAGTCTCCGGCAATTCCGGCAAGCGCGCAGCCAAGACCGTAAGTAAAAATGTAGATTTTTTTAACAGGAATACCGACAACTTCCGCGCCAACCGAGTTCTGCGAAACAGCGCGAATCATTTTTCCCATTGTCGAATGTTTAAGGAAAACAAAAAGCCCAACAGTAATTACAATCAGCGCGCACAAGCTTACAAGCTTAGGAAGAAGAATCGAAACCGGTCCAAGATGAATTGTAATTCCCGAATAAGGAGTAACAATAGTCCGGTTAAGCGAAGAAAAGATTACAAGAGCAACATTCTGGTACAAAAGTCCAAGACCAACCGTCAAAAACAGCAAGTTAGTAAAACTATGCGTGCCGAGCGACGGCGTAATAAGAAAGTGCTGAACCAAAGCGCCAATGCCAAAAGTGCAAAGGGCAACAAGCGGAAGCGCGGCATAAGGATCAATGCCAAGCTGCGAAAAAACAAAAGTCAGATACATACCGACCATCAGCATTTCGCCATGACAGAAGTTGATGATTTTCATAACACCAAAAATAACGTTCTGCCCCATACCCATCAGTGAATAAAATCCACCTATCAGAATTCCATTTACCAAAGCCTGAAGAAAAATACCCATAAGATGAACCTCGCGTTACTTTTAAAGCCTAACATTCATCTTGCCAAAGTCAAACTAAAAAACAGTTATAAAACTAGCCGTTATAAAA
>DLLE01000066.1:5379-10251 GCA_002477955.1 Treponema sp. UBA7570 | reverse complement strand
CAAACCGGCCAACCGCCACTTGCTAACGCGCGGTGCTGCGCACAGCCTGCGGCTTGGCTAATGTCCGGGCTAAAGCTTACGGCAAAACCTAAGTCTTCCCGCTTTTGCAGAGCAATTCCGACAATGACAATGCGTTTTTTTGTCATTCCTGTGCCCCGACACAGGAATCTATCCACACGGCAAACTGGCATAATTTCTGCAAACGGAATTATTCCGCACAGCAAACTCGTTTATCAATCTCTAAACAACTGTCATTGCCCGGCTTGACCGGGCAATCTGCTTTTAAGGAGATTATCGGATCAAGTCCGATAATGACAAAAAGGCAAGTCCCGACAATAATGACAAGGGGCAAGCCAGATAATGATACTAAAATCTAAAACTCAAAATTAAACCTAAAACACAAATAAAAAACCCGGCTTGGGCAAGTTTCCAAAAACGGAACTTTTGCCTTTTGCCGGGCTGGATTTTAGTGTGACTAAAATTACTTCTTAATATTTAGTATTCAACTGAAATATATGTGAATCTAACACCTCTATCTGTTCCTGTAGTTAATACGAAATCTCCTGATTCAGTCGCAGTGTAAGTCTTAGCTTCGTAACTTGTTCCAATTATGCTTTCATTTGCAGAAACTCCAGCTCCAGAAATTACATAGGTGCTTGTGTTTGAACCTGATGTTGAACCTGGCTTTATTGTGATTTTAGCTCCTGCAACAACTGCAAATGTCATAGTTCCCTTTACTTCAAGAACAACTTTTGATTTGTCATTCCCACGAGTAACAGCTCCTGAAAGATTGATTCCATCATAAACTCCATTCTCAAGAGTTCCTTTTAATTCAAGCTTGCTTAATGCGGCATAAAGCTCAGAAGTTGAACTTGCATCTGTCAAGTCTATAGTAAAACTTTCACCGCTCGGTGCTGCTGTAACTTCTACTATAACTGTAGCTTCTGTTGGTGCGGCTGCTGCTTTTTTTAGAGTATACTCAAAAGGTTCTCCGTCTGAATTATCTGTAAATTTTAATGTGTTTTCGTCAACAATAGTTCCTGTAAGTGTGCTTGTTTCGCCTTCAGAAGTTGAAGTCATTGTAATATTTTTACCGTTTACGGTGTATGTAAATGAGGTAATGTCAGTATCTGAATAAGCAACTGTTGTTGTACCACCGTTAGCCTTAATAAGTGCTTCTACAGCATTTTGTATATCAGCTATATAAGTAGTGCCGCTTGTCGAATCCTTAACATATGCGTATGAAATATTTTGTAAAGTAAGTTTTACACCGCTGTGTTCTTCAACAGCTTCTTCAAGAACCCAGTAAGTATTTTCAAATCCTGTTGTTGTTCCTGTCTCGCCACCGGTTTCTCCACCAGTTTCACCTCCGGTTTCGCTTCCGCCAGTTTCGCCACCAGTTTCACCTCCGGTTTCGCTTCCGCCAGTTTCGCCACCGCTAGTTGCAGCCGCTTTTACAGTTACTTCAACTGTCGCATTTTTTCCGCCAGCGCTTGCTGTGATTGTGGCAGTTCCTGCCGCTACGCCTGTAACTTTACCTGTTGAATCAACTGTTGCAACTGTAGTGTCAGAAGAATTCCATGTAACAGTCTTGTCTGTTGCGTTTTCCGGCGAAACAGTCGCTTCAAGAGTAATTGTTTTTCCGGCTTCTACTTCTTTTACTGTCGATGTGATTTTTACTTCTGTAACAGCAACAGTTTCCTCGCCGCTGTCGTCATCGCTAGAGCAGCCAATAAAATTTGTCATTGCAAGCAGCGCGGCAAATGCAGCGACAATTCTCAACATTTTTTTCATATTTTCTCCTCCAAAAAAAAACATTTTGTTAATAGTTATAATAACACCGTTTTATTTAAAAATGGGGGGGGTATTTGTACAATACTGACTTTTTTAAGCAAGATTGCCGTGTCAAGCACGGCAATGACAGTAAATTTACAAAACTCGAAATTGAACCTATTATTCTTTTAGATATGTTGTAAGAGGCTAAAAATGTTTAAAACCCTTAAATTAAAGCAGTTTTTGCGTTCCAGTATTATCCGTCTTGCCGCGACTTTTTTGTCTTTTGGAGTGCAGTTTTTCTGGCTGTGGACTGTGAGCCGCTGGCTTAAGTCGTATTCTGTATGGATTAGCCTTGCTTCGGATTTTTTGGTTGCGGCTCTTGTTATCCACATCTACAACAAGCAAAATTACAGCGTTTCTCTTAAAGTTCCGTGGCTTATTTTGATTCTGGTCTTGCCGATTGTTGGAATTACGCTTTATTTTTTGAGCGAAAACAACCATCAGTCCAAAAGAGTTAAAAATAATACGTCAAAAATCAAGGCGGAAAGCGTCCGGCACATAAAAAGCGACTCAAATGTTCTTAAAACGCTCGAAAATTTGGACAAGCGGGTTGCAAATCAGTTTAAATATCTGTCTCTCGTTGAAAAATTCCCGGCTTTTTTTAACACGGGCGCTAAATTTTATGGAAACACGGTCGAGTGTCTTGACTGCCAGCTTAAAGATTTGGCGACAGCACAGAAATTTATTTTTCTTGAGTATCATGCAATCGAAGAGGCAAAAGCGTTTGACAGGATGCTGCCGGTTTTAAAGGAAAGGCTTGCGGCCGGAGTTGAAATCCGCATTTTGTACGACGATGTTGGAAGCATTGGCTACATAAACAAAAAATTTATTAAGCGAATGAACGCGATTGGCATTGAGTGCAGGGACTTTAACCCTCTTTCGCCTCTTTTTTCGCTTTTTATGAACAACCGCGACCACCGGAAAATTATGGTTATTGACGGAAAAATCGGTTTTACAGGCGGCTACAACCTTGCCGATGAGTATTTTAATTATTCGCATCCGTACGGACAATGGAAAGACAGCGGCTTGAGGATTGAAGGAAAGGCCGTAAACACTTTTACAGAGCTTTTTTTGGAAATGTGGAACAGCCAGGAAAAAGGCACGCTTGAAGGTGTTTCAAAATATTTTATAGAAGAAACGGACGAAACTGAGCCTTTGCCTGCAAAAACGGACGGTTTTATTCAGCCTTATGCAGATATGCCTCTCGATTATTTGTATGTCGGCGAAAATGTCTATCTAAACCTTATAAAATGGGCAAAAGATTCTGTCTGGATTACAACGCCTTATTTGATTTTGGGCGACGAAATGAAGCGCGAGCTTATTCTGGCGTCTTTGCGCGGCGTTGATATAAGAATTGTAACGCCCGGAATTCCTGACAAAAAACTTGTTTACAAGATTACGCGCTCTTTTTACGGCGAGCTTATCGACAGCGGAATAAAAATTTACGAATATACGCCGGGTTTTATCCACTCAAAGCAAATGATTGCCGACGGAAAGCTTGCAACGGTCGGGACTGTGAATATGGATTTTAGAAGTTTTCATCACAATTTTGAAAACGGAGTTTTAATGTACAACACAAGCGCGATTTCCGACATTCAAAAAGACTTTGAGTCTCTTTTTAAAATCTCAGCCAATGTTACGGAAAAATATCACAACAAAAAGCACCATTCGATGAGTTTTACGGACAGGGTTTTGCGGCTTTTTAGCACTTTGCTTTAGTTTCTGTGCTAAAATGTTAATATGAAAAAAATTACGATTGTTACAGGCGCAAGTTCTGGAATGGGAGCAGAATTTGCACGCCAGCTTTTTAACGAATATGAATTTGCAAGCGACAAAAAAAATGCCTCTCAAAACCGCGAAATTTGGCTCATTGCCCGCTCAAGCGAAAAACTTTTGCAAACAGCGGAAAAAACTTTGAGCTCAAAAAGCCCAGATTCTCCTGCAAAAACAAAAATCAGGACTTTTCCGATCGATTTAACCGGAGCTCCGGGCGTTTATAAATTTGACGGGCTTTTAAAATCCGAAGCCGCCAATGAAAATTTTGAAGTTGAATGTCTTATAAACAATGCTGGCTTTGGAACTTACGGGCCTTTTGACGAGACTTCTTCCGAAAAAGAGCTTGCGATGATTGAACTGAACTGCACCGCGCTGACGGGAATTTGCGGCTGCGTCCTTAAATATTTAAATTCCGGCTCGCAAATAATAAATGTTTCGTCGCTTGCAGCCTTTATGCCGCTTGGAAATTTTGCAGTCTATGCGGCTACAAAAGCCTACGTTCTTTCTTTTACGGTGGGTCTGGCAGCAGAACTCGAACCAAAAGGAATAAAAGTTTGCGCTCTTTGTCCAGGCAGCGTAAGCACAAATTTTGCAAATGTGGCTTCCAACGGCAAGCGCAAGGAAGTTTTGCATGGAAGAGATCCTGTAAAAGTTGTGCGCCACTGTCTTAAAAAAGCAAAAAAAGGCAAAAAAATAATTTTGACTTTTCCAAAATGGAAATTTCTTTCGTTTGCAAGCCGCTTTGTCGGAAAATTTACTGTCGCAAAACTTACATATAAATTTGCAAAACGGCCGCATTAGCACGACGCAATATCATTGCCGTGCAAGGCACCGCAAAAAAAAGCAGTTTCCGCAAAAAACTCGCTAGAAACTGCTTTAGATTTTAGCAATACACTAAACGTCCTTATTTGTTAACTCTGTCTTTAAGAGCTTTTCCCGCCTTAAATTTTGGACACTTTGAAGCCGCAATTTTGATTGTTTCGCCTGTTTTTGGGTTGCGGCCTTCTCTTGCAGCTCTTTCACCAATATCGAAAGTTCCAAAACCAATAAGCTGTACGCTGTCGCCTTTTTCCAATGATTTTGCTACATTTTCTGTAAAAGCCTTGACAACTGCGTCTACATCTTTTTTTGTAAGTTTTGTGTCTGCTGCAATAGCATCAATAAGTTCTGCTTTATTCATTGCTTTCCTCCAATTTTGAATAAGAATTTAAGTATATATGTAAATTCCAATATCGTACAGACTTTTCATTGTATATTATA
>DLLE01000066.1:0-5313 GCA_002477955.1 Treponema sp. UBA7570 | reverse complement strand
TAGCCCGGATCGTCACGGAAAGACCGGACGAAGCGCAGCGAAGGAGGACTTGCAGTAAGAGCCGGATAAGAGCGAAAAATGCGCTCCATCAAAAACTAAAAACGTGCATCGTGCATCTTGCTTATTTTTCCAAAAAGTTTTATTTTTTTTGTGTACTAGTTACAAGGTGGCAAAAATGGCACTTACAGTAAACACTCTCCTTAATTTTTCGGAAACTCCTTTTAAACTAAAGCTTGTCGCCGGGCGCGAAGGCCTTAAGCAGACTGTCAGCTGGATTTATTACACGGAAGATCCTTCTTTTAGCGAATTTATCCGCGGCGGAGAACTTGCAATCACAACAGGGCTTTTGCTCAAACGAAAATCCGAAAACGAGGGAATAAATGAGTCTGAAAATTTGTGTTCATTTTTAAGAGATTTTATTGAAAAATTTTCCGGTCATAATGCTTCTGGTTTAATCGTCAATACTGGAAAATATATTTTTGAAATTCCTCAGGAGATTAAAACTTATTGCGACCAAATCAATTTTCCGCTTTTTACAATGCCGTGGGAAATTCATACGGTAGACTTAATGCAGGAAATCGGAAATATGATTTCTGCCGACAGCCAAAACAGCCATAATGTTGAAAAATTTTTCTATCGCGCAATTTTTGAAACTCAGAAATTTGACCCAAAGCAAATCGAAAACACGGTTTTTCATGACGCAAAAAGTTTTTCGGTTGCGCTCTTGGAATTAAAAGAAGATTTTTTTAATAACGATATTGAGCAGGCAAAGCGGTATGTTCAATTTTCGCTAAATCCAAAAATCAATTTTTCGCAAAACGACTACTGCTGTTTTATTCACAACAGAAAAGTAATCTACATTATTAAAAATGACAATTCTTTTTTTACAGAAGAGCTTTTCCGCATAACGCGAAATGATAAATTTTTTTGCAATTCCAAACTTTCGCTTTCAGAATACTGCTCTTCTGCAGAAGAACTTCAAGAAGCTTTTGTCCACGCGGAAATTACAATGAATCTTTCGAAAAATGCAGAAAAGCTCGAAAAGTACGACAATCTCGGAATTTATAAAATTCTGCTTGAAGTAAAAAACAAAAAGGTTCTCGAACAACTTTATAAAACTGTCCTCGGAAACCTAGACCAGCTCGAAAATGCAAAGCGCGAAGACTACTTAAAAACTCTCAAGCTTTACTTAAAACTCGGCGGAAACATTCACAGTGTTTCTGAACAAAACAATACTCACCGAAACACCGTTTTATACCGGATTCAGCGTCTGCAAGAAATTCTGAATGTTGACCTTTCTGACGGCGACACTCGCTGTCTTTTGCAAATTGCAATTTACATTAAAGAGCTTCTAAAAAAGTAAAA
Organism: Treponema sp. UBA7570; assembly: GCA_002477955.1. Classification (GTDB taxonomy): domain Bacteria; phylum Spirochaetota; class Spirochaetia; order Treponematales; family Treponemataceae; genus Treponema_D. The sequence goes on along the minus strand of DLLE01000066.1, from coordinate 3,948 downwards.
AAAACGTCGCTACCCTCTTTATTAACATTCGCAAAAAAAAAAATTATAATGCCGTTATGAAAATACACATTTTAGAAATGCCTCTAGATTTTGGCGCAAGCCGCCACGGTTCAGACATGGGGCCGTCTGCAATCCGTCTTGCAGGAATAAAACAGCGGCTGGAAAGCCTCGGCCACTCTACTTTTGAACACACAGATATTTTTCATGCAAAACCGCAGGAATATCAAAATATCGGAAATCCTAAAGCAAAATACTTAAAACCAATCGTAAATGCCTGCACAAAACTTGCTGAACTTGTCGAAGAAATTTCCGGCAAAAACGAATTTCCACTCGTTCTCGGAGGCGACCATTCAATTGCGCTCGGTTCAATCGCAGGAATCAGCGCAACAGCAAAAAAACAAAATAAATCTTTCGGCGTGCTTTATGTTGACGCGCACGGAGATTTTAACGATACGAACACAACGCCAAGCGGAAATATTCACGGCGAATGTCTTGCCGCTTCAGCAGGAATCGGCCTTTCTGAACTTACAAACCTTTATTTTGAAGGGCAGAAAATCGATCCAAAAAACATCTGTTTTGTCGGTTGCCGCGACCTTGATTCTGGCGAAAAAATTTTAATGAAAGAAGCCGGCGTTACGGTTTTTACAATGAGCGACATCGACAGGCACGGATTTCCGGCAATTGTCCAGAAAGTAAAAGAATTTTTTCAAAAAATCGACATAATCCACGTAAGTTTTGACATGGACGTTCTCGACCCAATGTATGCGCCAGGAACAGGAATTCCGCTTCCAGGAGGTCTTACAAACCGCGAGGCTCTCCTTTTAATGGAAGAAATGGCTGGCACAAAAAAAGTAAAATCCGCCGAAATTGTCGAAGTAAACCCGATTCTCGACGTCCGAAACCAAACCGCAATTCTGGCGGCAAGCTTGGCTTCAAGACTTTTGGGCGAAACCCTTTATTAAAATTCTGAACCGCATTCCCCGTCTTATCCGGCTGCTCCGGATTCGCTAACGCTCATCGACCGCAGGCAGAACAAAGTTCTGCCTGCGGTCGGCTGCGTCCTGCACATCCGGGGTAAGTTTTCTGGTCAAACTCAATGTAACAGTTTTGTTATCTAGCCTGAATGTAGAATTCTAATCGTTTGTAACAGTTATGTTATCTTCTCAAGTTTAATGCAAAACCTAGTTTATCTTTAAACTAATTCTTGTAATTCTTGCTGCTTTTATTTTATATGTAACAATCTTGTTATCAAAAAATGTAACAGTCTGGTTATACTCATCCACAATCACCTGTGGAAATCTCTTTTTTTATGTAACAGTTACGTTATCATTGTGGATAAGTTTTATTTTCTTTATACTATAGAAGAAACTTACAGTTCAAATTTTCTATGTAACAGTCATGTTATCCGAATGTAACAGTTTAGTTATTTCTACCATTATATCTAATAATAATCTAATAATATATTTAAACTAATAATAGAAAAGCAAATTCTGTGGATTTCCTAAAAATAGATAACAACTCTGTTACACAAAATTTTATAACCAAACTGTTACAATCCTCCCAAATCAGAAGAAATAAGGGCATATCTTATATCATCTGCAAGAACAGGTGTAGGACTCTTAAACAAGGTAATTCCTGCTCCGGTTTTATCAATATCAACTTTTAATTCTGGATAATACTCTTTTTTTATTTCTCTTATTTGATCAATTATCCGGGAATAATTTACATTCGCAATTTTTGGATCAGAATCTTCTGCAACGGGCATAAACTGTTCAACAAGTTTATCTCTTGGTATAAAGACAGGTTTTTCTGCCATAAGTCCGTTATTTCTGTAAACAAGCCAGGCATAAATGTCTTTTCCAACCGGACTTGTAATATCTTTATAAACAGTATAGTTAATCGGAACTGCATGTGTCTGACAAAAAGCGGCAAAATTTGCAGAAAGAATAATTTTAAATTTTCCAACACGCTGACTTTTTGAAGACGGATCTATAATTTCTTGAAACTGAACGCCATCTGTAAAAAGAATTGTTCCTGTTGTCGTTGTTTTTACTTCGACCGGACCTTTTGGAATTTTTTCTCCAGGTTCATATAATTCTTTAAATAAACTTGCCTGAAGCTGAATTTCTTCTTTTTTCTCAAACGAAAATGTTGCTCTTGTAAAGCACGAGAGCTGCTCAAGAATGTCTTTTCCCCTTTGACGAGGAAGCTGCATTTCATTTAAAAGTTGCGACAAGGAATCAAATTCAACGATTACAGGCACATTTTTTTCTTTAGAAAGAACTGCATGCGTTGTAAAAACAGAAAGAATTAGCCGTCCATACTTTCCAAACGGAACATTTGTTGGAGAATTCAATATCAAAGAAATTCCATTGCTTGCTTTTCGTATAAACTCTGTTTTATTTATATTCTTAAAAGGCAAAGAAGCTGTCGTAAAAAAACTCGGAATATAACTTAAAACATTTTTTGTCTTTTGAGTTTCCAGTTGATTAAGGGATTCGAACAGTTCGTCCGCCGAATTATCAATTGGAATAAGGCTGTTTTCCCGGTTTATTTTTTTTCCCATTTTGATTTTTTTCCATCCGTTTTTTAGTTGCCGGTACTTGAAATTCCGCCTTTTGAAATTATGATTCTTCCGGCAGCAACTTCTTTTGAAAGATATTCAAAAGAAGACTCGATGTATTGAGTTATTGAAACTCCGCAGTTTGTGCAGAATTTTTTAATTTCTTCGCGGCGGCCTTCCGAAAGCCTTATGTTCATTACGTCGGCATATTTTCCTTTTTTAGGCTCAGCGGAAGTCTTGGAAACTGATGTTGCGGCAAGTTTTTCCGCAGGTTCTTCAGTTTTTTCTGTTTTTGTGAGGTTTGTTTTTATTTGATTTAAAAATTCTTGAGGTATTTTTTTTGTTGCGATCGGCATTTTTGTTCCTCCAATAAAAGTTTTGCCCTACACTGTTATTTTATCAAATCTGCAAGTTTTTTTAGAGCGTCGAGAGTTTCTTTTTTTCCTCCGCGCTGCTGAATTGTCTGTCTTTCAATTGTGGCATATTTAAAATCCTGATCGACAGGAACATAAACGACATTAAAATCTCCGGCGTTTAAACCTTCAGAAATAATATCTGTAAGCTTTATGCTTCTGTTGATTTCGTTAAGGACTATTGTTTCAAATTTGGGATTTTGGACGCGGCGGCGTTTTTTATAACTGTCCAGGTTATCTTTGAAAATTTGAAGCCCGTCCTGAGAATATGCGTCTGCTTTTATAACAACAATAACTTCGTCAGACGCTGTCATAATGTCTTCTTCAAAGGCGTCGAATGCTGGAGATGTGTCAAAAATACAGTACTCAAAGCCGAGTTTTTCAACTTCATCGCAAAGGTCTACAAAGATATAAGGTTCTTTTTGAGCTTCGCTTGAGCGGTATGTTTTTAGTGAGCGGCTTCCTTTTCTGTCGATTGAATTTGTCGGAATTACAAAAAGATTTTCGACTGTTGTTGCTGATATAACCTGATCAATTGTAACATCGCCGTAAAGAGCCTCTGCAAGGTCGTGGTCAAAAGATTCCAGCAATGTTCCTGTGGAGTTTCCTTGAGGGTCCGCGTCTATAAGAAGAACTTTTTTTCCTTGCAAGGCAAGTTCCGCCGCCAGCGAAAGACTAATTGTTGTTTTGCCTACTCCACCCTTTTGTATGGCAACCGCTATTTTTTTCATTTTTTTGCCTGTCTCCAAATTTTATGAATTTTTATATTTTTTTATATCTAATCATATTTTTTAGAAAAAAGCAAATAAAAAATCTAATAAATATTAGGTTTCTAAAATAAAAACTTAGAAAGATTAGATAAAAACTAATATAAAAGATTGATAAAAATATAATAAAAAATCTAATATAGTTTATAAAAAAGATTAGAAAGATTAGAAAATATCTAAACAGAAAAAAGACGTGCGAGGATTG
>DLLE01000032.1 GCA_002477955.1 Treponema sp. UBA7570 | reverse complement strand
AAAAAACGTAAAAAAAAGCGGTGCACAGTTAAAAAGAATATGTTATACTGACGCTTGACAGAGAAAACCGGAGAGACATAATCTTGAACAGAACAGAACAGAACAGAACAGAACAGAACAGAACAGAACAGAACAGAACAGAACAGAACAGAAGATAATTCTCTCTAAAATACAATTTATTCAGCTATTAGAAGACCGTTATATTGCAACGTGCAAAATTTTGTGCGCCGCAGTATGGCGGTCTTTTTTTATTTTAAATTAGTTTCATCTTATGGAGGAAGTTATGATGAAAAAATCGAGAATGTTTGCCGTGCTTGCGGCAATTGCAATTGGACTTGCGGTTTTTGGCTGCAAAACGGAAATCGAAACAGAGTATGTTGATAAAACTTACGCCGAGGCAGTAACATTTACCGCGGAGGACGCAGGAGAAGTTGGCGTAAAGGTAGCGATGGCAAGCAAGACGGAAGGTGCCGCAATCTATTACACGACAGACGGAACTGAGCCGACAGAAAACAGCGAAAAGTACACAGAGGCCGTAACGTTCGGCAAAGACACTGTAGTAAAGGCTTTTGCTGTAAAAGAAGGAATAGAAAACAGCTCTGTGTCTGTGGCAAATGTTTCCATAAAGACAAAGACAATAACGGAAAAAGTCTATGTGTGCGCCAAGTGCCAAAAGGAATACGCCACGGCACAAGAGGCGATAGACTGCTGTTCAGAAAAAACAGACACAACTGAAACCGCAAGTTTTAGTGTTGGTTCTGTTGTAAAAGTTGACGGTCTGGACTACATAGTAGTTTCTAACACAATTACAGAAAATTCAGGCAGTACAGCCAGTGTGATTGCAGCGCTTACAACATTAGACTCAATCAAAAAAACAAAAGAATATGCTGAAAAAACTTTCGGCAAAAATGTGCTTTTGATAAGAGTTGCAGGCAAGGTTGCTGTAAAGCATGGTACAGTGCCGGAATTTACTGAGCTAAAAAAGAATATTGTGCCAGCTGTAATTCCAAATGGCTATTCAGAATCAGATTTTTTTGCAGAATCTAAAGAAACAACTCCGCATTACTTTTATAGTGATAATTTTCTGGTATTGGGAAAAGAAGATTTGACAGACAGACTTGGATTTATAAAGGAACAATGGCATTCAAAATACTATGCCAATTTTATAGATTCAGAGAATAATTCTGTTGCTTTTGAAGATGCGCTAAAAGCTATGAACTTTATCTTAATCAGAAATTACATGCCGAATGAGTTTAAAAGTTATGACAAAAATAATCTGCTGCTTAATTGTTATGCGTTTGATGAAAAACAGCAGTTTGTAGAGTATTATGAGACTTGCAAAGAAAGTAATTATTATTCAGTTAATAAAACGGAAAGTCCAAAACCTGCTTTTATAGTTAAAGACATCTATGAAAACAATGTAGTTAGAAAAAAAACATTTAATTTAATGGCGGTATATGGCAGCGAAGACACAAGCAGCGGTATAAAATATTCGATTTCCCCGAAAACTTCAGGTGGCAATACAACTTATAAAGTTGTTATCAATGTGGGAAGTGATAACAACGTTTATACAAAAACTATTCGTCCTTCTGAATTTGACGCAAACGGAAAGTACGAAGGTGGCAGCATAAACCTTGAAAGTGAAGCTTATAAAATCAAGATTACAAAGAACGAAAATGCCACGCATTATGATGATGAAACGCTTCCGTACACTGCAGAAATACGTCAAAATATTCCAGTAGAGTTTGTCTTGAACGATGACGGCACTGTTGATTTTGGAGAATCCGTTTACAACTGGGGCAGACGCTGGCGAGATGTAATTATTGAACAGAATCCTGAGCAGGCGGCTGTTTATCCTTATTATTAAAAGGTTCGATTTCGAGCTTTAAATTTTACTGTCATTATCGGGCTTGACCCGATAATCTATCGAAAATTTCCAGCAGATTCCTGGCTGAGTTTACTGCGTAAACATCGCAATGCCGCGGCACAGGAATGACACTTAAATTACTGTGCGAGGGATTGGAAGGGCGCGCGGAGCGCGTTGCGCGGCAATGGAGCGCGTAAGGCGCGGAACCCTGCAAAGCCCGGTGCCGTTTTTACGGCACGCACCCATTATCGTTATATTTTGTCTATGTAACTTTTTTGCTTTTCGTGTTATTTTTTTATAATGAATAGAAAAATTTTTGGCTGCATATTTGTTTTTTTTGCGGGGCTTTGTGCTTTTGCAGATTTTAACAGGCTCAATATTCCAGATTCTGCTGAAATTCGGCGCGCAAAGGCCGAGTCCTGGTTTTTTTGCGGTTTGGGCCAGCTTCGTGAGAAAAAATCAGAAATTGAAAAAAACGCTATCGGCCAGGAATTCCAGATTAGAATGGAAGAAACTGACTCGACTTTTGCAGTTGTTGTTGCTCCAAAATCTTTGCTCGAAACTGAGATTTTTACGGAAAAAGGCGTAGAAAAACGGACTGTTGACAATTTTGCCGGGGATTCGTGCGGAGGCTGGGTTCTTGTAAAGGATTCAAAAACCTCAAAGCCTCTTTTTTTGAGAATTTACTTTTCACAAGACAGCGATGAATTTGTGCAGTTTGCGCCGTCTGGAGCAAAAACTCTGTCAGATTTTGTAATTTCCGGACTTTACGCCGCCCGCTCTGTTCCTTTAGGAATTCCGTTTGAAAAGCTTTATACGCTTTCTTTTGAGCAGATTTTTTCTTTGACCGAAAATATTCTTCCGTGGAAATATGCAGACCGCCAGCAGGGACAGTTTGAGTCAAAATTGAAGATGATTGCGGCAATTCGCAAAAATCTTGAAAGAGTTGTTTATTGTCCGGACAGTTGTTACGACGAAAATGGAAAGCCGATTTTTATTTCGTCTGGCAAAGAGCGGAAAATTGATTTTGAAGAAATCGAAAAAACTTCTGGAAAAATCGAAAATCCTGTTGTTGTGGACGATGCCGGATTTTTAAAATGGATTTGCGATGGTCTTGTTGAGCCTGTAACCGGAAGTTTTCTTTATCGAAATCCTCTTGTTATTCCGACTTCCGAAGAAAATAAGACCGGCAAAAAAAGCATAATCTCTCAAAATTACAATCTTTCTTTTTCGCTTGATTGGTGCAGAAATCTTGCGGCTGCGGTTCTTTCTGTAAAATCTCAGAGAAATTATCTATGGAAAAATTCTGGCGTTGACGTGACTCTTGAGCCTTTTGCGTCCGAAGTTACAGACCGCGGAATTACTCAGACTGCCGGCTATCTTAAAAATTCAGGTTATCAGATTGAAAAGCTAAGACCTCTTCTTTTTGCGCTTGCTTCGACTGAACCGACTTACTGCTATCTTGCGGCAATAAAACGTCCTTTGCATGATAAAAATCTGTCTGATTCTGAAATTTTTGCATTCGACCGTTGCGCGGTTATTTTTCCGTTTTATGACAAAAACGGACGGTTTAACTGTGTAATTTTTGAAAATGGAAAGGAACTTACTTTAAGACAGTTTGCCAATAAATATAAGGGAAGCTTTGTCCATCTTTCCAGGGTTTTGACTGAAAATAATTTTTATTTGCAATAGAAAATATTTTTTTTGAAATAAGTGATTTTATGAAAAAATTGAAAAAAATTGAAAAAAAAATAGTTTTGGGAGCGTTGTTTTGCGTTTTTGCAGGAGCAGTTTCTTTTGCTCAAAGCGAATCTTCGCTGGCTTTTCAAATGCAAGATGCTTATGACAGCGGATTTTATCCGGGAGTTGTGCTTTATGCAGACCAGATTTTGAATTCAGAGTCAAAATCGGTTTACGAAGCAAAAGCTATGGTTTTAAAAGGCGAAAGTCTTTTTAAAATGGGAAGAATAAAAGATTCTCTTGAAATTCTTTCTGACGCCGAAAAATCTGCAAAAAACAGTCCTGAGCTTAATTCGGCCCGTTGTTTTTGGACTGGGCGCGGTCTTTTTGAGTTGAACAAAAACGAAGCCGCTTTGCCGTATTTTTATAAAAGCGCGGAAATCTTAAAAAATGCGGGGCTGGAAAAAACTTCTGTTTATTCTCAGGCAATTTTGTATTCTGGAAAAACTCTTGTCCGCTTAAAAAATTTTGAGGCAGCGGCAGACTGTTTTGAATATGCGGTTCAAAACGGAAAGAAATTTTCGGCTGGAGAATACGAAGAAGCGTGCGTAAATTTTTTTGAAAACTGTGTTCTCGCTGGAAATTTTAAAAAGTGCGAAGAATATTTTGTTCAGCTTGAAAAACTTGGACAAATTGAAAAATTTGTTTTTTCGCAAGAAGCAAAATACAGAATTCTTCTTGCTTATGGCCAGGCGCTTGAAAATCTTGGAAAATTTTCTGCCTGCTATGACTGTTACGTGAAAGTTTTGACAGAAGGACCTTCAAGTCTTGCCGCCCTTGCAATGCAAAAAGCGTATCTTCTTTCTAGTGCCCATCAAAATCAAATAAAAAAAGATCCTGCCGAAGTTATTGAAAAGGCGGAACTTTTAAAAAAAGAAAAACCTGAGCTCGTCAGTGAATTTTGGACACGGCTTGCAATCGATGCGTTCTATTCAAAAAAATATGAAAAATCGCTTTCTTATTTTAAAAATGCCGAAAAAAATAATTCAGCTCAGTTAAAACAGCTTGCTTTGCTTTATTCTGCCGAAATAAGTTTTTTGACTTCAAAAGAAGATCTAAAAACGGCTGCAAAAAATTCTTTGGAAATAATAAATTCCGGCTGGAATGAATGCGGTTTTGAAAAAGAAAAGTTTTATTATTCGGATGCGATTGCGGCAAAAACCCGGTATTTTGGGCTTTCTGAAGATTGGGAAAATTCCTTAAAAAACGCTCAATCCCAGATTTTGAGCGAAAATTCTTCCGCGGCAAAAAAAACTCTGGTTTATTGGGCTGCTCTTTCACAATATTCCCTCAAAAATTATGAGGGGGCATTGGATTTTTTAAATTCCGAAAACTATTCTGATGATGAATTTCTATTTCTAAAAGCTAAAATTTTTGCAAAAATGGGAAGGTCGTCCGATGCAGATTCAATTTTTTATGCGCTCTCAAAAAAAGGTTTTCTTGATAACGACGGAAGGCTTGATTATATTCGCACGCTTTTAAATGCCGGACACTTGATTTCTACTGTTGAAGAGGCAGAAAATGCGCATGGAAGCGAGTCGGATTACATGAAGGCTCTTGCGCTTTTTAACCAGAAAAATTGGCAGGAAGCGGAAAAATGTTTTGAAGAATCGATTTCTGATAAAAAATTTGATTCAAAATATTCAAATCTGGCAAAATTTTATCTTGGGTACTGTCAGTACCAGCTCGGAAAATACAAAAATGCCCTTGAAAATTTGGAAAGTTTTGTAAAAAACAGCGGGGAAAATGCCCTGAATTTCCAGGCTTTGGCAACAGCGGCAAAATGCGCCGCTCAAATTCAAAATTATCCGGAAGCGGAAAAAAATGCCAGAAACGCGCTTTCTTCTTCTAAAAATCAGGAGCAAAAAAATGAATCCGTGCTCTTGCTTGCTGGAATTTATTCAGACTCAAAAAAATATGATGAAGCTATAAAACTTTTAAAATCTTATTCTTCCGAAAAAAACAGTTTTGGCTTTGAATGCCGTTACTTGATGGCCCAATTTTTTGTTCAAAATAAAGATTTTGTTCAGGCAGATAAGACTTATTCCGAGCTTTCAGAAGAGAAAAATGCCGGTTTTCTTGCAGAAGAGTCAGTTTTCCGTCGCGGCGAACTTTTTTATGTAAACGAAAATTATGAAAAATCAGCCCAGCTCTTTGAAATTTACCTAAAAAAATATCAGTCTGGGAAATTTTATCCTGCGGCGCTTTATTTTGAAGCGGACAGCCTTTTTAAAATTGGCAGAATAGAAAAATCATCGCTTTATTTTATGGAAATTGTCGAAAAGCCGGAAAATTCTTCCTATAAATATGATTCTGAAAAAAAACTGATTGACATTTATCGTTCGCAGAAAAAATATTCACAAGCCTTAAAAATTGCAGACAAAATGCTTCTTGAATATGGAAACCAGGCGGAAAAAGACGGAATTTCCAGCTTAAAACGGGAATTGCAGGCTTTGAGCTCTGGCGCGGACAAGGAAATTTTCGAAAAAGAACAGGAATTTGAAAGTGCCGGCGGAAGCAAAACAAAAAATGGACGAAAAATCGGCACTGAGCTTGCAAAAATTTATTTTGAAAAGCCGCAGCAAAAAAAGGCGGAAAGCCTTGCACGGGAGCTTTTTGAAATTCAAAAAAACAACGATGATGAAATTGAACTTGCCGGAAAAAATGCTGTTCTTCTGGCAGATATTTTGAGATCACAGAATAAAAATGACGAAGCGGCAGATATGTTTTTGTCTGCGGCGGAATTTGGACGGAAATGCGGAAACAGCGAAATTGCCGAGCGTTCGCTTTACGGCGCGGCAGAAGCGTTTGATGCGGCTGGAAAAAAGGCAGATGCCCTTTCTACGGCAAAAGTTCTTATAAATCTGTATCCAAAAAGCCAGTATGCTGCCGATGTTCAGCGAATTGTAAATCTTAAAGAAAACTGATTAGGCAAGTAAAATCCTTGCTAAAAAAAATAACCGAATTTAACTGATGAGAGGTTTTTTGAAAAAAAAATGAAAAAGATATTTTTTATTTTGACAGCGTGTTTTTGTGGAACATTTGCTTTTGCGCAGATAGCGGAAGAAGTTCAGCCTTCAGAAAACGAAATTGAACTTCCAGACGTGACAACTGTAATTTCCGGAGGAGCGCTGACGGCTGGAAAAGACAGCGTTCCAGATTATAAAAAAATTCTTCCAGATAAAAATACCGGCAGCCTTGAATTGCCGGAAATGGAAAGTGTACAGAAAAAAGAGCAGGTTTCGCAGCAGTACGTTCAAAATTCTTCTGACGAAAAAAATGTCTATGCCCAAGGCAGCATTGGCGGCGGTTTTCCGTTCAGTTTTGCCGGCGATTTTGATATTTACCGAATGAGCGGAAATTCACCTTTTAAGGTTTCGTTTTTTCACAAAAACGCAGAAGATTTTGCGGATAAAAAAGCTGCCGACGGTTATTTTTTTAGAAAAACTGGAATTGAAGCAGAAAAAAAATTCTTGAACGAAAAGTCGGAATTCATTTTTTTTGGCTGGTACAAAAATCAAAATGAAGGTTTGCAGTCTAAATCTTCGGTTTTTACGGATTATCTTTGGAACGACATTGGCGGAAAAATGTCGGCAAAATGGTCTTTAAAAAATGGCTGGTACATTCAGCTTGGCGGAAACGGCTCTTATTTTAATCGTTATGGAACAAAATCTGACTCTGATTCAGTTTTTGATAGCGGATGGGAAAAAAGTTCAAAATATTTTTCATTTGTTCCTCATTTTTTGGCGGGCTGGAAAAATTCAATGTTTGATGTAAATTTTCTCGCAAAATATGAAACTCAGCTCAACGTAAAAGAAACAGGTTCTCTCGAAAAGGCGCCTGAGGCTTCAAGCGCTGAAGCCGTTCACAAGGGCGAATTCAGGCTGAATTTTGACTGGACTGACGAAAATGTAAAAGTTTATGCTTCTGCCGGTATGATTGCAGGAAATTCCATTGGAAAGCAAAATGTCCTGTTTCCGTTTTTGCTCGGCGGAAAAGCTGAAATTCCATACGGACTTTCTTTCAGACCGCTTTGCCTGAAAATTGAAGGCGGACTTGATTCTGTTTTGGAATCTGCCGGAAATCTTGAGCAAAAGTATCTATTTGCAGCGCTTTTCTGTCTTTCTTCCGAGCAGAGCGACTGGTATGGACAAATTTCGGCTTCTGTTCCTGTCCAGGATTTTTTCAGCGTAAATTTGAGCGGAGAATTCAGAAAAACTGCTTTTGATAACGGAGTTTGGACTCCAGATTACAAGACTTCTCCGTCGTCAGCAGGTTTTTACGTTATAAAGCAGGAAAATAGGACTGAATTAAAATCGGTTGCCGAACTTTCAGCAGATTTTGAAAAATTAAAATTTTCCGGCTCATGGAAATCTTACTGGCTCGATGTTCCGTCCTATGAGGACGAACAGAGTTTGACGGCTTGTGTTATTTTTGAGCCGGACAATTTGTGGAATTTAAAGGCTTCTATTACTCAAAACCTCGGAGACGATGCTGAAAAAGTTCCGGTTCTTGATTTTTCTGGTTCTGTCAGAGCCTCAAATTCAATTCGCCTTGCTCTCGAAGCAACAGATATTATAAAATTGGTTACCGTAAAGACGAGGGCTTTTGCTCACAGCCAATACAAACAGAATTGCGGACATATAACTGCACTTGTAAAATTTCAGTTTTAACAGAAATAAAATGGGGGAAATTAAAAATGTTTAGTTTAATAAAATCCGGTGGAATTTTGATGATTCCGATTATTCTTTGTGGAATTGCTGCAACTTACATTATTATTGAACGTTTGCTTTACTTTAAGAATTTGCGCAAAAACGATTCACTTTTAAAACTTCAATTGAATACGGTTTTGCTCAAAAAAGATTACGAAGCTGCTATGGCACTGTGCGTTGCCTGCGAAACTCCATTTTCTCAGGTTGTGCAAAAGGCGATTTCTGTCCGGAACCTTGAAGACAAGTATTTAAAAGAAATCGTTGAAACCGAAATGGAGGTTGTAATTCCGCAGTATGAGCATTGTCTTACGCTTCTTGGAACAATTGCAAATATTTCCACTTTGCTCGGTCTTTTTGGAACTGTAACCGGAAACATCAAGGCTTTTGGTGTCCTTGGCGCTGGAGCAAGCATGGGAAATCCTGCTGTTTTGGCAGGGGCAATCGCCGAAGCTCTTGTGACGACAGCGGCTGGTCTTTTTGTTGCAATTCCTTCAATGATTTTTTCAAATTATTTTACGCGTCTTGTAAACAAAGAAACCGTAATTCTTGAATCTTCTGTAACGGAAGTAGTCTTAAAATTGACAGGACATTTGCTTTAATGAAAATACGAAGAAGAAGAGGTGTTTCTGCTGGCGCGGATTTAACACCGATGATAGATGTTGTTTTTCAGTTAATCCTGTTTTTTCTGGTTTCCACGACATTTGCCGTTTTGCCTGCAATCAATGTAAATCTTCCTGAAAGCGAAACTTCGCAAGCTCAGTCAATTGCTGGAATTACAATTACAGCCACTGCCACAGGAAAACTGTTTTTTAATGACGAAAAAATTACAATTCAATCCATGGACAAAAAACTTAAAAATTTTGACACCGAAGGAAAAAAGCGCGAAGAATATCCTGTAACGCTTGAAGCCGACGAAAAAGTGACGAATGGAACAATTGTAAAAATTTTTGATGTTTTACGCAAAAATGGATTTGTTTCGGTGAATTTAAGGACGACTGACTAAATGACAAAACTGCAAAAAAAACGAAATTTATATGCTTTGACAGGAACTGCCGGCATTTGGATTTTTATTTGCATTTTATTTTCTCTTTTTGCGCTGTTGCCTCAAAAGCAGGTTTATAAAACTGTAAAAATTACACTTTCTGAAAATTCAACCCCAAAAATTACAGAAAAAAAACAGGAAGCAGCCCCTCCAAGACCTCAAAATCAGGAAATAAAAAAACAACCGTCGCCAAAAACTCAGGCCGAACAAAAAGCATCTGCTCAAAAAATGTCAAAACCTGTTTCTGAAAAAAAATCTGTTCAGAAACAGAATACTGCATCAAAAAAATCTTCTGTTTCCGAAAAACCAGCCGTTCAGACTTTGCAAAAAAGCGTAGACGAACTTATGGCGGAGCAACGGACAAAAAAAACGCCGGCAAAAAAAGAATTTGACTGGAGCCAGTTTGATGATGAGGCGGTGGAAAACGTTTCTGAAAATTCAACTGCGCCAGTTGCAGCAAACAGCTCTAAGGCTGATATTTTTGAAGGAACTGCTGGAAAGGCTGTCGACAAGGATTCTGCCGTAGTTGCCGGAAGCAAAACCGAAAACATAGGTTCTGTCTCAGATTCAACTTCATCTGCGCTGGAAAAAATTTCTTCTGCGGTTTACAGCGCAAATTTCGGTAACGGCGTTACTGCAAGTTCTACCGTAAAAAGTGCGGGCGCTCCAAACGGAAGAATCGCTCTTCTTATGAACGACGGAAGTTCTAGAACTTTGCTGGAGCCTGTAAAGCCGGTAATTGCGCTTTCGGAATCTGCATCGGCGACAATTGATACGACAAAAAATCTTACGGTAAGATTTACTGTTCTTGCAAACGGACATGTCGATTTAAATAGCATAAAAATCACTCCAGGAGCGATAATAACATCTCTCGTTCAAAATGAGATTTCGGCACAAATTTCTTCATGGCGCTTCAATCAGGATTCTTCTTCGGCAGCTGCAAGTTTTCCGTATAAAATCGAAAAAAGATAGAAAAAAGATAATTTTTTCGGATTGTTCAATACTTTGCTTTTGTTTATAATCGAAGAATGTTAGATGGAATTTCTGCTGTAGCATTTGATATTGACGGAACTCTTTATTCTTCTCCTCAGTTTTATGTGCGGATAATTCCATATTTTTTGAAAAATTTTGCTTTTTACGTAAAATACAATAAAGTCCGGAAAATTTTGCACCATACAGCGCCATTGCCTGATTTTTATGAATATCAGGCACGTCTTTTTTCAGAATTGACCGGTCTTCCAGTTGCCGAATCAAAGAAAAAAATTCAAGAAATTGTCTACGACGGACTTATTCCATATTTTAAGAAAATAAAAACTTTTAAATATGTTGAAGAATCTTTCAAAAAAATAAAAGAGGCCGGTTTCAAAATTGCTATTTTGTCGGATTTTCCTCCGGAGCAGAAGGGCGATTTATGGGGACTTTCTTCTTACTGCGATGTAATTTTGGGAACAGAACGTCTTGGAGCTTTAAAACCTTCAGTTTTTCCATTCGGAATTCTTGCAAATGAACTTGGCTTAAAGCCAGAACAGATTCTTTACGTTGGAAATTCTATAAAATATGATGTATGCGGTTCAAAAAACGCTGGAATGTTGAGCGCGTACATAATGCCGTTTTGGCGGAAAATTTTTCACTGTCCTTTAAAATCTGCCGATATAAATTTTTCAAACTATCGTCAATTGACAGAAATTGTGATAAAATAATTCTATAGAATTCTCTAAAAATTTGCTGATGGCTGTTTTTAGAAAATCCTAAAAATCTTTTCCATAAAAATAAATTATTCAGCTTTGACCGTAATTTTGTGCGGTTTTGAGCATTAAACTTCTAAGATTAAAAAAAGTCTGTTTTTTTGGGTGGGGAAAATGACTCTTCTTGCAATTCTTATTTCTACGGCTGTTGCTGTTGCTGTTGTCTTTGTTTTACATTCGTTGGATAGAGAAAACAATTCAATGAACAAAGTAAAACATTATGCGGATTCTCGTATCAATCAGCTTAATGAATATTTTAAGGAACAAACTTCAAAGTTGAATGGACTTTCGGCAGAATGGGATGCTCATCATACTTCTGCGGCCGCTGCCGTAAAACGAATTGAAAAACAGATTGCGGATTTTCAGAATATAAGCCAGAATTTTGACGGCCAGTTTGATGCAGTTACGAACATTGCAAAAAAAGTCGATGCCTACGGAAAAGCCATTCACGAACTAATGGAAATGACTGACCGTGTTGAAGAAAATCTTCAGGCTGTAAAAAAAGAAAGCGTGATTGTTGAAAAACTCAATGCAAAAATCGAGTCCGGAAAAAAATCCGTTGAGGATTTAGAGAAAAAAATTCCGCAGATTATTACAGAATTCAGAACAAAGAATAATGACAGTCTCAAGGTTCTTGGCGCTGACATGCTTACAAAATTCAACGACAAGGCTTCTCAAATTGAAAAAAATGTTCAGGCTGCGTCGGCTCATTCAGAGCAGATTCTTGATAAAATTGAAAAAGGAATAAAATCTGCTTACGACAATGCGGCTCAAAAAGCGCAGAATCTCGAAGACGCGGCATTCAAAAAACTTACAGAACAGGCAAAGTTTAGGGCAGAGTCGTTTATAAAAAACGTAAATGAACGCACAGAAGAGCTTTTAAAACAGCAGAATTTAAAGATTGCGGAAATTCAAAAATCCCTTGAGCAGAAAAATTCTGCTTTTGCAAATTCAATAAACGAAAAAACTTCAATTCTTGAAGGCGAATTTAGAAAAAAAACGGGAGAGTTTTCTTCAAATCTGAGCGTAAAAACCGAAAATCTTTCAAAATCGCTTGAGTCAAAAATTGCAGCCCTCGAGAATTTGTTCCAGCAGCAGGTTTCTTCTTTTGATAAGCAGATAAAGACTTTTGCTCAAAATACGAGCCAGACGGTTGAAGAAATCAAGTCTGAATCAGAAAGCAACGAAAAAAATCTTGAAAACCTCCGTGAAATTTTTGAAAAACAGACTTCAGAAATTCGTTCACGATATGGAAATTTGTACGAGAAATCGGTTACCGATGCGGACGAAAAAGAACAGGCGGCTTTTGTCCGTTTTCAGGAAATTGCAGAAAAGCACCTTAATACTTACGAAGCGACCGTCGAAGAAAAAATCAACGCAATCGAAAAAAATGTAAATTCCCGCGTTTCTGCCTTGAATCAGGAATTGAATGCTGCGGTTGAACAGATTCAAAAATCAATGTCTGACAGTCAGACAGGAGCGGCCGCAACTGCTCAGACGATTAAAAATGCGGCTGAAGAGGCAAATGAAAAGCTCAAAGGCTTTCAGTCTCAGGCAGACGAAAAAATTGCTGGAATTAACAAAATGCTCAGCGACACCATGACGCGCATTTCTTCGGCATACGACGCAAAGCAGACGGAACTTCTGGCAAATGTTGACAAGCAGCTTGAAGAATACCGCAACAACATGGAATACCGCTTTAACAAACTGCAGACGACGGCAAGCGACATTGATACTTTGGAAAACAATCTCAGAACCGCGCTTGAACGCACTCAAAATTCAGTTGTCTCTGATTTTAACCAGTTTTCAAAAGCTCAGAAAGACCAGCAGTCTCAGTTTGAATCTGCAATCAAACGCAATAATGAAGAAATTACCGTCCAAATTGAAAATCTTGAAAAAGATCTCGATTCAATAAAAGCGACCGCAAGCGACAATGTCAGTGCGACACTTGCTGATTTTGAGATGAAATTTGGCGACGACTTAAAAAAACGCGGGGATTCGATTACAGAAGATTTAAATTCTTGGAAAAATAGCATGGATTCCAAGCTTGCCGTCCTCAGCTCCGAATATGAAAGTTCAAGACGCGAAATTGAAAATCGGCATAACGAAGAATTAAAAAATCAACTTTCAGAAATTTCCGCAAAAAATCAGAGCCAGCTGCAGAATGTGCAGACAGGAATCGAAAATTCCGCTCAGTCTTTGCGTGCCAGAATTGACGAAATCGAACAGTCTGTAAAAGCTTACGCGGACGAGAGCCGGACAAAACTGCACGAAGCGACAGAAGGCCAAGGCAATTTTGTAAAAAATTCGCTTGACGCATATGCTCAGCGGATGGACGGTCAGCTTGAAAAAGCCGAAAAAGATATTCAATCAAGACTTATGGAACTTGCAGAGACTGTAAAAGCCCATGCAGACACAAACCAGAATGGAATTGATGCTATGCTTGGTGAATTCAATGTTTGGCGCGGTCAGTTAAAAAATCAGTTTGATCAGGCAAAAACTATGTTTAGCGACCAGCTGAACGGCGTAAAGGAAAGTTCTGAACAAAAAATTTCTGCTTTTAAGGACGATTTGAATCAAAATATTGAAAATTTCAGGACGGAAACAAAAAACGAACAGCTTGAACTTAGCCAGACGATTGAAAATCTGAAAAAAGATGTTGAAGATTCAATTTCTTCATATAAAGAGCGTTCCGAATCTATTGTTGCGCAGATGAACAAATCTTACGAGGATATGCTCAACGAAACTCAGCGCCGTGTAAAAGAGCAGAGCGCAGATTCTGAAAAGGTTTTGAGGGAACTTCGTACTAAAATTCAGGAAGCAAACGAGGCCAACGACACTCATCAGGCGGAGCTCGTAATGAGAATGCAAAATGACGCCGCTGATTTGCAAACCCGAATGAGCGAAATTGACCGCGAAGTAAAAGCTTTCTCGACACAGATGCAGGTTTATCAAAAAGCGGATCAATTAAAAGCTCAGCTTGAATCGGAACTTGACGAACTCAAAAACGAAATTACCCGTGTAGAAAATTTTCAGACGACCGTAAATGAACTGTCTGCAAGTTTCAATTTAATTCAAAATATGAACGATGATGTCAATTCAAAACTTCAGAAATTTAATAGCGAAAAAATTAGAATTGATGGAATTGAAAAGAACTTTGCAAAACTTGTCGAATTGAGTTCAACAATGGATCAAAAAATCGAAGAACTAAACTCGACAAGTGATCAGCTCACTTCGATTCAGCTTGATGTCAGAAAATTTCAGGAGACTCTCGGAGATATTTCCAACCGTTACGACCGTCTTGAAACAAAGGGCAGCCAAATCGAAGCAATTGCCGGAGAAGTTGATAAAACTTTCGATCAGCTAAAATCGCTAGAACTTCGTCTTAACGATGCAAATCGCCATGTAGATAGTTTCCCTCGCCAGATTGAAGATGTTCAGAAAAATATTGACAGTCTTGTCAGTAACCGTTCAAAAATCAGCGACGCAGTTGAGCAATTGTCATCTTTGCAGAATATCTTGACCGAAACGGAGGAGCGTGTAAAACAAGTTCAGACAGGACGTGAAGGAATTGCCCGTACAGAAACAAGGCTTCACACACTCGAAACTGAAATTGACAAAAAAATGAACCTTCTTCTTGAAATTACAAAACAGGATTTAAAAGAAAATCCAATGGAAAAAGAAGAGGGAATTTCACTGGCGTTGAGAGAATCGGTAATTTCTTTGCACAGAAAGGGCTGGTCAAACGAAGAAATTGCCAAACGGCTTAAGCGCAGCGTAGGCGAAATCGACCTTCTTGTCGAAGGCAACGGTTTTATGAATTAAAAAATGCTACTAAAAATATGAAACTATAGCGGACACAAAAAGTGCCCGCTTTTTTATTATTGCCCGAAAGCAGGTGTGAAATACAGGTTATTTTGAAAGAAGACAGGTAGCCCAGACTTCTACAGCACGGCTTTGTCCTACATCTCCAAGTTTTTCTCCTGTTTTTGCTTTTACAAAAACTTGATTTTTTTCAACATGGAGAATTTTTGCAATCGAGTCGATAACTTCCTGTCTGCGCGGAAGAAATTTTGGTTTTTCGAGGGCAATTACACAGTCAAGATTTTCAAGTTTCCAGCCTTCTAGCGTAATTTTATTCCAAACTGTTCCTAAAAGCATTTTTGAATCTGCGTCTTTCCATTTTTGATCGCTTGGAGGAAAAAAAGAACCAATGTCGCCCATTCCACAGGCCCCAAGAAGAGCGTCCGTAATTGCATGCAGAAGAACATCGCCGTCAGAATGGCCGTCTTCACCAATTTCGCTGTCAAATTTTATTCCGCCAAGCATAAGAGCACGTCCGGCAATAAGCGCATGTTTGTCGTATCCAAGACCGGTCCGAATCATTGTGTTTCCTTTTGTTGTTTCGTTTGATTTTTTCGTATCTATTTCTGACTTTGTAAAAAAGTCTTCTTTATATGTAATTTTTTTATTTTTAATGTCGCCGTCTACGATTTTTACCTTTCCCTCAGGAACAAATAAATCCCAAATTTCAGTGTCGTCTGTGTATTCTTTTTTTGTTTTTTTTGCTTTTTTATGCGCTTCGACAAGTTCATTCAGCATAAAAACCTGCGGAGTTTGAACAGCTGTTAATTGACTTCGCACCAGATGCCGTCTTATAAAGCCATTTTCATCAATTTCGTTCTGAGTGTCTGTAGGTTGAATCCCTGGAGCAGAGGCGCCGTATTTTTGAACTGCGGTAAAAGTTGAATTGATTATTTTTTCTGAAACAAAAGGCCGTGCGCCGTCGTGTATAAATACAATTGGATTTGAATTTGGAAAATTCGTTTTTATTTTCAGCAGGGCGTTAAAAACGCTAGCCTGTCTGCTTTCTCCTCCTGGAACAAAAACAAATTCTGTGTTACTTGCAATTCTATTAAGCTCTTTATCTTTAAAAAGAGCGTTTTTGCATTTTTCTTCTGCGAGTTTTAAAAGTTCCGTATTTTCTTGATTTGGAAAAGTTACAGCCACAGCAGAAAATGGGAAAACTCTTAAAAAAGCCTTTACAGCGGTAGAAAGTACGGTTCCAGATTCTAGAGGAAGATATTCTTTTTTTATGCCGCCCATTCGGCTTGAAGAACCGGCAGCAACAACAATTAGCGCCAGTTCTTCGTTTGAACGGCTAATCTTCGTCATCATCTCCATCGTCGTCTGAGTCAGAATTGTCAGAGTCATCGGAATCGTCAGAGTTATCATCGTCGCTCATAGAACCTGAAGAGCCGCCGAGCTCATCTCCGAATTCATCATCGTCATCGTCGTCGTCAATCTGAATCGCTTTCTTTTCATGAAGAGCATTGAGCGGTTCGAGCTTTGCATGGAGCATAGATTCAACTTCTTTTGATGAAATTCCAAATGCAATTGCAATTTCGTCTGCCAAAAGTTTGCGTGCAGTATCGTAAAGTTTGCGTTCCTGAATCGGCAACTCTTTTACCTTTGAGCGGTGATAAAGAGTGCGGACAATATTTGTAATATCTTCAATGCTTCCTTTTTTAAGGAGATTCAAGTTGTCCTGATAGCGCTGTTTCCAATCAGAAGTGACAGATTCTACCGGCTGACCTAAAAGTTCAAGTGATTTTTGAGCTTCGTCAGCAGAAACGATTTTTCTAAGTCCAAGTTTTTCAGAATTTGCAACTGGAACCATTACAATCATATCCGAAACTTCAAGATAAATTCTGTAATACTGAACGGTCAAGTCGCCGTTTTTTCTTTCAAAAATTTCTTTGACTTCACCAACACCCTGTGAAGGGTAAACTATTTTTTCATTAAGAGAAAATTGTGTACTCATAGTATATTATTATATCACAAAATTTTAGAAAATGGAACATCAAAAAAAATCAGTTTTTAGCCCCTCGCACTACAAAATTGAAAGAATGGGAAATAGTTGCTTTTTTTTAGTGGGGGGGGGTACAATAACAGCTAAATGTTAAACTGCAATGAATTATCTGGTGACATTTAATTGGATTGCGGCGAAGACGAAGAATATCTATTAAGCGGACCTCCGTGCTTGGAAGTTTCGAGGAGAAAAGAAAAAAATGAAAACTGTAAAAAATTTTTCGATTGCATTGTTTGCATTATTTGTTTGTTGTTTTACAAGCTGTGTTTCAACACAGGCTGAACCATCTGCATTTGAATCACAGACAGGCGTTGCATTAGTTGTTCCAATGAGAGTATTTACATGGGTAAAAGCTGATGGGGCAAAAACATTTATGAAAGATTATTCATCTGGAAAAATTACGTTTGATTATTCAGCAGAAAATGATTTTATCGTAAAAGCAGAGAAAATTGATGGAATCTTAAAAACGACATGGGGAAAACAATTTACAGATAATGGAGAGAATATTCGTTCTCTTATAATAACTGCATTTATTTCTTTATGTTATTCAATGGACAATAATAAAGATGGCATTGATGCGGCTTTTGATGTAATGGATCAGATTTTTTCTGATAATATGTATGCGGCGCGAATCGATTCCTTAATGCCAAGTTTAAAAAACGGTCTTAATGCATATAAAACGAAAAAAGACTGGGCAAGCTATAAAGCAGAATATTTTTCTATACAAGACAATACTTTTGTTGTAAAAAAGTAAATGTATTATAAAAATATCCTTAATTTGTGTTTTTTGGACTTGGGCCGATAATTTATTGAAAATTTTCAACAGATTTCTGGCCGAGTTTACTGCGTAAACAACGCAGTGTCGTAGCACGGGAATGATATTTAAATTGCCATTCTTACCAAAACTCGATATTTAAGTAAAATAGAATATAAAAAAAATGTGTTTGCGATGGTGAAAATTTATCGTATAACACATTTTTTTTCGTCGAAAAACTTTTCGCACCAAAAGTCTACTTATAAGCGCTTGCTCATATTTTTAACTCCTTCGTGATTGTGATTTTTTTTCAAAACCTGTAAAATACTTGAACATCGCTAAAAAAATCAGTTTTGTTATTTTATTCAGGAACAGTTATGGTTATTGAATTAAAAAATCTTGATAAAGTTTACAGAGGAGAGAATTCGCCTGCGGTTCATGCTGTAAACAAGGTGAATCTTCATATTCCTTCAAATCAGATATTTGGAATTATCGGAAAATCAGGCGCCGGAAAATCAACATTGGTACGTTTAATAAGTCTTTTGGAAAAGCCTGATTCTGGAGAAGTTTGGTACAACGACGAAAGAGTAGATAATCTTTCGGAAAAAGAACTGATTGCCCGTCGCCGAAGAATTGGAATGATTTTTCAAAATTTCAATCTGTTTTCGAGCCGTACAGCCGAACAGAACATTGCTTATCCTTTGGAAATCTGCGGAACGCCAAAATCAGCAATAAAAAAACGAAGCGCAGAACTTTTGGAGTTAGTTGGGCTTTCGGACCGTGCAAAATCGCCTGTAAGTAAACTTTCTGGCGGACAAAAACAGAGGATTGCGATTGCCCGCGCGCTTGCGAATAATCCAAGCATTCTTTTTTGCGATGAAGCAACTTCCGCCCTCGATCCGCAGACCACTCATCAGATATTAAATTTAATCCGCGAAATTCAGAAAAAAATGAACCTGACGGTTGTTATGATTACTCATCAGATGGAAGTTGTGCGAGATGCCTGTTCTCAGGTTGCAGTCGTGCACGAAGGCCGGATTGTTGAACAAGGCAGCGTAGAAGAAATTTTTATAAGGCCAAAAACGGATGTTACAAAGGATTTTCTTTCAAGAATTTCTGTTCAACAGGACGAAAACAAAAAAGAATTTGTCCGCTGGAGCCTAGACGGCGGGCAGTACGAACTTCATTTTATCGGTGACAAAACCGATTCTACGACGCTTTCTCAGCTTGCAAAAAAATTTAACATCGACTTTAATGTGCGTGCCGGGGGAATTCAGTCGGTTCAAGGCAAAAAAGTCGGAAAAATGCTGGTCGATTTTATTGGCGAAGAATCAGAAATCAGCCGTGCAATAGAATATCTTAACAAAAACGGTATCGAGGTAGCAAAAAATGTCTCAAATATTTGAATTAGTTGGAATTTCAACTCTTCAGACTCTGCAAATGGTGTTTTTTTCGACACTTTTTGCTGTTATGATTGGTTTTCCGCTCGGAATCCTGCTTTTTATAACAAGTTCGACAGGGATTATGCCAAAACATCTTTTTAATATGATTTTAAGCCGCATAATCGACGTTCTGCGCTCTTTCCCTTTTGTAATTTTAATGATTGTTCTTCTTCCGTTTACTCGTTTTGTTCTTGGAACCGCAATTGGAACTTCAGCAACGATTATGCCTCTCAGTCTTGCGGCCGCACCTTTTGTTGCCCGTGTAATCGAAACCGCGCTTATCGAAATTGATCCTGGCGTAATTACCGCGGCACGGGCAATGGGCTCAACAAACTGGCAGATTATCCGAAAAGTTTTAGTGCCGGAAGTTTTGCCGTCGGTAGTCAGCGGAATTACACTTACAATAATCAATTTGATTTCATATTCAGCAATGGCAGGAACTTTAGGCGGTGGCGGTCTTGGCGACCTTGCAATTCGTTACGGTTATCAGCGTTTTAGAACAGACATAATGCTTGCTTCCGTAGTTGTAATAATTTTGCTTGTTGCTTTGATTCAGTTTGCAGGAACAAAACTTTCAGAAAGAATTCTTAAAAAAAGATAGAAAAATAGAAAAAAGGGCGCCACCCGCTTTCGCGGGTCGGAGTACTACAGGCTCGGTAACCCTTGGTGCCTTTGCACCGGCTTCGCCGCCTTCCGTGTTCCTGGCGCATAGCAGCTTATTGCAGTTCATTTTGCATCAACTGAACAAAAAGATATATTTTTTTGTAAACTTCCACACCAAGTTGGTTAATCGGATGTTCTGCAAAACGGTCCAGTTCTTTCCAGTTCATCACAATTTCACCTTTCGGCTTTTGATGGTCTTCGATTACAGATTTTAAAATCTTCGCAAAGCTAATCATGGATTTTGTCGTGTTTACAAGATACTCTCTTGCCAAAGAGTTTATGTCGCGCAAAGTTGTTTTGATAATGTTATTCGCCTCTCTGTCGCGGTCTGCCCTTGGCAAAAGTGTCTTTATTTTTATTCCGATTTCGGCTTCTTCGTTTAATTTTCCGTCAAACTGTGTAATTTCATCGCTTGCTTCAAACATCTGGTGGTAACTATTGCTCATTTCTGTAGAAAGCTCCGGCAAAGTCCATTTTCCGCGGATTAAGACAAGGTCTGCATATTCTCGCACATCGCGCTTTACAAATTCGACAAGGAAGGCTTTTAAATAATTCAAAGGTTTTGCATATTCAAAACTTCCAAGATTTTTTCGTTCAAGCGGAGCGCTTCCTGCTTCTGTATAATTTTTTAAAATAACAATTGAATCCGTATTAAAGATTTGCACTAAAAGACTGTCAATTTTTGAATTTTTCTGTTCATTTTCAAGTTTTTTTATAGTGCCTGCAGTCTGAGTTTTTGTTGATTCGATAAAAGATTCGACGATGTGTTCTTGTTTTACCGCAGAATCCGTTGCATAAGCAGGGGTTTTTGTCGTAAGTTCAATCATCATGTCAAAAACACGTGTGTCCCGCAGCTGCTTTAACTTTTGTACGATTTTGTTCCACTGATTTGGCTTAACAGGTTCGACGCCACGCATAGTTTTAAACATTGTCATTAAATCGTTCCATTCTTCGTCCAATGGCAATGAATTTAAAATTTCTGCAAAATTTTTAAGGTCTTCGGCAATGTATGCGCCTTCGATTGGTTCAAGCTTTGGAGCCCTGTTAAATTCGCCTTCTCTCAACGTTGAATCAAATTTTTTTAACAGAAAATAAAAGTCATAAAGACAAAACGATTTAAATCCAACGAGCTTTGTGTAAAGCGAGTCAATCGAATTTATTTTATCAGCATCAAATTCACCCAAGAAATTTTCAAGATCCTGCTTAAGTTTCACCTTTAATTTTTCAAAAGGCACATTTTTTGAAAAAGCCAAAATCGATTCTTCAGAAAAATTTTCTGACAATTTTTTTTGGGATTCTGTCAGAGAAAAATCAATTACGATATTTTTGTAAAAATTAGGATTTGGCTGGCTTTGAAAAAACGACTGGGCTGGAGAAATAATCTTGTAAATGTCATAGAAAAATTTTCCAAACTGAGGAAGAACCTGATCGGAACCAGCTTTGTAAAATTTATAGCCTGACCGCGAAAGATTTTTTGCAATAATTTTTAATTGTCTGTTTTTTTCGGCTTCTGGATCGTTGCCGCCAAAAATCGAAGAAATGAATTTTTGGAAAAAAGACAGTCCTGAATTCTTTGTCATACTTTAAATATGAATAAATCAAGGTTATATGTCAAGTTGATTTAAGCAAATAAAATATACTAGACATAGATTGTCTAGACAATTGTGTATTGAACGAGCAGAAGGCGCAGAAGCTCACGGTTTTTTACACCAAAAAGTTTATAAAGGTACTGCATTTCTTTTTTTATTGTTGATTCGCTTGTAATAAGTTCTTCTGCAATTTTTTTGAAATTGAAGTTAGTGCTGAGCGTGTAATGTATGCACGAAATCTGTCTTTCTGAAAGTCCCATTTCTTTTAAATTAAGTACGGAACCTTTTTGCGGCAATGAGATTTCTGGAGCAAAACCCGGAACATCGACATCTTTAAAAAGAAAACTGAGCCGTTCTTGCAGCATAAAATACAAAAGAAAGTAACATCCCATTTCAAAAGAAGCAAATGCAACGTAATAAATTATATCTGTAAGAGAATTTCTATATTCAAAAGAAATCATGCTTATAAGAATTACCGCTGCAATTGCGAATTTTATCTTAAAGTGGGACTTTGCATATCCGCCAGCACAAAAAAATGCAAAAAAGTTGATGTAAAGTGTAATTCCTACAACTGGAAAACCTGTAAAGATTAGGTTTATTGTTTCGAGCAAATACAAAAAGAACAAAAACCAAACTTGATTAGGTATAAAAAGATAAACGATTGTAGCTGCAAGCGTAAAAATATTGATTGCAGGAACTAATATGTTGGTATAAGGATAAAAAAAAGATTCTGTAAATGGAGGATGATCCACTCCCTGATAAAAATTATTGAATGTTCCAATGGCTGCAAAAATCATACCGAGAATATCGAGTATTTTATAAGGTTTTAATTCTTTTTTTGTATAAGTCCGCACATTTTTATTATAAAACATACGAAAAAAAAACTCAAATTTTTCGTTCTTTTATTCAATATAATGGTATCTTTGGATATTTTTTGAGTATCTTTGGATAAATCGCACAAAGAATGGGGATTAAAAGTTCATTTTTTTGTAACGCTTTGTTATACTTCTTATTGTAAGATAACTTAATTTGATTTACAGCAAGCAAAGTTCGGAGAAAAATGTAAAAAAGTTTTGTAGGAGAAGTTTTTTTTGCAATTGACAGCAGATTGATTTTTTTGTGTGTGGAGTTTTTCAATCTTAAGTCACATAAGGTTTCTGTATATATGCGGAAACCTTATTTTTTTATGTGCGCCTTTTTCTTGCATAAAAAAAACTGCCCGGAAAAGCAATTGACGCTTTGTTTTCGGACAGTTTGTTTAAAATAAAAATCAAAATTACAGGACTGTATATTCTGTTTTCCATAGCTTGTGCAAGTTGCAATATTCGTAAGCTGCGATGATTTTTTCGTCTGGAAGGATTGCAAACTCAGCTTCAGGCTTATCTCCAGAATTTAGCATTTTTTGATAAATTCCCTTGTCTGTCTGAAGAACAATCCATTCGATGTAATGTTCTGGAAGTGAAGGGTGGAGTGTTTCTCCGACGGTTACTGTGATTTTCTGTTTGTCGGTGGTTACGACTGGAAGATGTTTTTCTTTTGCACCGTCTGTTGTTCCTGGAATAAGCGGTTTCATAGGCTGTCCACAACATATTGTTTCGACCCCAGAATCTTTTACGATTGAAATGATTTTGCCACAATGCGGACAATAAAAAAATTTCAGCTGCATTTTTACCTCCTGTAAAAGTCAAGATTAAAACTTCAGCTTAAAGATTGACTTTTTAAGTTGTCTCGCAACGAAGTGAGAAACAACAGATGATAAGAAAGTTTGCAACGCAAACTTTTAAAGATAAAAATATCCTAGTAATTTAAGGATAACACATAAAAAAAATAATGAAAGTTTTTTTTAGTTAATTTGAAAAAAAATTGTTTGACAAATTAAGAAAGAAGATACAAAATGATACTTGACTGATATTCTAGTATATTAGGATAAGATTTTTGGAGGAATTCAACATGAAAAAAACTTTAGTTGCTGCGACTTGCGTTTTGCTTGCTGCTGGATTGGCTTTGACAGGATGCAAAGAAAAAAAAGCCGAAAAAATGGTTCTCCGTTATGCAGAAAACCAGGCTCAGGATTATCCTACAACAAAGGCTGCTTACAAATTTGCTGAACTTGTAGAACAGAAGACAAATGGAAGAATTCACATTGACGTTTACCATGGCGGACAGTTAGGTGATGAAAAGGCCGTAATTGAACAGCTTCAGTTTGGTGCTATTGACTTTACACGTGTTTCTATTTCGCCATT
The DNA here is from genome assembly GCA_002477955.1 of Treponema sp. UBA7570. Classification (GTDB taxonomy): domain Bacteria; phylum Spirochaetota; class Spirochaetia; order Treponematales; family Treponemataceae; genus Treponema_D. The sequence goes on along the minus strand of DLLE01000032.1, from coordinate 7,675 downwards.
GAGCGAATTTGAAAAATCGCTCAACGTTCTTCAGCTTCCATATCTTTATAAAGACGCAAGCCAAATGTGGCGTGTTCTTGACGGAGAAATCGGAGAAAAGTTCCTTAACTCGATGGACAAAAATAACTTGGTAGGTCTTTCTTGGTTTGATGCAGGAGCAAGAAATTTCTACGACTCAAAACGCCCAATCACAAAACTCAGCGATATGAAAGGTCTTAAGATTCGTGTTCAGGAATCTCAGCTTATGATGGGAATGGTTGCTGCTCTTGGTGCAAGTGCTACTCCTATGGCTTACGGTGAAGTTTATTCTGGACTTCAGACAGGAGTTATCGACGGAGCTGAGAACAATTGGCCTTCGTACGATTCAGTTTCTCACTACGAAGTCGCAAAATACTACGTTCTTGACGAGCACACGCGCGTTCCAGAAATGCAGCTTGTTTCTAAGCTTACTTGGGACAAATTCTCTGATTCTGACAAGGCGATTATCAAAGAATGTGCAAAAGAGTCTGCAAAACTTGAACGTGAGCTTTGGGCTGCTAAGGAAAAGGTTTCTGAGGAAAAAGTTCGTGCGGCAGGCTGTACAATTACAGAACTTGAACCTGGAGAAAAAGAAAAATTTCAGGCTGCAATGGCTCCTTTGTATGCACAGTTTGGCGCTGGTTACGAAGATGTAATAAAAAACATTCAGGCTCAGTAATTTTTGATTGAATAAAGGGCAGGTTTTTGCTAAAAACGTAAACTTGCCTTTTTTTTAGATTTTTATAACTAATATTTTAGTATATTAGTTAGGTTTAAAAAGGTTTTATTATGGTTTCAATTGTTGAAAAAATAAAGAATTTTTTTGCGTCTGCTCCGGCTGAAATTTGCAAACCTGGATACAACGTTCTTGAAAAAATTATTTCAGGCATAACTTTTGTTTTTGACTGCATCTACAGAGTTCTGCTTGAATTTGCAAAACTTGTTATCCTTGTAATTGTAATTATTGTAAGCTGCCAGGTTTTTGGACGACTTGTGCTTCATAAGTCGATTATGTGGTCAGAAGAAGTTGCTCTTCTTTTGATGGTTTGGACAGCATTTATTGCAATGGCAATTGGTGTTGAAAAAGAGCTTCATATTGCTATTACACTATTTTTTGCTATGCTTCCAAAAAAAATTCAGTTTGTTATTTCTAAAATAAACACTTTGGCAACAATTTTCTTTGGATATATTCTTTTTTTCTATGGAATAAAACTTGTAAAGATGACTTGGGCAAGCACTTTGCCTGCAACACAATGGCCGGCTGGAACCGCTTACTGCATGATGCCTGTTGCCGGAAGTTTCATTATTTATTTTGCGCTTACGGATTTATTCGGCTTAAAAAAATATCGGCATTCGATTATTGAAGGAGAATCTTCTGGTGGAAAAACCGACCAGCAGATTATTGAAGAAATGCGTGCCTGCAACACAATTGGAGGTGAGACAAATGTATGACCCAACTATAGCTATCTGGCTTTTACTTGGAACTTTTGTTCTTTTTATCTTGATAAAAATGCCGGTAACATTTGCGCTTGCCGTTTCATCGTGCATTACGCTTGTTTATGTCCACATTCCGCTGATGGCTTTCATTCAGCAAATGGGAAAAAGCATAAATTCGTTCAGTTTGATGGCGATTCCATTCTTTATTCTTTCGGGCGAAATTATGGGCGCGGGCGGAATTTCAGACCGTCTTTTAAAGGCTGCGAACGCGATTGTCGGAAGATTCAGAGGCGGACTTTCATACGTGAACGTTCTTGCTTCAATGTTCTTCGGCCATCTTTCAGGCTCGGCTGTAGCTGATGTCTCATCTCTCGGCTCGATTGAGATTCCGATGATGGTGAAAGGCGGCTACGACAGAGATTTTTCTGTTGCAGTTACTGTCGCGACATCTTGCCAGGGCGTTCTGATTCCTCCAAGCCACAATATGATTATCTATTCAGTGGCGGCTGGTGGAGTTTCTGTAGGCGCGCTTTTTATGGCAGGACTTTTGCCTGGAATCACGCTTGGAATTCTGTTCCTTGTTGTCTGCGGAATTATGAGTGTTATCCGCCACTATCCGAAAGGAGAAAAAATCGGTTTAAAACAGGCTTTAAAGATTTGTCTTGATGCAATTCTCGCATTGTTCACTGCGGTTATCATTCTTGTCGGCGTTACAGCTGGCTGGTTCACTGCGACAGAGTCGGCGGCGATTGCCTGCATTTACGCGTTCATAATCTCGGTTTTCGTCTACAAAGAGCTAAAAATCTCGATGATGCCGAAACTTTTGATGAACACTGTAAAAACGCTCGCAATGGTTTTCTCTTTGATTGCGGCGGCTGGCGGATTCGGTTATCTTCTCGCGCTTTTGAAAGTTCCGACAATCATCACGACTGCTCTTCTTTCAATCAGCGAGAACAAGGTAGTTCTTCTGCTTTTGATTAACATAATGCTGCTTCTTCTTGGCTGTATTATGGACATGGCTCCGCTTATTTTGATTGTGACTCCGATTATTGCGCCTGTCGTTCATAACGTTGCAGGAATGAGCCTTGTTCAGTTTGGCGTTATGCTCATATTCAACCTTGCAATCGGACTTTGCACTCCGCCTGTCGGCTCTGCCTTGTTTGTCGGCTGCGGCGTCGGAAAAATCAGCATCGAAAAGACGACAAAGGCAATGATTCCGTTCTATCTGACGATGATTGCAGGTCTTATGCTTGTAACTTTTGTACCTGATGTTTCTTTGTTCCTGCCGAAGCTGCTCGGATATGCAGTGTAAGTAATAAGTAAATGGAAAAATCGCTTTTATGCGATTTTTGAGGAACAGTGCCGTCTTCGGACGGCATTTCACTTAATGCTTTGTATAAAACAAAAAAAAACGAGGAAACGCTATGAAAATGACTTTGAGATGGTACGGGCCGGGATTTGATTCTGTAACGCTTGAGCAAATCAGGCAGATTCCGGGCGTAAAAGGCGTAATCACGACGCTGTACGATGTTCCAGCCGGCGAGGAATGGACATGCGAAAGAATAAAGAATCTAAAGGAAACTGTCGAAAAATCAGGACTTGAAATTTCAGGAATTGAAAGCGTAAATGTCCACGACGCGATAAAAATCGGGAGCCCTGACCGCGACAAATACATTGAAAACTACATAAAATCGCTTGCCGCGCTCGGCGAAGAAAATATCCACATGGTCTGCTACAACTTTATGCCGGTTTTCGACTGGACACGCACCGACCTTGCGAAAAAACGTCCGGACGGTTCGACGGTTCTCGCATACGACCAAAAAGTTGTGGACTCAATCGACCCGCAGACTTTTTTTGACAAGACAACAGACAATTCAAACGGCTTTGTAATGCCGGGCTGGGAGCCGGAGCGTCTCTCAAAAGTAAAGGAACTTTTTGCGGCATATAAAGACGTAACTTCTGAAAAACTTTTTGAAAATCTCGTTTACTTTCTGAAGGCAATCGGGCCTGTCTGCGAGAAATACGACATGAAAATGGCGATTCATCCTGACGACCCTGCATGGCCGGTTTTCGGGCTTCCGCGCATAATAACCGGAAAAGACACAATTCTAAAAATGCTCCGCGCCGTTGACAAGGAATACAACGGTATCACGCTCTGCATGGGAAGTCTCGGAACAAACCCGAAAAACAACATTCCTGAGATAATGCGCGCATGCAAGGGAAGAATTCATTTTGCGCATATCAGAAATCTTCATCATTTTGCGCCGGGAGTTTTTGAGGAGGCGGCCCATCTTTCATCAGACGGCAGCTTTGATATGTACGAGGCTGTAAAGACTCTTTACGAGACAGGTTTTGACGGCCCTGTTCGTCCAGACCACGGAAGAACAATCTGGGGCGAAAAGTGCATGCCGGGCTACGGACTTTACGACCGCGCGCTCGGAGCAATGTACATTCAGGGGCTTTTGGAAGCTGTGGAAAAATCGCAGAAAAAATAATGGGAGCTGGCTAAAGCACACGTCCTGCCTGCGGCAGGGATGCTGCGTGCAAGCACGCTGCGAGTTTTGTCAGCGCAAAACTCGGAATATTGAACTGTGTGCTAAAGCACACGTCCTGCCTGCGGCAGGGATGGGAGCCACGCGAAGCGTTCAAAATTGACGGCAGTTTTACTGCCGCCGGTTTTGAATGTAGCGAATAGCGAAATGGCGGACAGCCCGGTTTTTGTGCAGTGGAACGGAACAAAAAGCCGCCCAAATCTGCAAAACGTTTTCAATCGTGCTGTAATTTTTGGAGAATATTATGAAAAACCAAGAGAATTCTGTTTATGGAGTGTTGAGAGAAAAAATTCTTAGTTTGGAATTAAAACCGGGGCAGGAACTTAACGTAAATCAGCTTGCTAATGAAATGAATGTTTCCCGTTCTCCAATCCGCGATGCTCTTTTAAGGCTTTCTCTTGATAAACTGGTTGATGTTTTTCCTCAAAAAGGCACTCGTGTTGCTTTTTTGGACAAAGATATTATCAAACAGGAAAGATTTTTGCGTATTACGCTTGAACTTGGCGTTCTGAAAGTTTTTATGGAAAGCCTTGACGAAAATAAACGAAAAATCTGCGCTACGAAATTACAGGCGCTTCTTCTTGAACAGCATGCAAGCCTTTTGGATGGAAATAAAAAAGCTTTTTTGCAGAAAGACGATGAGCTGCATCATTTTTTTTATTCGGAGACGAAAAATGAATGGCTTTGGAAAGTTCTTGATTCGCACACGGGAAACGATCATCGCATACGAATTTTGAGTTACAATGCCGAAAGAATTGCGAATGACGTGGAAAAAGAGCATATTGAGCTTGTCAAGGCGATTGAAAACGGAGATGCGGAACTTGCCTGCAAGGTTGATGAAGAGCATATGCAAGTTCTTTCTGATTTGCTTGAAGATATGAATAAAAATTATCCTGAATATTTTAGCTCTTAGATGATTTTTTTTTGCGAAAATTGAAATTTTGAAAGAATAAAGACAAAAAGTAAAAACGAGAAAAAAACAGACTGTTAGTCGGACAGCTTGGATATAAAAGGCGGAATTTGCCGCAAATATTTATGGAGGATTATTTTATGAAACTGAACTTAAACGAAATTAAAGACGGCTCAAAATGGAACGGCTACAAACTGCCGAAATTCGACCCGAAAAAAATTGCAGAAAATACAAGAAAAAATCCGGAGTGGATTCACTTTGGAGCAGGAAATATCTTTAGAATTTTTCCTGCAGCCTTGGCTCAAAAACTTTTGAACGAAGGTTTGATGAATACTGGAATTATTGCCGGCGAATGTCACGATCCTGAAATTGTTGAAAAACTTTTTAAGCCGCATGACAATTTGACTCTTGGAGTTACACTAAAAGCCGACGGTTCTATCGAAAAAGAAATCATAGCTTCTGTCGTTGATTCTGTCTGTGTCTATCCTGAATTTAAGGATGACTGGGAGACAGTGCTTGCGGCATTTAAAAATCCAAGCCTTAAAATGCTTTCGTTTACTATTACAGAAAAAGGTTACGCTGTTACTTCTTCTGACGGAAAATTGATTGGACAGTATGAGCATGATTTTGCCAATCCGCCTGAAAAAGCAGAAATGTTCTTGTCTAAACTTACAGGACTTTTGCTGGAACGCTTTAATGCCGGAAAACTTCCTCTTGCTTTGGTTTCTATGGACAACTGTTCTCATAACGGAGAAAAACTTTCGGCTGCTGTTTTAAAAATTGCAGAAAACTGGCAGAAAAAAGGCTTTGTTCCTTCTGAATTTATTGATTATCTAAAGGATGAAACAAAAATTGCTTTTCCTTGGACTATGATTGATAAAATTACGCCTCGCCCAAATTCTAAAGTCGCGGAAATGCTTAAAAAAGACGGTTTTGAAGAGACTGAGCTGATTGTAACTTCAAAAAACACTTACTGCGCAACTTTTGTAAATGCCGAAGAAACTCAGTATCTTGTAATTGAAGACAAATTTCCTAATGGCCGCCTGCCTTTGGACAAAGCCGGAGTTTATTTTACAGACCGCGAAACTGTAAATAAAGTCGAAAAGATGAAAGTCTGCACCTGTCTAAATCCTCTGCACACCGCTCTTGCTCTTTCTGGATGCCTCTTGGGATTCAATTTGATTTGTGACGAAATGAAAGACAAAGACCTTAAAAAAATGGTCGAAATTTTGGGCTATAAAGAAGGATTGCCTGTTGTAGTTGATCCAAAAATTATAAAACCGAAGACTTTTATTGATGAGGTAATCGAAAAACGTCTGCCAAATCCGTTTATGCCAGATACTCCTCAGAGAATTGCAACCGATACTTCACAAAAACTTTCGATTCGCTTTGGAGAAACCGTAAAAGCATATCTTGCAAATCCAGAACTCAATGTAAAAAGTCTGAAAATTTTGCCTATGGTTTTTGCGCTTTGGCTTCGCTATCTTCTTGGAATTGATGATAATGGAAAAGAATTTGAGCTTTCTCCTGATCCGCTTCTTCCAGATGTAAAAAATGAACTTTCAGGAATTTTAATTGGCAAAAATGATGAAACTAAAGTTGAAGAAAAAATCAAAAAACTGTTAAAAAATGAAAAGATTTTTGGCTTTGACGTTGTTTCTTCTGAATTGTACGGAAAAGTAAAATCTTATTTTATGGAAATGATAAGTGCAAACGGAAAAGTCCGCGAAGTGATTTCGCACGCAGTTGAAAACTAAAATGCTTTTCGCAAAATAAAAGGCTATGCGATAAGGTTTTAAACTTTGAAGTGCACCTCTAAATTTGGACATAAAGTTCAATTTTGGAGGTGCATTTTTTATTTGCAGTTAATTCAATTTTTACTGAATTATTTTACAAATTCTTTTTTCAAGAAGTCCAAATCAAGTTCTGGATAAAGGACGAATTTGCTCAAAAGTGTCTGAACGCGTTTTGAAGCGGCTTCCTTTACGCTTTCGTCAAGAACAATCTTGAGTTTTGCAGGTTTTCCGTCTTTTGTTACGCCCGGCTTTGTTCCTTTGAGAACCATATCGATAATCGCAGCGACTTCTTTCATCTCGCCTTCTTTCATTCCCAAAGTTGTGAGCGCTGGAGTTCCGAGACGCAAGCCGGAAGTGTACCATGCGCCGTTCTTGTCATATGGAAGCGCGTTCGCGTTTGTTGTTACACCGGCCTGGAAAAGTGCCGCCTCAGCCTGCTTTCCTGTCAGTCCGTAAGAAGTGATGTCCGCAAGCATGAGATGGTTGTCCGTTCCGTTTGTCTGCAGGCGGACTCCCAAGTTCTGAAGCTCTTTTGCAAGTGCCTGTGCGTTTTTCTCAACCTGATGAGCGTAGTCCTGATATTCTTTTGTGTTCGCTTCTTTGAAAGCGATTGCCTTTGCAGCCATTACATGCGGAAGAGGTCCGCCGAGAACCATCGGGCAGCCCTTGTTCACATAGTCCTCAAATTCTTTCTTGCAGAGAATCATAGCTCCGCGAGGGCCGCGCAAAGTCTTGTGTGTTGTTGTTGTTACAACGTCTGCCCATTTTACCGGGTCAAAATCTCCAGTGAATACTTTTCCTGCAACGAGACCTGCAAAGTGCGCCATATCCACCATGAGAACGGCTCCGCACTTGTCTGCAATTTCGCGGAAGCGTTTGAAGTTGATTGCGCGCGGATAAGCTGAATAACCTGTCAAAAGGATGAGCGGCTTAACTTCCATCGCCTGCTTTTCGATTGCGTC
>DLLE01000033.1:7966-8448 GCA_002477955.1 Treponema sp. UBA7570 | reverse complement strand
GCAACTACGCAATAACCCAAAATCGCGCCTCGCAGCCGGAAAAAGCCCTCGAATTTCTCGAAAAAGTAATTCAAAATTTTGGAAACAGCGCGGTCCTTCAAAAAACTTACGGAAATTCGCTTTACAACGCCGCAGTCAATCTTCTTAACGAAAACCGAGAAAGTGATGCGCTTGAACTTTTTCAAAACCGCAGCGCCCTTGCAGACGAGGCAATGCAAAACCGCGTAAAAAAAATGATAGACGGACAGATTCTAAAAAAACACGAAATATCCGTTCACAATCAGGTTGTACCGCTTTTTAATACAGGAAAATTTGACGAGGCCAAATCGATACTCGAAAAAGAGCTTGCTCAAAATCCCGAAAGCCCGCTCTTAAAAAAAGATTTGCAGGCCGTAAAAAAAGCCTTGGCACAATAAAAGAGTTCGTTTGTTATTCCGGGCGTTCCCCTCACTGCGTTCGGGTCGCTATGTCCATGGTTCGCT
>DLLE01000033.1:7735-7890 GCA_002477955.1 Treponema sp. UBA7570 | reverse complement strand
CCATTCCCAGCGCTAACGCAGAAAAAACACGTTGCAAAGGGCATACAGACACATTGCTATAAAAATTGACATCGAGATATTCTTGCAATAAAATAGTGCTATGTACTTGACGAGAATTTATCAGTTTGCTAGCCTCGATTGCTCGATTGCTCGAT
>DLLE01000033.1:325-7685 GCA_002477955.1 Treponema sp. UBA7570 | reverse complement strand
ATTGCTCGATTGCTCGATTGCTGCAGGCGTACTCTCTTCCAAATGTAAATTCTCATACCCCATCTATAAAAATCCTTATAAAGGCGGAATTTGCGTGCCTGTGCGTGCGGAATCCGCCTTTTTTGTCTCTGGAGAAAATCACATGAAAAAATCTTTCCTCATTTTGACGGCGGTATTTTGCTGTCTTTTGCCGCTTTTTGCAAAAAAAGCGGCGATGCCGCAATGGGTTCAGAACTACAGGACTGTATATCCGAATTCTGAATATCTTGCCCAGCGCGGAAGCGGCGATACAGCCGAAAAAGCAAGGACTGATGCAACCGCCGCGCTCTCGCGCTACTTCAAGACAAGCGTGAACGCGAATCTTTCAACGACAATGACTTCCGTTACAGCGGCAAATTCTGCGGAGGAGAAAACTCTTGTTGTGGACGACGTGAATGTTCAGTCCGAGGTGGAGCTTTTTGCTCTTGAGTACACCGAGCCTTTCTACTACAAGGCGGAAAAAAAGTGGTACTGCGTGGTCTACATGAACCGCAATGACGCATGGCAGCAGTACAAGCCTCAGATTGAAATCAAAAAAAACAGCTTTAACGGTCTCTACAAAAATCTTGAAAATGAGCCGGACTATTTTTCCAAAGCCGGAATGTGCGGCAAGGTGTGGCGGAGCGCAACAGAGCTTCTGGAAAAACTTGAGTACGGCAGAATCATAAACCCAAATGAAGAGGCGGCTTATCAGGACGAGCGCGACAAAATCTCTCATGTTCCGGTGATTTTTGAGGAAAGCAGGCAGAACTGTTCTATATATATTCAGACGCAAAACGACTATAGCCGCCTTGCGGAAAGCGCGGTTTCTTCCGTATTTACAGACTGCGGGCTTAAAGTCTCCAAAAATATTGAGCAGGCAAACTACATTGCGGAAGTCCTCATAGAGCTGAATGTGTCGGGAAGCGAGCCTGTATCTATAAAACCCGGACTGGAACTAAAAATCCAGAACAAAGAGGAAAAAACGGTTTATTCGTGCGAGGTCCAGGCGGCGGAAAAGTCTGTCGCATATTCGCTTGAAAACGCCCAGAAAAAGGCGTTTCCAAAACTTTCAAAGGAAACTGAGGAAGCTGTAAAAAAAGATTTGAGCGGCTTTCTTGAGTTATAGAATTTTTCATCTGGAGGAAAAAAATGAAAAAGGTGATTTTTGTATGCGTGGCGGCCGCGCTCGCTCTTGGAATGTCGGGCTGCGGGAGCACCAAGGTTGCACTGGATTCGTCGCTCAATGTTAATGTTGACAACGATGTTGACGACGATGTTGACAAGGTTGTGGTTGTTGACTGGACGGACAGGACTTTAGGCGAAGCGCAGGCTCCGCAGTGGCTCAAGAACATGAGGCGCGGAAACTCAGACACGTTCAAACAGCAGTGGGGAACAGATGCAAACCGCGTTGTAAAGGTGAGCATGGCGACAGGAAAAACAGAGGCGGCAGCCCAGGCTTTGAGCCGCGCGGGATTTGCCTACACTCAGGCGGCGGAGCTTAGCCAGAAGGTAATCGGACGCGTTGGCCAGGGTCTGAACGACGTGGGGCAGCTTGAGGCGGTTTATGTTGCTGCAAGCGAGACAAAGGCGGACATGACAGGACTCCGCGAGGAGACAGGATTCTTCCAGAAAGTGCGCACAACAAGGGCTGGAACAAAAGATCAGAGCGAGCAGTACATCTACTACACAGTTTATTCAATGGACAAAGGCACTTGGGACAACCTCTGCAAGAAGTATCTTATGGACGTTATGGGCGGCGCAGACTTGACTACCGATACACAGAAGAAAGTGGGCGCTCTCTTCAGCGAGATGAAGGCAGACGCGGACAAGAAGGACGCCGCAAAACAGGCAGAAGAGGAGGCTCTTTACAAGGCGCAGATGGCGCGTCTTGAGGCGGAGCGCGCAAAAGCAAACGCCGATGCTGCGGCAAGCAACGCCGAGACAGCAAAGACAGCGTTAAAGGCAAAAGAAATGGACGCACAGGAAGCGCAGACGAAGGCATCAACAGAAGAAGCTGCGAGACTGGCGGACTATCTAATGTAAAGAATAAAACCTGTTTGGCTCTCTTTAACCTTTAGTTATGCAAAAGATTAGAGAGAGTCTTTAAAAATATTTTACAAGAAGAAAAGCTAACTTTGAGTATAATTTATAAGCCAAAAGATAACACTGTTGAATATTTTATCTGTAAATTTTTAGAAAATGAAAGTATCAAGGAAAATTCTAAATGAAAAAAATAGTATTTTTATTAGTGATTGTTTTTATACTATCTCTTAATTCTTGCGAAACGACAGAAAGTGTTTCTATAAACAATAATAAAATAGAACAAAATGCTAAAATAGAAAATAATGCTAAAATAGAACAAAATGCTAAAATAGAAAATAATGCTAAAAAAGAAAATAAATTTCAAAAAAACTCCGTTCAGGTTGTGAATCAGGAAGTTGTAAACCTTGCCGGTTCAGTGGCGGCGTGGCTTCCGGGACAGATTCAGGACAAATTAAAGAGCAACCTGCAGGAATTTCTTGGAATGAAAACTGTGGTTGACTCAAAGTCCGAGGCGGCATTAAAAAAACTCCAGGCGGAAAGCGAAAGCAATGCCCGCGATGAGTCCACCGCAATCGAGCTTGGAAAAATTACAACCGCAAAATACGCGCTCTTTACAAAAATTCGCAAGACAGGCAACGGATATGTAATCAGCGTGGATTTTACCGACCTTACAACTGGCGAGCAGATGGCAAGCGCAACAAGCAAGGAATATTCAAAGGCCGAATACCTTTACGGCTCAACTGGCGCAATAGACGAGCTAACCCTTACGCTTGGCGAAAAACTTGGCATTCAGATAAGCGACCTGAACAAGAATCTTCTTGCGAGCGGCTCTTCAAACTTTAGCGTTGACGACCAGCTTGCCCTTGCAAAGCAGAATGAGGCTCAGTTCCAGAAGATGATGAACGAGTACGATGCTGAGCTTTCCAAGCTTATGACAAGCAACGACATAAACGCCATCCAGAACAAGAACCGCATCGAGGCGGAAAAAGCCCTGCTTAAAGAAAAACAAAATGCGGAAAAAAAACGACAGGAAGAACTGAAGGCACAAAAGGCACGTGCCGACGCGGACTCAAAACTTGAGGCGGAACGAAGCATTGCCCTAAAGACACAGCGCGACAAGCTTGCAAAAGATGCCGCGGCAAAAGCAGCCGAGGTGCGCAAGCTAAAGACAGAAAAGCAGGGAGTGCTCGGCCTTATAAGCATGCTTGAAAGCAAGAAGAAGGCGCTCGTGGAGATACGGCAGGGTGTGGAAGCGCGTAGCGTGGAACTTTACACGCAGATGAAAGATGACGAGACAGAGCAGGCCTTAAAAATTCTTGAGGCAAACTGGGCGAGCGTCGAGATGAAGGACGGAAAACCCACCGAGGCCGCAAAGCAGCGCAGGGCGAACAAGGTGCTTTCAAACAACGATGCTCTTCTTGCAAAGTTCCTTGCCGACTGCGAGAGCGTAAAGCAGTCTACAATGGCGCAGCAGAACGCGCTTTTGCAGAGCATTGACGCGGACTACAAGACGCTTGCCGTTGTAAAGACTGTGAGCAGCATGGGAGGCGAGCTTAAGGTGGGCTACGGAACCTACGACGGCGACAAGTGCGGCTGGAACGCCTACCTCTCGCTGTATTCGGACGGAATCCTGCTCTTCCAGGACACGTTCATTGTAAAGTACGAGACACTAGCAGGAAAGGCAGCCCCTGACATGGCAACGGCGAGCGACGCGCAGCTTGAAGAGTACATAAGCAACACCGACATGTACACGTCTCTTCTGGTGCGCGGAGACCCTATTTTGTACTTTGAGCTTGACTACAACGCCATAGCCGCCGCAAAGGACAAGCCCAGCACCTATACATTCTACTTTACAAAGCTGCGCGCAATAAACACCGTGAGCGGCAAAGTTGTGCAGACAAGCACGCTCAACGAGGAGCTTGTGCGCGAGATGAAGCCAGTGCAGGATTTGCGGGAGATTCAAGGCGTTGTGGCGGAAGAGAAAGAGAAAGACAGAATAATCAAGGAATTGAAGAGTAAAGGAAAAGAAAGGGGACAGGCTGAAAGACTGGTTGGAGATGATTTTTGGATGGCTTGTTATTATTTAGCAGCGGACTGTAAAAAACGCAGCGGCATTGATTTTGCCATTATTCCAGGACAAGATTTTGTAATGTCAAAGACAGAGATAACGCAGGCTGTGTACAAGGCTGTTATGGGGAAAAATCCGAGCCGCTTCACAGGCGACAGCTTGCCTGTGGAAAAAGTGAGCTGGTATGACGCTGTTGAGTTCTGCAACAAACTGAGCAAGAAAGCCGGGCTTGAGCCGGCCTATTCTATAAATGAAGATAATGTTGAATGTAACAGAAACGCCGACGGCTACCGCCTGCCCACAGTGGAAGAGTGGCGGTATGCGGCAAGGGGCGGAGAGAACTATAAGTACAGTGGCAGCAACAATCTTGACGAAGTAGGCTGGTATGACGGCAACAGCGGAAGAAAGACACATCCTGTAGCACAGAAAAAGCCTAACGGCTACAGCTTGTACGACATGAGCGGCAACGTGTGGGAATGGTGCTGGGATTCCCCCGACGGCCACAAACGCTATCTCTGCGGCGGCAGCTGGCGCTACGGCGGCACATACTGCGAGGTGGGCTACAATTACTGGGACTACGCAGGCCCCGACGACTACCTGGGCTTCCGCATTGTCCGCTCAACAGGCAAGTAATAGGCGAGCTGCGGCGGTGCAGAGCCGGCGCAATGAGGCGTTAAGCCGAATGGAGCGGGTGCTGTTGTAAAAAAAATACAGATTCCCGCATCGAGTGCGGGAATGACACTTGGATATGTGCGGCAGGACACAGAGAGAGAAAAATCTGGGTATTTTGGAAAAATAATATGAAAGAAAAAGACGGTAAAATAGGTATTCTTTTTGGAGCTGGCGCGGAAGTTTGTTTTGGCATGCCAACAGGAAGCGACTTTGCAATGATGATATTCTCTCCAGAAGAGAAAATTATAGAACAGGCAAAAAAGGATTTTAAAAAGTATTATGACGATGATGAAAAGAAATTCAAACCCTTTGGGGTAAATGAATACAACCTGGTGCTGAAATCGATAATTGAAAATCATATCGACAAACTTCCTTATTTTAATGATGAGGATGAAAATAAACTTAAAATGTACATTGATAGTAGAAACAGTTTTAAGGAATCAAAAGAATTAAATGAAAATGCCAAGCCAAGAGAAAAAAAAACAATTTATACAAAGGAAAACTTTTTGGCACTTGTGCAAACATTTGCAGCATTTTATTTAATAAAAAAAGCGGATGCAATAAGGCGGAATGCTATAACAGACTTAGAGTTGGGGCATAAAATTCAAGAACTGTTTAATGATTCAGTGAACAGCATTTTTTCAATTGACTATGAAAATTTCCTTAAACTTAAAGCTGAGACTCTTTCGGTCCTGCTGGCGAAAAAAGATAATGAAGAAGTAGAAAATGTTGGCAAAGAACAAATAAATTTGTTTATAGAGCTCAGTGATAAAGTAAAGAAAATATATTCCGAAATTTTTGACTACCAGCTTCTATTAAATGAGTATTACGGCTATCTTTTCAAGGAAAACTCTTGTGGCAAAAAAGCAGATGCCTCTGAGACTAAGAAAAACAAAATTGTTTCATTCCTGTTTATAATCCAGCAGTGCATAGAGCAGCTCTTTAATGAGAAGAAACCGTTTGAAAACACATATTACTCAGATATAAAAGAAAACAATCCGGAGAATTTTGATATTGCTTCTACAAATTATTCTGAGATTGATGGCTTGAATATAACGTTCTTAAACGGCGTGACAAATAAATATCTTGATTTGAAGAGTTTTGACATTGTTTGCGGTGAGCAGGCAGAAAAAGCTAAGACCTGCGTTCCGTTTATTTTTCCGCAGACTGCGCTAAAACCGTTGGTTTCAATAGATTCCATTTATCCTTTTGTTGATATTTATAACAGATTCAAAGGGTGTGAAAAAATCGCTGTTGTTGGATTCGGGTTTAACTATGATGATGTCTTGCTAAAGTCAATGTTCCATAAACTGATTTTAGACGGGAAAAGGGTTGTTTATTTTAGCTATGGGGAAAAAGAAGAGGAAGCCCTTGCGGATTTGGAGAAAAAGTTAAATATCGTAGAAAATAGCTTGTCCCTAACGGTAAAGGAAATTGACAAAAATAGAAATGTTGTCAAAGAAAACAAAAACTGGCTTGAATATCTTGAGCAAAACTAATTAACAAGGAGTGTACCCAACTATGAAACTAAAAAAACTATTTCTGATTCTAGCAGCTCTTTTGACTTTTTCATCTGCTTTAACCTCAGCAAGCGACTATGAGTATTTGCTTGGCAAATATAAATATATGGCTGAATGGCTTGCAGCCCACCCGGAAGAAAAATCAATATGGGGAGCGGCTGAAAGAGCGGGGAAAGAAAAACGTGAAGCTGATATGTATGCACAACTTTTTGATGCTAATCTCGCAGTAATTCCAGGAAAAGATTTCTTGATGATGAAAACAGAGGTAACCCAAAAGCAATGGCAGACAGTAATGGAGAGTAATCCGAGCTATTTTAAAGGCGATGACTTGCCTGTAGAAAATGTAAGCTGGATTGATGCTGTTGTGTTCTGTAACAAGCTGAGTGAGAAAGTAGGCTTAAAGCCATGCTATTCGTATAATGGAATTTCAAGTGTTGAAAAATGGGAATTTTTAAAAGAAAATCTTAGGGAATGGTCATATAGCAAGTGGGAAAATTTTAGTAAAAACTTTGCCTGCGACAAAGCAGCCAACGGCTACCGCCTGCCCACAGTGGAAGAGTGGCAGTACGCGGCAAAGGGCGGAGAGAACTATGAGTACAGCGGAAGCGACAACCTGGACGAAGTGGGCTGGTATGACGGCAACAGCGGAAGTAAGACACATCCAGTTGCGCAGAAAAAGCCGAACGGCTACGGTCTTTACGACATGAGCGGAAACATGAGGGAATGGTGCTGGGATTCCCACGGCAACGAGAGCCGCTATTACTGCGGTGGCTGCTGGTACCGCAGCGCCAACTACTGCGAGGTGGACGACAAGTACTGGAACAGCGCCAGCGGCGTCTACGGCAACGTTGGCTTCCGCATTGTCCGCTCTTCCAGCAAAAAATAGGCGAGCTGCGGCTGTGCAGAGCCGGCGCAATGAGGCGTTAAGCCGAATGGAGCAGGAGCGGAACAGCTGCAAGCGAGTTGGGAAGATAGATAAGATTTATGAATTTAAAGAGATAATTTTTGAAGTAAAAGGTCGAATTTCGAGTTTTAA
>DLLE01000033.1:0-175 GCA_002477955.1 Treponema sp. UBA7570 | reverse complement strand
TTAAAACTCGAAATTAAGCCTAATAAATATGGATAATAATGAAATAGATGTATTTGAAAAATTTTTTGTAATAAAATAAATAAATCTGAATTTTGCAAAAAAGAATTTCTACCTTTTTACAATCTTGTTTCATTATTATTCAACTAAACTTCCGCACCTCTTGAAATTCAGGTAT
>DLLE01000010.1 GCA_002477955.1 Treponema sp. UBA7570 | reverse complement strand
CGTGCCCACTCGCCTCTTTTAAAGGCTATTTTGCATTCTTTTTGCTAGTTGCCTTTTCCTACGAGACACATCCACTCGGCTTGGGCGCAGAGGGTTTCGCCTACGTAGGCCTTTCCTTCCTGTACAACCATGTTTTTAGTGCAGCGTTTGTTTACTACTTCCATTCTTACGGTGTCGCCTGGACGTACTTGATGCTTAAATTTTACGTTGTTTACTGTCGCAAGGAAGAACAGGCTTCCTTCGTCAAATTTTTTCTGAAGGCTCAATGCGGCTCCACCGCCCTGTGCCATTGTTTCTACAAGAATTACCCCAGGAACTACAGGATATTCAGGAAAGTGTCCTTTAAAGAAAAAATCCTCTTCTGTAAATTTGCGTGTACATACACAGCCGTTTTCGTCATAACTTTCGATTGTATCTACAAACAAAAAAGGTTTTCTGTGCGGTAAAAGTGATTCAATATCTGTAAATGCCATTTTTTTTCTCCTATAAAAAGTCAAGATTAAAACTTCAGTTTTAGGATTGACTTTTTATTGCAATTTCGTAGCAAAGTGAAAAATTGCAGTTAATTAGTAAGTTTGCAACGCAAACTTAGAAAGATAAAAAACAGACGCCGTTTTCGGCTGTTTTTATCTTAACTCCTATAAAAAAAGAGCCTGCATTTTTAGCAGGCATTTTGCTCGCGTGAGCGATTGTAGCGGCGGCTCTGCCGTTGGTAAGCAGCTCGCTGCGTCCAATGGAGCGTCAGCGGAACCGCGAAAAGCGCGACGGCGCAAGCCGGCACGCCCTCTTTTGTAAAAATCAACCCTAAAATTTTCGCAATAAGCGTTTTTTAGAGTTTTTTAATTAGTTTGCTCTCTTGAAAACCAAGATTCCGTTGTGTCCGCCAAAACCGAAGTTTCCGCTCATTGCAACCGGAACGTCGATTGAAAGTCCCTTGTTTGGCGTATAGTCAAGGTCGCATCCGCCTTCTACGTCCGGATTGTCAAGGTTGATTGTTGGTGGAATAAAGTTGTCTTCGATTGCTTTTACACAGACAAAAGCTTCGAGCGAGCCTGCGTTTCCAAGGCAGTGTCCTGTCATTGATTTTGTCGAAGAAATGTGCAATTTGTATGCAGCGTCGCCAAATGCGTTTTTGAGCATTTTTGTTTCGCCAGCATCGTTCAAGTGTGTTGAAGTTCCGTGGGCGTTGTAGTAAACAACATCTTCCGGTTTTACATGAGCATCTTCGAGAGCAAGAGTCATTGCGCGTGCCCCTTCGATTCCGTTCGGGTTTGGAGCTGTAAGGTGGTAACCATCTGTTGTTGTTCCGTATCCTGCAACTTCTGCATAAATTTTAGCGCCACGTGCTTTTGCATGCTCGTATTCTTCCAAAATAAGGATTGTTGAACCTTCGCCCATAACAAATCCATCACGGTCTTTGTCGAACGGACGGCTTGCTTTTGAAGGATTGTCTGCCCATTTTGAAGAAAGTGCCTGCAAAACGCCAAAACTCAAGTTTGTAAATCCGTTGATTGCAGATTCTGTACCGCCGGCAAGAGCAACATCCACGCGTCCTGCACGAATCTGATCAAGAGCATAGCCAATCGCATCTGTTCCAGAAGCACAGGCGGTACAAACAGTGTGAGCCGGACCGTGAATGTTGTTTACGATACAAATATTTCCTGCAGCTTCGTTTGGAATAAGCTCAGGAATTGTCATTGGAGGAGTGCGTGTAAAGTTTGAGCTAAAATATGATTTGAATCCGGCTTCTGTAACTTCAAAACCACCGATTCCAACGCCAAGATAAACACCAGCCTTGTCAAGCACAGCCTCGTTTCCAGAAAGTTTTGCATCGTCAAGAGCCATTTTACTAGCAGCAACAGCAAACTGTGTAAAGCGTGCCATTTTGCGAGCTTCTTTTGCATCCATATAATCGCTGGCTTTAAAATCTTTTACTTCAGCGTCGTATTTTACTTTAAAAGGAGTTGCATCATATCCGGCAATTGGAGCAACCCCGCTTTTTCCTGCCTTGAGGGCAGCCCAAGTTTCGTCAGCAGAATTTCCGACTGGACTTACACAACCAAGTCCTGTAACAACAATTTTTCTCATCTTTTTCTCCTTATAAAACTCCGCGTTAGCGGCAAGCTACAGATGGCGAGAATCACAGTTTGTAAAAGCAACGCTAGAGCAAACTGTAATGATAAAAATTACACGGATGTAATTTTTATCATGCCTCCTATAGAAAAATCCAGTTTGCCACGCAAAACTGTTTAAAATAATAAACCAGCAAAATTTCAAGCTGATTTTAACTTTCTTTTAATTTACTATGACAAAATATCAGTTTTTGTCATTTTAAGCAAGTGTTTTTTTCATTGCTAAACTATCAAATAACAAGCAGACAATTCAAAATAAAGACTATAAAATAGAAAAAAATGAACGCTAAATTATTTCTTAAAATAATCGCATTAAATGCAGTTCTTGCAGGCTGTGCTTCAAGCAGCGGCGAATACTCACCTTATGTCATGCCTTACGCCACATCAGAAGAACTCGAAAAAAGACAAAGTCCTGTCCCGCTCATTCCAGCCGACAGTTCTGGAAACATCGATTTTAATCTCCAGTATCCGTCAGGAACTAAAGACGGCGGCATGATAACCGCATCTCTCGCCCAAAACTCAAATTTCAAAAACAAATATTTTTCAAAATACACGGACAAAAACAACACAGATTGGATAAGAATTTCACTCGATGCCTCCGATCAGGGAAAATCTCCAAACGGTTCTTCAGTCCGCGTAGAACTTGCCCAAAAAACAAAATGGGCGCTTAAAGGAACTCATTCTTTCACCTACACTTTTTTCGGAAACTGCTCCAACGCCTCAGAAGCAAAATTTACTGTCGGGCAGTTTTTGGCAAGCAAACTCCCAAATGCAAACGGAAAAGCAACAGACCGTCCGCTCTGCCGAATCGAAGCAGAACAAGGAAAAATCGTTGCAAAGATCCGAAATTATTACGAAGCAGATAAAGTAGACGAAATAAACGGTGATCCAATAAAAATTGAGCTTGGTGCTTGGATTCCTTCAAAAGAGACTACAATCAAAATTCAAACAGAAGACAAAAAACTCACAATTTTCCGCGATGGAGAAAAAAAAGAAAGCATAACCTTTTCAGAAATAGTCCGCTCCGATGAACGCAATTATTTTAAAGCGGGAATATACTATCAGAACAAAGATTCTCCGCAAATTTTTACAGAAATATTCCTGAAAAACTTAAAAATAGAATAAAAAAACGCGCCATAAAGGCGCGCAAGCAAGAAATATACGGCAAAAACAAGTCTTTGTCAGCGTAAAATTTTACGCGCCCATTCCACCGTCAACACCAATAACTTGTGCTGTCACATAAGAACTCAAGTCGCTCGCAAGGTAAAGAGCGGTATTTGCAACATCTTCCGGAGTTCCAGGTCGTTTGAGAGGAATTTTTTCAATCATAGCCTGTTTCAATTCCTCTTTAAGAACATTAGTCATATCAGTTTCGATAAAACCAGGAGCAATGCAGTTTACACGAACACCGCGGCCTCCAACTTCTGCAGCCAGAGATTTAGAATAAGCAATAAGACCGCCTTTAGAAGCAGCGTAGTTAACCTGACCGCCGTTTCCATGAACTCCGACAATCGAAGACATATTGATAATTGAACCAGAACGTTTTCTGATCATATCGTTAGAAACAATCTGACAGATTAAGAAAGCAGCCGTAAGGTTGACTCTCAAAACATCGTCCCAATCAGCTTTTTTCATTCTGAACGAAAGACCATCGCGCGTAATTCCAGCGTTGTTTACAAGAACATCAAAACCGCCGGCTTCTGCAAGAGCGGCTTTTACAACTTCTGTCACCTGCTCAGCATTGCCTACATCAGCATAAATTTCGTGAAAAGCCACACCGTTTTCTTTTGCAAGAGCTTCGATTTCTGCTTTTCCGGCACTTTCTTTAGAACAAAGTCCCCAAACTTCACAACCGTTTTTAATAAAAGATTCAACAATTCCACGGCCAATTCCACGGCTAGAACCAGTCACAAGAGCCTTTTTATTCTGAAGCAACATACTTCCTCCCAAATTTATTAAAGTGCTGCCAAAACTTCAGCAGTGTTTACAGCAACAGCAGGCAAAGTCGCACCAAATTCAGTCTGTCCCCAAAGACCAGACAAAACTTTTCCAGGACCAACTTCAAGAACAGCCCACTCACTTCCATCTTCCTTAATCAAATCAGCAAGAACTTTTTCTTCGTCAGTCCAGCGAACCGGATTAGTAAGATGCTCAACCGCACTTGCCTTTGCAGGCGCGCCTTCTGTAACTTTTTTTCCTGTCACATTAGAAAAAAGCGTAATTTTTGGATCTGTAAACGTAAAAGGTTCAAGCGCCACCTTAAAATTATCAGCAGCTCTCTGCATAAGCGGCGAGTGGAAAGGACCAGCAACAGCAAGACGTACAACACGACGCGCCCCGCAAGCCTTCGCCGCTTCTTCTACCTTAGCAAGCCCGTCGGCAGTTCCTGCAACTACAGTCTGTTTTACAGAATTCAAATTTGCGGCATAAGCGCCATCGATTCCGGCAGCGATTTCTTCAACTTTTTCTGGCGGCAAACCAAGAACAGCGCTCATTCCAGGCGCATTTCCAGCATTCTCTTCAGCAATCTGTTCACAGACAGTCTGCATTATCGAACCACGCTGGCATACAATTTTGATAACATCTTCAAAAGACAAAATTCCGGCGGCATAAAGAGCAGGAAATTCTCCGAGCGAAAATCCCATCGCAGCAGAAGGCTCAATTCCCTTTGTTTTAAGAGCGGCCATTATCGCAATACTTGCCGTAGTAATCGCAAGCTGACTGTTATCCGAGCGGTTAAGCTCTTCCTGAGGAGTATCCCACAAAAGTTTTGCAACATCTTTTCCAGCAATCTTAGAAGCTTCGTCAACAACCTTTTGCGCTTCCGGATATGCTTCACAAATATCCTTAATCATTCCCTGTGCCTGAGCACCCTGTCCAGGAAACAAAAATGCATATTTCTTTGCCATAGTTTTCTCCCATAAAAATAAAAAAATTGAGTTTGACAAAAATCAACAAAATGTCATTTTGCACAGTTTATAAAATTCTTCAGGAATATGCAAGGGCGTTACGGCTGCGCCGTCGCTACGACCGCCCCTCCGCATTCGCTCCGTCCCTTCCGGGGACAGCTGACGCTGGGGCTATCATCGCTAACGCAATTTTTGAATTATTTTGTATTTTTTAGAACATCGACAGTATGGCTAGAAGCACCGAGCAATTCAATCCGTTCTGCATTTGCCAGCTGATATTTTACAAAAAGCTCAAATGTTTCTTCGTCCATTGCATTTAATTCCCGGCGCATATAGTCAGAAGGGCCGTCCGCCGCAATAATTTTTATGCGTTCAAGACCAGCTATTTTATTCAATTCATTTATATCATCAAGCCGAAGGTAACTGTAAAGCTCTTTTTCGCTGCTTACGGTTTTAAAATCTTCTGTCACGCTGCCGTTTTCAAAACACTCTTTTATTTTGTTTTTCTTAAAGCAGTATTCGATTATACTGTAATCGTTCATAACATAGGCAACAAGAATAAAACCGCCTTTTTTTGTTACTCGCTTAGCCTGTTCAAAAACCTTAATTCTTTCTTCTTTCGTGTGCAAATGATACATCGGCCCAAAAATCAAGGCTATGTCAAAAAAATCCGCATCCAGAAAACTCAAGTCAAGGGCATTTCCCGGCCAGATATGAACTCCAGCCTGATGCTTTGACTCAATTACCTTCCGATTTCGTTCAACAAGCTCAACCGCCGTAACAAAATGACCTTCTTGAGCTAAAGCCACAGAATAGCGTCCGGTTCCAGCTCCAACATCAAGAATTTTAAGATTTTTTCGTTCACCAATGCACTCGTGAATATATTTTTGAGCAACTGTATATTCTACAATTCCATGCCGTGTCGAAAGGCGATGCTCTTCGTTAAATTTATTGTAATAAGTTTCAAGCAAAGTCATAAATCAAACCGCAACTGAAAATTCAGGAACATCATCCGCGCTAATCGGCTTGCTGAACAAATATCCTTGAATAAAATCACAATTCATAGAACAGAGCTTGTCATACTGCCATTTATGCTCAACGCCTTCAACAGCCAGTTTCATTCCCAAACCATGCACAAGCTGCACAATATTCTGAATAAAATCTTCTTTTCCATCTACAAGATAATTATCAACGAGAGACTTGTCTATTTTAACCTTGTCCGCTGGAACAAAAGTCAAATAGCTGAGAGAAGAATACCCCGTTCCAAAATCATCAAGAGCAAGTGTAACACCAATTTTTGCAAGTTCGTCAAAAAGCTGAGTTACGCGGCCTTTTTTACCCATAAAAAGGCTTTCTGTAATTTCAATTTCAATTAGATCTGACGGAATCCTGTATTTTTCCATCATGTTTTTCAGATGCAAGACATAACCGTCATCAACAAGTTGTCCATTTGAATAGTTTATTGCAACCTTTCGAAGCTTCATTCCTTCAGAACGCCAGATGTCCATCTGACGCAAAACTTTTTCAGTAACAATTCTTCCGATTCGAGCAATAAAACCGCTGCTTTCCGCTACAGGAATAAAAACATCCGGTCCAACTGAATAATCCTTCAAGCGGACAAGAGCTTCAAAAGCGCAGACATCGCCAGTTTTTGTAGAAATCTCTGGCTGATAGCGAATTTCAAAACCGCCATGCTCACATTCGTCTTTTAAAATGTCAATAATCGAATTGCGCCTCAAAACCGATTCTTTCATTTCCGGCATAAAACCAAGACAGGTTCCAAAACCAATCTTTTTTGCCTCATACATTGCAATATCCGCATTTGTAAGAAGCTCATCGTAAGAAACATCGATAGACGAATCTGCAAAACCCAAAGTTACGGTTATTGAAAGTTTTGTTCCGTTAAAATACATCGGTTCATTGAGCAATTGACGCAAAAGTTCAATCTCTCGCCCATTTTTTTCGATATGACCGCATTTATAGACAAGCAAAAATTCATCTCCGCCGTAGCGTGCCGCAAAATATTCACCGTTTACAGTAAGTTTTGCAAGCCGGCGTCCGTATTCTTTTAAGACAAAATCGCCGCATGCGTGTGTGTAAGTGTCGTTGTAATTTTTAAAATCATCAACGTCCATCAAAAAAAGCGTAAAAGGCAAGCCAGAATGTATAAGTTTTTTTATTTCTGCCTCACCGTGACTTCTGTTTGGAAGCTCCGTTAAACCATCATTGTTTGCGACAAAAGTCAGTTTTGTTTTCGAGTCAATCAGCTCCCTGTTAATTTGGCGCATTTTTTTATTCATCGCCATGACAATTTCGTTAATTTTTTTTGATTTGTAATAGCTTGTAATAAAAACAACGAGCATCAAAATCAAAGAGAGTATTATAAAAAAAACAGCAATGAACAGACTTTTCTGTTTTTTTAAAATATTTTCCGCCTTGTTGAAAAAAATCGTTTCGGAAGGCAAAGTCGCAGGATTTATATTGAATTCTTTCAGAAGTTTGTAATCAAAAATACATTTTCCAGCCGCAAAATCATCGTATTCAAAATCAAAAATCTGTTTTTTTCCTTCGAGAATTTCATAAACAATTTCTACAGCATGGCAGGCGGCCGCATAGTGATCATAAACTTTTCCACCCAAAAATCCATTCCCAATACCGACAGCATTTGTCCTATAAACGGGAATTCTCCGTGAATACGAACTGATAAAATCAATAAGCTCATAAATAGAAAAAGAATTTCTGTGTGCATAAGACTGCAAAGAAGAAAGACACAAAACTACTGAATCAGTGTGAATTGCAGACAACCGATTAGCAATCTGTTCAGGAGAATTTCGAGAAATCGTAATAAACTCATAGGTTAAGTTTGGATATTTTTTTATTGCGTCCAAAAATTGCTCTCTGTCGCCACGGCCCGTTAAAGAATCATCAAGAATACAGCAAACTTTTTTAACATTAGGATTTTGCTCAATGATTATTTCAAGAGTTTCATCAACAAAATTTTTTTCTCCAAATCCTGTAAACCATGGATTTTTTTGAGCATTTTTTGCATGAGCAATATCGTTTATTCCAAAAAATACAACCGGAACATCTTTAAAAAGTTCGTTATGGAACTGCTCAATAAAAGTTAAGGCAGCGTCATCGCTTACAATAACCGCCTTGTAATTTGTCGGACGCATAGAAATTTTATGCTTTACTGTCTGATAAAAAAGCTCGTAATTTTCGACAGTGTTATAATTAAGCATGTCCATGTACATAACTTCGTACATGATGCCTTTTTTTTGCATAGAATATTCAATGCCTTCAAGCTGATTCTTTGTAATCAAATAGCGAGGATCATAAGAACTTATATAAAGAACATCGTAAGTCTTGTTTTCGTCCAACTCAAAAGGTTCAAATCTATTTATTTCGCCCTTAAGAAAAATAAAAATTAAAAGGGCAATTCCAGCCAGCGCGCAAATAACAGCCAAGCCAGTCAAAACAGAAGTAATAACTATCGATTTTCTTCTATTCATAACAACACTCCCCTTAAAAAAAACATATTCCGCTTATTTTATCATAAAAAAACTTAACTAAAAAACTCTGGTTGATAATTTACCGTTATCGCACAAGAAAACTTTTTTACCAAGGACAATCAGTGTCTCACTAGTTGTTTTATCATTGGCATACCAACTAAGGAGGAGCATTTATGGCTATGTTTTTTTTATTTTTGGGATTTATCGCTTTATGGGCAATTACAGAAATTATCGAAACCTTTTTAAACGAAAAACGCCAGCATAAAAGCCGGCGCTGTCAAAAAAAGAACACTCCGCTGGATAGACTAAATGCCAGCGAAATGGGCAAAACTATTCGGTAAGCAGGTTGTTGCTTTCAACGTAATTTTTACATTTGCGTTCCCAGTCGATTCCGCCAATGCGTGTAAATCCGTTGAGCCACTGCTGCCAGTTTTCTCTAATAAGGGCACGTTTTCCTGTAACAAAGTCCATAACGCCCTGCTCGTAATATTTTTTTACTTCGGCAGACGGAGCTGGCAAACCTTCTGAGCCAAGGGCTGGAGTCCAGTCCTGATTCTGCATATTTTTTAAAACTGCGTATGCGCTCATTTTTTTGCCGTTGCGGCTTACCCAGGTTGGATAGCGGCTTTCAAGCTCAACTTCGCTGTTATAAAAAATCAAATTTCTAAGCTGAAGATAACGTGCAAATGATTTTTGAGTATACGCTTTTGAAGGGTCAGCCAAACCTTCAGTTGTGATTTTTCCATTTTCGTCACGTCTGTAGTTTACGCCTTCTTCACCAAATCCCAAAAGATAATAACCTTCTTCGCTGCTCATCCATTCAAGAAGCCTTGCAATTGCCTCAATCTTGCCTTTTTCTCTGGCATTTTTGCTGATTGCATAGATGCGGTGTCCCTGGTCAGTGTAAATTCCAACCGATTTAACCCCAGAAGGACCTGTCGGAGGCTCAATTACAATCCATTCTCCATCCGGAAACTTTTCGTCAAAAGGTGAATAGTTGTTTTCGAGGGCAAAGGCTGCATTTTGTTCACGCATAATTCCAAAACGACCTGATTTCCAGGCATTTCTAAAATCATCCTTCTTATAAACAACCCAGTTCGGATCGATTACTTTTTCGTTAACCATCTGACGCACAAAATTTACTGCGTCAAAATAACTGTCTTTGTAAATATTAAGTCCGGCAGTATCTTTGTTAAAATCAAAAGTTCCTTCTACTCCAAAAGCGCCAAAAATCGGGTCAAATTTCACACCCAAACCTTCTGAATTCTTTTTGATTTCAAGATAAGCGCCGTAACCATAAGTGTCATTTTTGCCGTTGCCATCAGGATCGCTGTAAGTAAAAGCCTTCATTACGTTCATGTAATCGTCGAGAGTTACAGGAATTTCAAGGCCAAGTTTATCAAGCCAGTCTTTTCTAATCAAAATTCCTTCATTTTTTACAACTGAACCTGGCTGGCTCAAAGCATAGTGCTTGCCCTTGTAACCATACGACTTGCGCTCTTTTACATCATACATTTGAGAAGTACGAGTCGGCATAAGCTCGTACATGTCATCAACATAAGAAATACATTCTTTTTTCATCAATTTTGGCAAGACAGTTCCGCTCACAACAAAAATATCTGGCAGACGTCCGGCATCTGCGGCAGCTATAATTTTTTTGTCCGCTTCAGTAGAACTTGCAGGAACAGCAGAAATTTTTAACTCGATATTCAATTTTCTGCGGATAATGTTAAAAACTTCCCAATCTGCTGGCGGTTCTCCAGCTTCAGAAAAAGTTGCGCCGTACCACAATTCTAAAGGAATAATATTTTTTTCTTTAGAACCGCATGAAGTAAGAATTACTGCAAGAAAAAGCGCTGCGCAAACAGCTGAAATTTTGCATTTCATTTAAAATTCCTCCAAACTCATTTATTCTAAAACTTAATTAAATTCAATTCAAATAAATATACAGCCAAACATGAAATATATCATACAACCGTTTTTATTTCGAGATTTTAGAGATATTCTTTTGTTATTCATTCTTTTTATTTCTTTTCTATGCTTATACTTTTCTCTTGTCCAACCATCAAACTTAATTCATAATTATTTTCTATGAACATTCTTGTAAGCGCCTGCCTCTTAGGTTTTGATGTAAAATATGACGGCGGAAACAACGGCTCAATTCTGCAGGAAGAAACCTTTGAACGCCTAAAAAAAATCGCAAACATAATTCCTGTCTGTGCGGAATGTATGGGAGGACTTTCCTGTCCGCGCTCTCCCTGCGAAATTTCCGGAGAAAAAGTAATCGACTCGCAAGGCAACGACAGAACTCCTCAATTCAAAAAAGGCGCTCAACAGGTTTTAAAAGCGGCAAAAATGTTCGGATGCTCTTTTGCGCTTTTAAAAGAAAGAAGTCCTTCGTGCGGAGCTGGAAAAATCTACGACGGATCATTCAGCCACAAAATAATCGACGGAAACGGAATAACGGCAGACCTTTTGCTAAAAAACGGAATAAAAGTTTTTGGAGAAAACCAGATAGAAGAACTATTTGAATCTCTCCGTCTTGCAAAAGCGCCGCTTCAATTGAGTTTTGCTTTTTAAAATTATTTAAGCCGACAAGCAAAATCTGTCAAACTAGCTTTGACAAACTAAATCCCCCGGTTTTGAAATTATAAAATCGGCCTTAAATTCTTCAAATTCCTGCTGGCTTCCATAGCCCCACAAAACTGCACAGCATTTTAAGCCGTTTTTTCGCGCTCCGAGAATGTCGTGTTTTCTGTCGCCAATCATCAAAATCTTGCCGTTTTTTCGTTCGGCCTGCAAATTTTCGTGTTTAATTACATATTCAATAACTTTGTGCTTTTCGCTTCTTGCTTCCGCCATGTCCGCGCCGCCGGCAAAATCAAAGTATTGAGATAAATTAAAATGTTCCAGAATTCTGAACATAAAAACTTCCGGTTTTGAAGTTGCAACGTAAAGTTTTTTTCCGCTTTCTTTGAGTTTTTGCAAGGTTTCTGGGATTCCTTCATAAACTGCATTTTGAAAAATTCCTTTTTCCGTATAAAACTCACGATATTTTTCTATGGCTTTATCGCACCGCTCTTCGCTCAGTCCATAAAAAACATTGAACGACTCTGCAAGCGGAGGCCCGATAAAACGCTTGAGTTTTTCATCGTCCGCTTCTTTTATTCCAAAACATTCAAGCGCATAACGCACACTGTTTACAATTCCTTCGGCAGAACGTGTCAAAGTTCCGTCAAGATCCCAAAAAAAGTGCGTAAATTGAGAAAAATCGTTTCTTAACAACATACTCCGATTGTAGCAAAAAAATGAACTTCACTACAATCAAAACATAATATGAATTTTTTCCGATTTTAAACTTTGAACTGATCGACCTGAATACCAATCTGTCCAATTAAAGCTTTCATACGGTTTGCAAGTTCAGAAAGCGCCGCTCCAGTTTCGTTGATTTTGCGTGCCCCGGAAGACATTTCGCCCATTCCGTCTTTTATGCTGAATGTAGCTTCCTGAAGATTTTTTATTTCATCAAGAATCGCCTTATTTCCTTCAGCCATTTCCAAAGACGCTGTTTTTACCTCGTTAGAAGTGTCATTCATGCTGTTAAGGGCGACTGCAATTTGTTTTGAACCTTCATTCTGTTCTATCATTGCATTTGAAATTTCCTGAACAAGATTGTTTGTCAAATTGATTTCCTGAGCAACGTCGTTAAACGCATCGGAAGCAATGCCAGAAGCATCAACCATCTGCTCAATGCTGTTTATGATTTTATCCAGCTGATTACCGATTGTCTGCGACTGAGAACCAGAATCTTCGGAAAGTTTACGAATTTCATCGGCAACAACGCTAAATCCCTTTCCTGCTTCGCCCGCATGAGCCGCTTCAATTGCCGCATTCATTGCCAAAAGATTTGTCTGCTCTGCAATTCCATTGATTACGACGTTTGCTTCGCGCAAAGCCTGGCTTTCTGCCTGAATTTCTTCGATTTTTGCCGTAACATCGTTATTTTTTTGAATTCCAGTTGCCGCCTTCTCTTCAAGCTCGTGGAAAGTATGAGCCATTCTCTGAACAGAATTATTTACAGAATTGATGTTTCCAATCATCTCTTCAACAGAAGCACTCGCCTGAGTAACAGCCGCGCTTTGACTTTCAATCATGCGGTTTAAAGACTCTATGTTTGAAGCAATTTCGTTTACAGCTCCGGCAGTTTCGTGAACAGACTCGCTCTGAACGCCAATCTGCTTGTCCATACCCTGAATATTGCTAATAATCTGACTAATTGCCGCTACAGTGTCTTCTGTACTGTTCTGCAGAAGTTCATCGACTTCGACAAGGTCGTTCTTAGACTGCTTCATTGTTGAAACAATTATGTGAAGTTTTTCAGAAAATTTATTGAAGCCATCAACAACGCGTCCAATTTCGTTGCTGCTCTTTAACTGAATTCTTTGCGTAAGGTCTGCGTCTCCAGTTGCAATTCCGCGGATCGTGTTTTCCACAACACTCAAAGGCTTTATCTGTTTGTACATTATAAAACCTACAAAAAGAACGATTATAACGGTAATTATAATTCCGCAGATTAAAAGTTTATAGAAAATTGCAGTTGAAGCCGCATTGATTTCTGTTTCTTTTAATAAAAGCATAATTTTCCACGGCGTGTGCTTTACAATTTTTGAAAAAATAACAATGTTTTCGCCAGCACTATTTTTTATTATTCCAGTATGACTGTCATTCGCCCAAGCAGTCTGAAAAACAGAATAAGAAGCCGGGTCATTTTTTCGGATATAATCAACTTCTTCCTTTAATTTTTCAGAATTAAGATTTGAGGCAATAACCTTTCCAATGCTGCTAAAAAGCCCAGCTTCGCCAAGCGAACCAAGATTTATATCTTCAAGGACCTTCGCAAAATTAGATTCTTCAACGTTTCCACAAAAAAAACCGATTGTTTCGCCATTGCGTTTGGCAGCACGGCATACATGCACAACTGTTTTCCACGAAACTTTAGAAGGAACAGGATTATCAACATAAGAATCTGCGCCGTTCTGCATGATTTCTTTAAAATAATCGCGGTCAGAAACAATCGTCTGAGTTCCAATATCCGAATAATAAAGTCCGTCTTTATCAACCCATGCAACATAATCAAAAAAATCTTTATTTCTGTCCTGCTCATGATCGCGCAGCCAGGAAACAATTTCTTCCGTGCTTGCATTTCCTTTTATGATGTCTGAATTGCAGTAGTAATCTAGGGCTGCAAAATATTTTTCAATAACATTTTGCTCAAGATTTGCATAAGTATCTACAAACTGGGCATATTCAAATTCTGTACTTTTTTTAAGCTCCTCTTTTGTAGTTTTTGTTACAAACCGAATCTGCAGCACGTTGAAGAAAATTACAATCCCCGCTAAAAAACCGCCTATAAGAAGAAATAGGCGTCCTCCCTTTTTCTTTTCCTGCTGATTCTCAGTCTTACGTAGTTTCATAAAAATGCCTCCAGCTTAAAAAAAATTATTTTTCCGAATGTCTAAACAAAATATCTAAAAATTGCAGTTTTTAGATAAAAATTTGAAATATAAAAAATCGCCTGTTTTATTCTACCAAAAAATATCAAAATCGCCACAAAAAACTCAAAATCATTGCAAAAAACGACCATAAAAAAAAACGCTCCCGACAGAGAGCGTTTTTAGTTTTAATATGTTAATATTTTTTCGTCAAAAATTCTTACAAACTACGCAAAACAGCGCCTTTTATAAAAAACTAGTGATGGAAAAGTCTAATTCCGTTAAAGCACATAACCATATTATACTTATCGGCAGTTTCGATTACCTGATCATCGCGAACCGAACCTCCCGGCTGAGCAATTACAGTTACGCCAGATTTGTGCGCACGCTCAATATTGTCTCCAAACGGGAAGAAAGCGTCTGAGCCGAGAGCAACATCTGTATTTTTAGCAAGCCATTCTTTTTTCTCTTCGCGAGTAAAAACTTCAGGCTTTACTTTGAAAATTCTCTGCCAGCTTCCTTCTGCAAGAACATCTTCATATTCTTCGCCAATATAAACGTCAATTGCATTATCGCGGTCTGCGCGTTTAATTCCGTCAACAAACTGCAATCCGAGCACTTTTGGCGACTGACGCAGCCACCAGTTGTCAGCTTTTTGACCAGCAAGGCGTGTACAGTGAACGCGGCTTTGCTGTCCAGCGCCAATTCCAATCGCCTGGCCGTCTTTTACGTAACATACAGAATTTGACTGAGTATATTTGAGAGTAATAAGAGCAATAATAAGGTTATGTTTTTCATCCTCGCTCAAATTTTTATTTTTCGTAACAATATTAGAAAGACAGCTTTCGTCAATTTTTATAAAATTGTGCCCCTGTTCAAATTTTACGCCAAAAACCTGCTTAACTTCAGTTGCCGGAGGAACGTAAGACGGATCAATCTGAATAACACAGTAATTTCCGTTCTTTTTAGCCTTCAAAATTTCAAGAGCTTTGTCAGAAAAAGCTGGAGCAATAACACCGTCAGAAACTTCTTTTTTAATCAAAAGAGCAGTAGCTTCGTCACATTCATCGCTCAAAGAAATAAAATCACCAAAAGAAGACATTCTGTCAGCACCACGGGCACGGGCATAAGCGCAAGCCAAAGGAGAAAGCTCAACACCGTCGGTAAAATAAATCTGCTTGAGAGTGTCGTTCAAAGGCTTGCCAATTGCAGCGCCAGCAGGAGAAACATGCTTAAAAGAAGTTGCGGCAGGAAGTCCGGTAGCGTCCTTCAATTCCTTAACAAGCTGCCAGCCATTCAAAGCGTCGAGCAAATTTATATAACCAGGTCTTCCGTTCAAAACAGCAATTGGAAGATCACCTTCATCAACAAAAACCCGGGCAGGTTTCTGGTTTGGATTGCATCCATATTTCAATTCAAGTTCTTTCATTCTTAAAAACTACCATAAAAAAATGTTCTATTCAATAAATCAAAAAATCACAAACCGCATCCTCTGTCATATCCGGCTCTTGCTATAAGTCCTCGCTTCGCTGCGGTCTTTCCGCAACGATCCGGGGTAAATTTTACCGTTTATTGTAAAAAAATCGTCTTGGCACTATAATTGTGCTTTATTTTTGCAAAGACTTCAAAGAGGTACATTTATGGGCGGAATTTTTGGCGTTGCTTCAAAAGACGACTGTTCGATGGATTTATTTTTCGGAACTGACTATCATTCACATTTAGGAACCCGCCGCGGCGGACTTGCAGTCTATCGCGAAGATGACAAATTTCAGCGTGCAATTCACAACATCCAGAATTCTCCGTTCAGAACAAAATTTGAAAACGACATTGAGGAGATGAAAGGCCGCATCGGAATCGGCTGTATTTCAGACTACGAGCCGCAGCCTCTTCTTGCCTGCTCTCACCTTGGACGTTTTGCGCTTACAACCGTTGGAATCGTTACAAATAAAGACGAACTTTCAAAAGAGATTATCGAAAACGGCGGCGCTTTTCTTGAAATGTCCGGCGGAGAAATAAACCAGACAGAACTTATTCTTGCGCTTCTAAACACTCAAAAAACAATTCTCGAAGGAATTCAATACGTTCAGAAAAAAATAAAAGGCTCAATCACAATGCTTGTTGCCACTCCAGAAGGAATTTACGGCGCAAGAGACAAGATGGGCAGAACGCCGCTTCAAATCGGAATAAAAAAAGACGCAAAAGGCTCAATTCTTGCTCACTGCCTTTCTTTTGAAAACTTTGCATATATGAACCTCGGCTACGCTGACGAGCATGAGCTTGGACCTGCGGAAATCGTTTATGTAACAAGCGACCGCTACGAGATTCTGCAGAAGCCTCAAAAAGAAATGAAAATCTGCACGTTCCTATGGATTTACTA
>DLLE01000056.1:142544-143995 GCA_002477955.1 Treponema sp. UBA7570 | reverse complement strand
CTGGTCTTTATGTCTACAACTTCTACCATGACGGCGAGATTGCGGACGATATAAAGTCTCTTATAGCTGATAAGTAAGATTTTTTGCTGAAAACAAAATGTTTTAGTGTCTAAAAAATCTTTTTCAGTCTAATTTTAGCCGCATTGTCTTTATGAACTTCGCTTCACAAAGTCTTGCGGCTTTTTTGTGTTTATGAAGTTAAAAAAAACGTTTATTTGTTCAATTTTAATTTTTTTTTCATCGCTTTTGTCGTCGCAAAATTTTGAATTGAATTCATTTGCCGGAGATTTGTTTTTTCCGGTTTTTGGAGCAACGGCGGAAGGCTCTTTAAAAACAGAATCAAATTATTTTTCTAAATTAAGTGCTTCTGGAGGTTTTCTTGGCGCAAAACCAGATTTGTCAAAATTTGAGGGGAAGTTTTATTCAGGTTATGCAGAAATAAAAATCGGCTTAAAAAAACTGGATTTTTCTGCAGGTGCGTTTGGAGTAAATATTCCAGGCAAAACTAAAATTTTAAATGGAAAACCGCGTTTTATTTTGGAAAACGGAGATTTTGCTGGATTTTACACTTCTGTAAATTATTGCTTTTCTAAAAGCATAAAACTTTCTTCCGAATTATTTGCCGGAAAAGGCGGATTTGATTGGGGCGATCTGTATTACTTTTTTGGACATCCGGAAAATATAAGATTTTTTTTCGAAAAAACAGAATTTTCGCTTCCTTATGGATTTGATTTTTCGTTTTTTGGAGGAAAAATTAAAGCAAAAATTCAGGCAGATAACACGGAAATAAAAGAAAAGTTGGGAACAGGCAGTGGAAATTTTATTGGATTAAAAGCAGAAAAGGATATTTTGGGGTCAGAAACAAAAATTGATTTTAGGCATTTTCTTTCAATAAAACTATTTTATTGTTATGCAGAGATATTTGGTTCGGTTCTTGCGACAAGTGAAACACAAGACTATTTCTTTTTTCCTTACGAAAGGATTTATGGGCATTTGAACGATAAATTTTATGTTGCTGGACTTGGATTTTCTTATGAATATAAGCGTTCGTCCTTAAAAGTTCGGCTTGATACAGATTATTTTCATTGTTTTGCTAATAAGCCGGATGCAAATTATTCATATAAATATAAGAAAAATATTTTTTTTGACGGTTCTGTAGCTTCAAAAGACTTTGATTTTGCAGATTTTACAAATTGTGGATTCTTTGCCGGAAAACTAAGCGTGTCATATAACGCAAAAACAATTTTAAAATTAAAGCGCGTTGAGCCAGAATTAAGACTTTCAAGACTATTTGTTCTTCCTCTTTTGACAGATACTGCAAAAAATGGACTAAAAACAAAATTAAGTAGTTCCGCAAATTCAAGCTTAGGTTTGTCGTCATCAAAAAATTTACAAAAAATAAAAACTATTTTGCTGAGCGGTACGATTTTATCGTTAAAAATTAAATATTA
>DLLE01000056.1:125277-142449 GCA_002477955.1 Treponema sp. UBA7570 | reverse complement strand
CAGGGTTCCGCTAACGCTTCATCCGCCAAGGCGGACGCTCGCGCCCTTCCAATCCGGGCTGCAAGCCCGGACGTGCGCGGGAGCGCACACGAAAAATAAACGGGTTTTGCGCAAGCAAAAGCATATTTTTCTTTAATAAAATGACAGGATTTTTTTTCTAGTTTATAATGTTTTGCGGTTGGGAGGTCGTTTTATGACTGGATATGACAAAATTGCTATTTTGCTTGCGGAACTGGGGAATGGAGCGCGCGAGGCTGTTCTTGAAAAGCTTAATTTTTCTCCTGAACAACTTAAAAAAATCAATGCTGCTACTAAAAAACTTCGCAGTTATGACGGAAAAATTTACAATCCTAAAGATAAAACTCAGGTAAACAGAGAAATTGCTGTTCTTGAGGAACTTAAAAGTTTTGGGGAGCTTCGTGGAATTTATAAGGATGTTCCGCATGGATTTATTAAAACAGCCGCTTCTGAAGAAGAAAAGCTTAGGGAGTCGGTTATGGCAAATCCTGAGGCAATTGCTCAGGCTCTTGGAAAATGGTTAAAATCTGACGATTAAATTAAAGTGGCAGGGATAGGAAGGGGCGCATAGCGCGTGTTTTTGCTTGCAAAAATACCGGAGGCGAGAGCCGTAGCCCTGGATAGCCCGGTTTTTGCGAATGCAAAAAGCCACCCAAAATAAAAAAACGGTCAAAATGCAATGTGTGCTTTGACCGTTTTTTTTTGTTTATTTTTTTGCAGTAGATTTTTTAGTTGTTTTTTTTGCCGCTGGCTTTTTTGCCGTAGTTTTTAAATTTGCTTCTGAAGGAATACAAATTACAACTGAATTGTCTGTGTTTGAAAAAGGCGCTGGAATATATTTGTCGGCTTTCCAGTCATTTTCCCAGCGTTTGCCGTCCATAAGATAGCGGTACTGGTATTCTTTTCCGGCATCGAGCTCGAGTGTTACAGAGAAAGAACCGTCTTTTGATTTTTTTAGGTGAGTTTCTGTTGAACTCCAGCTGTTAAAATCTCCAGCAAGAGATACAGTTGCTGCATCCTGGGCGGCCTCTTTTTCAACAATGAAAGTCACTTTGCATTTTGTTGCGTCTGCTGAATAAACTTTTTTTAATGCCATGACATTCTCCTTTAAAAAGTATATTTACCCTAAAACTTTATGTTTTGCGGGGCATTTTAAAAATTATTTGCTATAAATTCATTCAGAAGTATACAACTTATTGTCCGACTTGCCAATAAATTATATATTAAAAAGCGAACAGATAAAAAAATTCCGCCGATTTAACCTAAATTGCAGAGCGGAGACCGGTTTATTTGAACCGGCAAATCTTGCTAAAATGGAGGCTCGGCTATGAGCAGTCTTTCTAACAAAAATCATTATTTATTTACATCTGAGTCGGTTGGCGAAGGCCATCCGGATAAACTTTGCGATCAGGTTTCTGATGCTGTTTTGGATTATTGCCTTTCGCTTGATCCTGATGTCCACGTTGCCTGCGAATCTTTTTCTACAACGGACTTTTTGCTTGTTGGCGGCGAAATTGGTTTTCAGAATTACAAGGTGAATCCTAAAGAATTTAATGCAAATATCGAAAAAATCGCACGTCAGGTTGCTGTTGACATTGGCTATACTTCGCCAGAAGTTGGTCTTGACGGCAGAAACTGTCTTTTTATGAACCGTCTTCATGCTCAGTCTGCGGACATAAATCAAGGCGTTGTCGGTAAAGGACTTGACGAATACGAAGGTCAACAGGGAGCTGGTGATCAGGGAATGATGTTTGGATTTGCTTGCAACGAAACTCCATCGTTAATGCCTGCTCCGATTTATTATTCG
Organism: Treponema sp. UBA7570; assembly: GCA_002477955.1. Taxonomy (GTDB): domain Bacteria; phylum Spirochaetota; class Spirochaetia; order Treponematales; family Treponemataceae; genus Treponema_D. Next base: position 140,624 of record DLLE01000056.1, on the reverse strand, counting down.
CATCAGATTCTTTTAAAGGCAAATGAGCTTCGCCATAACGGAACAATTGGCTGGCTTAGGCCGGATGCAAAATCTCAGGTTACTGTTGAATATGATGAAAACAACAAGCCTGTTCGCATTGACACGGTTGTTGTTTCTCATCAGCACGATCCTGACGTTGATTATGCGACAATAAAAGAAACTATTATTAATCAGATTGTAAAACCTGTTCTCGAACCAACTGGACTTTTGGACGAGAATACAAAATTCTTTATAAATCCGACTGGAAAATTTGTAATTGGCGGTCCGGATGGAGATTCTGGTTTGACTGGCCGAAAAATCATTGTCGATACTTACGGCGGAATGGGCCGTCATGGCGGCGGAGCTTTTTCTGGAAAAGATCCTTCTAAAGTTGACCGTTCGGCTGCTTATATGGCACGCTACATTGCAAAAAATGTTGTTGCCGCGGGACTTGCCGAAAGAGTGGAAGTTGAACTTGCTTATGCAATTGGAGTTCCGTTCCCTGTTTCGATTCTTGTGGAAACTTTTGGAACTGAAAAAGCTGAGCGTTCAAAAATTGCTGCTGCCGTAGAGAAAATTTTTGACTGCACACCGGCTGGAATTATCAAAACTTTGAATTTAAAACAGCCGATTTACAGAAAAACGGCGTCTTATGGACATTTTGGACGCGAAGGTTTCCCTTGGGAAAAAACTGACAAAGTTGAAGAACTTAAAAAAGAGGTGTTGCGTTAGCGCTGGGAGTGGCGGAGTTGCGGGGCGGTTGAGTTTTGCGAAACTGCTTCGCAATGAGCGTAGCGAACCACGGACATAGCGACCCGGCAGAATGTCGGGAAACGCCAATAAAAAAATGAAGTCAAAAGCTGTTGAAATTGATTCGAGAATTACGCCGCAGGCAAAACGGGATGCGCATATTCATTATATTGTTGCTTTTTGCGGCGGTTTTTTGACGGTTTTTCCGCTGGAGAACATTGTAAAGAGTTTTGGTTCTTCTCAGACGACGCATTTAATAGAAATGGTGCGTCTTTTAATTGGAAAAGACTGGTTTGAGTTTGGACTTAGGTTTGTCGGTGTTTTAATTTTTGCTCTGCCGATTTTTTTTGTTACTTTTGCCAAAGAACACACAAAAATTAACGTAAAATATGCGGCTCTTTTGGTTGATGTGGCGATGGGCTTTTTAATGTGGCTTATGCCGACGAATTGGCCAAAGGTTGTTTATCTTTATCCTACTTTTTTTGCAATGTCGCTTCAGTGGAGCAGTTTTTCGGGAAGTTACGGCTATGCGGCTTCGACAAATTTTTGCACGAATAATTTTAAGCAGACAATCAGTGCCTTGACGGAATATTTTTGTAACGGAAAAAGTGAATTTAAATTGAAGGCGCAGTTTTATGGCGCGGTTCTTGCCGGCTATTATCTTGGAATTTTTGCCGGATTTAAGCTTTTTGAAAAACTTGGAAATTTTTGTTTTACGCTGGTTACGATTCCTTGTGCGATAATTGCGGTTTTGCTCGCGACTTTTCCAAAGGATTCAGCAAAATAGTTTTTTTTGTGATTTTGCAAGGTTGGAAAAATGATTCTTTCAAAGCAGCAGATTGTTGAAATTATGGAACGTTTTAAGGTTCAAAATCCGAATCCAAAGAGCGAACTTGATTTTAAGAATCCGTTTACTTTGCTTGTTTCTGTAGTTTTGAGCGCTCAGGCAACCGACAAATCTGTAAATTTTTATACAAAACCGCTTTATGAAGCTGCCGACACACCTCAAAAAATTGTTGCCCTTGGTCAGGAAAAATTGATTGAGTTTATAAAACCAATCGGTTTATGGAAAAATAAATCTAAAAATATAATTGCACTTTCTAAAAAGCTGATTGAAGATTTTGGCGGAATTGTTCCAAATTCCAGAGAGAAACTTATGTCTTTGCCGGGAGTTGGAAGAAAAACTGCGAATGTTGTCTTGAATGTGGTTTTTGGTCAGAATACAATGCCGGTCGACACGCATCTTTTGCGGATTTGTCCGAAAATTGGGCTGGCAGAAGGCTCAACTCCGGAGCAGGTTGAAAATTCGCTCTTAAAAAATATTCCTGCCGAATATTTGCAGCATGCGCACCATTGGCTTTTGCTTCACGGCCGCTATGTTTGCACAGCCCGGAATCCAAAGTGCAATGAATGTTTGATAAGAGATTTGTGTCTTAACGGCAGAAGTCTTTAAGACAATTGATTTTTGAATTGATAAAATGGTGAATTGAAAGTTTTGGAAAAAATTTAGTATTTTTTTATTGGAGGCATAATAAAAATGGAAGAAAGCGTAATTGCGGAGGCGGCAAACGGTGCGATTGCACTTGCAAATGGAACGGCAAATGAAGTAAAGTCGCTGTTTCATCTCGATGAACTGTCAGCTTATTTTACTTGGGCAAATCTTGCAAAAGTGATTACAAGCGTTGTGGCAATTCTTATTTTCTGGGTGTTTTATCGCATAATCAGGCATTTTGTAAAAAAAACGGCTTCAAAAACTTTGCAGAAAAAAACTGTTTCGCTTATTGTAAAGGCAGTCAGTTATTGTTTTTACGTTTTAATCGTAATGTATGTTCTCGGACTCTTTGGAATTAAACTGAGCGCAATTTGGGGCGCTGCAGGAATTGCTGGAGTTGCCATTGGTTTTGCAGCGCAAACTTCCGTAAGCAATTTGATTTCCGGTCTTTTTGTTGTTACCGACAAGGCAATGAAAATCGGCGATTTTATAGAAGTTGACGGGATTTCTGGAACGATTGATTCAATAGGAATAATTTCGATAAAAATTCATACTGGCGACAACCAGCTTGTGCGAATTCCAAATGCAACAATAATAAATACAAAATTAAAAAATTATTCGGCTTTTCCGTACAGACGCTACATTTTTGAAACCAGTGTTGATTATGGCAGCGATTTTGACAAGGTTATGGAAGTTGCAAAAACTGTTCCTGCACGATGTCCGACTGTTGTTCTTGATAAACCGGAATACTCTCCAAAAGTGCTTTGGACAACTCATGGAGACAGCGGAGTGAATTTGAACATTATTGTTTGGAGCAAAATAGAAGATTTTTTGCAGACAAAAAGCGATATTTCAGTAAATACTTTAAAAGCTTTTAACGAGGCTCAAATCAATATTCCGTTTAACCGTATGGACGTTGCGATTTTGAACGAAAAAAAATAGGAAGTGAATTGAATGCAAGCTCAGGCAAAACCAGTAAATCAGCTGTTCAGTAAAAATTTTCTCAATCGCTTAATCTGGCCTTTGGTTGCAGAGCAATTTCTGGCAATGACAATCGGTGCTTGCGATACGGTTATGGTTTCTTCTGTCGGAGAAGCTGGCGTTAGCGGAGTAAGTTTGATTGATCAGCTTGGGCAGCTTGTAATTCAACTTTTTGCTGCATTTGCTACTGGCGGAGCGGTGGTTGCAAGTCAATATCTCGGTCATAAAGAACAAAAAAAGGCTCAGGCTTCTGCAAAACAGCTTCTAAATTTGTGCGTGATTGCCGGAGTGTTTTTTATAGCAATATGTCTGCCTTTGCGCCGGATTATTTTGAACGGAATTTTTGGCGCGCTTGAACCGCAGATTATGGACAATGCGCTAACTTACTTTGTCTGGATTTTGTTTAGTTTTCCGTTGCTTGGAATTTATAACAGTTGCGCTGCGTTGTGCCGGGCAATGGGAAATAGCAAAATAAGTTTAAAAGTCAGCCTTATAATGAATTTGGCAAATATTGCTGGAAACGCGATTTTGATTTACGGAGCAAAAATTGGAGTTGCCGGAGCAGGAATTTCAACTCTCGTAAGCCGAGGTATTGCCGCCGTTGTAATGCTTTGCGTTTTAAGCCAAAAAAAATGGCCGCTTTTTTTAGAAAAAATCTGGAAACCGAAGTTTGATTTTTCACTCATGGGACGAATTTTAAAAATTGCAGTTCCGAGTGGAATTGAAAATTCTGTTTTTCATATCGGAAAAACCCTTGTCTATTCGTTTATGTCCAGTTTTGGAATTACGGCAATTGCTGCAAATGCAATTTCAAACACAGTCGCGAGTTTTTCAAATATTCCGGGAAATGCAATAGGTCTTGCAAGTGTAACGATTGTCGGTCAGTGCATTGGCGCCGGCGAAAAAGAACAGGCAAAATCTTATGGCCGAAAGATGATGCTTTTGTCTTACGGCGGAATGTTTGTTACGGCAATTGTGGTTTTTGGACTTGCGCCGTTTGTTACAAAAGTTTTCAATTTGACGCCGCAAGCTCAACGTTTGGCCGTGCTTGTAATCCGCGCTTGTATGGTTGCAAATATAATTTTCTGGCCAATGAGTTTTACAATGCCAAATATTCTTCGTGGAGCAGGCGATGCAAAGTATACGATGATAATTTCAAATATAAGCATGTGGCTTTTCCGCGTTCTTGGTAGTTTTTTGATTTCAAAATGGATTTTGCACATTTATCCGGGAAACACACATCTTGCGCTTTTTGGCATTTGGATTGGAATGTTTTTGGACTGGATTTTCCGCGGAATTATGTTCTACGCGCGCTTTTGTGGCAAAAAATGGCTTGAAAAAAAAGTAATTTAGCCTGAATTTTAAAAATTGGAAAAAACAGTCAGTTATGCGTCATTTTCGTGCTGCGACACGGAAACCTAAAATTTCAATTGATTATCGGATCAAGCTGGATAAATTTTTGGAGCGCAATTAGCGAAAAAGAAAAATTTGTCAGTTAGAACCGTCCAGTTGCCGCAAAAACCGGCTTTCCAGGGTTCCGCTAACGCTCTATCCGCAAAAGCGGACGCTCGCGCCCTTCCAATCCGGGCTGCAAGCCCGGTCGTGCGCTAGCGCGCACACGTAAAATAACCGGGTTTTGCGTAAGCAAAAGCCGCAGCATGCGCAAGCATGCAAAAATCCGGGCTGCAAGCCCGGTCGTGCGCTAGCGCGCACACGTAAAATTAGTTTTTCACATTTTTTGTTTTTTCGTGCTATAATTTTTTTATGCAAAAAATGTTTTATGATACGCGCGCTTTGGATTGTGTCTGCCGACAAAAATATGCTCTTTCCGAAGAAATTATGATGGAAAATGCGGCTGTTGCCATTAAAAACGAAATTTGCTCTATTTCGCTAACTAGAAAAATTCAGAAAGTTTTAATTTTGTGCGGAAGCGGCAATAACGGTGCCGATGGCTATGCGCTGGCCAGACTGATTTCTGTTTTTTTTAAAACTTATGTTTTTGAGTGCAGCAAGCCTTCATCGTTACTTTGTGTTTTGCAGGCTGAACGCGCAAGGTTGTGCGGAGTTTCGGTTTTGGAACCGGACAGTTTTTTTTCAGAAAATTTGAATTCGGCTGTTGTTGTAGACTGCATTTTTGGGAGCGGTTTTAAAGGCGGATTTACAGATCAAACCGGCGAAAAACTCATAAAGCTTCTTGCTTTTGTAAATTCTTCAGAATGTTTAAAAATTGCCTGCGATGTTCCGACAGGACTTCATGCCGACGGAACTTTGGCGCAATCTGTTTTTAAGGCTGATATTACTCTTACAATGGGCGCGCAAAAATTCTGTCTTTACAGCGACATGGCAAAAAATTTTACAGGAAAAATAAAGGTTTGCGAACTTGGCATTTCGAGAGAACTTTTTGAAAAATCTGCTGAAAATTTGGAAGAAAGTCAAAAAAATCTTTTCCTTCTTGAACAAAAAGATATGATTTTGCCGTATCGGACAGACAATCTTGTAAATAAAGGAAGCTTTGGAAACGCTTATATTGCTTGCGGCGAAAAATCCGGAGCGAGCATTATTGCAGCAAATGCCTGCCTAAAATTTGGAGCAGGTCTTGTAACTCTTATTCGTCCAGAGGAGAATTTTTCAAAAACTCCAATTCCAGGTCTTTCGATGGAATTTCTTGTAGCAAATAATTTTGGTCCACGGCTTAGCGCGCTTTGCGTTGGAATGGGACTTGGCTATGACGAAAAAATCACTGAATTTTATGCAAAATTTCTTTTAGATTCGCCAGATGTGCGCTGTGTGCTCGATGCGGATATTCTATATTCTCCGTTGATTCTTGAAATTTTGGAGAGGCGCCCAAAAGGCTGTGTTTTGACTCCTCATCCAAAAGAATTTTCCGAACTTCTGAGGCTTTGCGGTTTTGGAAATTACAGTGTTGATGAATGTATTTTTCGGCGTTCTGAACTTGTCGAAAAGTTTTGCCGGCGCTTTCCTGAATCCGTTTTGGTTGCAAAAGGCTCAAATTCTGCAATTGGTGTGTTTTCTGCAAAAGAAGATTTTAATCTTTTTATTGATAGTTTTGGTTCTCCAGCGCTTGCAAAAGGTGGAAGCGGAGATGCGCTTGCAGGAATGATTTGTGCGCTTTTGGCTCAAAATTACGAAGCAAAAGACGCCGCAATTACAGCCTGCCTTGCCCACTCTCTTGCTGCCTGCAAAATAAAAAATAATTTTGCTCTTACACCGACAGATTTAATCCAAAATATTGGAGAATTATAGAGAAATTGAACGCAAAAACGTCCAGTTTTTTATTTTCTTTCTTTTTTTTCTGCTTCAATGAAATTCATATGGGCGCGATCTTTTTTGCTCAGGCGTTTTTGACCTAAATCCACTGAAATTTCGTGTCTTCCGTGGAAGCGTTCGCCTTTTTTATCGAAAGAATTTTTTAAGGATTCAATCCAGAGCGGAGTTTTTGGATTTGGATCGCCTCTTTTTACGTATTCGAGCCAGGCCTCTGGTTCAGGAACTTCAAATTTCATTTTTTCACCCGTAAAAGGATGGATAAATTCCAAAGTTCTGGCGTGAAGGCAAAGTCTGCCAAAATGGTCGGTTCTTGCCCTGTAGTTTTCATCGCCTGCAAGAGGATAGCCTTTTGACGCAAGATGAGCGCGAATCTGATTCTTTTTTCCTGTATCGAGCGAAAGTTCAAAAAGCGTATGTGTTGGACCTGACTGCAAAATTTTATAGTTTGTGCGTGCCGGAACAGTTTTAAAACAGCGGTTTTCGCCATAAGAGTCGGAATTATTTTTTGAGTTTTCGGATTCTCTTGGAACGAACCCAACGTTGTGGGCGTTAAATGCAAGTTCATCATCGATTAAACCGCAATTCGGCAAAATAAGTTTTTTGCTGCGCGGATTTTCTGCAACTGCGCGGTAAAGCCGTTCTGTTATTATTTGATGCCAGGAGTCCATAATTTTTTTCTGCGCATTTTCGGTAAGAGCAAAGAGCATTACGCCGGAAGTGTCGCGGTCAAGGCGGTGGACAGCAAATGGTCTGTGTAAACTGCTGAAAGTTCCGTTTTTGTGCATGATTTCTTCGAGAATGCTTTGCGCCGTTCTGACCCGGCTTCCAGAATACGGAACGCTGAGCAGCCCAGAAGGCTTGTTGATTACGCAGATTGTTTCGTCTGAATAAAGAATTTCAATTTTTTCGTGGCCAAAATCTTTTTTTGTTTTTGTATTTTTGTTTGTGCTTAAATTTGCCATAATCCTGTCCTTCGATTAAAAAATCTAGTAATGAGGCGGTTTTCTGTTTGGAATTTCAATATTTTCCGACAAATCCATAATTCTGCTTGAAAGAATTTTGTTTTCTTCGCGCAGAATTTCAATCAATTTTTGCTGCTCTACGACTTCGTTCTGAAGTTTGTTGATAAAATCGTCCATAAAAGCAATTTTTGTTTCGAGAGCAATAAAGCGGTTTTCTGTATCCATAGCTTTATTTTAACGGATTACCACGAAACTGACCACGATTTTTGTTCGTTGAGTGTTAAAAGTTCGCCAAGTTGGATTTTTTGAGGGAGAATTTTTCTTGAGCCGGGACTTTTTAATTCAATTTGAAGATTTTGAGAAACGATTTGTTTTGCCAAGTCCGGACCGTAGACAAAAGAGAGAAGATTTTCGTATTCTTCAACATTCATTTTTTCGTCGGTTAGACACGGAATCATCAAAAGATCAAAATAGCCCTGAGTTTCTTCGTCCAGTTTTTCGTAAATTGACTTGAATTGTTCCGGTCCCAAAGAAAAAGTGAGCGACGACTGAGTTTTTGAAAGAATTTTTGATGAAGCAAGAAGAGATTTAGAAAGATTTTCGATTTTTCCAGAGCCGCTTGTTTTTCCGTCTTTTTCGACATTTGCAGAAACATTTTTTGCGCCAGCGGAAATCAGAAAATTTTCAAGTTCTTGTTTTGAGAAGAGGGTTGAATTTGCATTTTCGTTTAAATCAGAATTTTCTTGAGCCAAATCCAGAAACTCCTTAAAAGCTGCGTTTGCCGACAGCGAAAAATTCGCCGAAAAAGCGATTATTGCGGAGTCAGAATTTTCTGCTTTGACAGAAATTGAAGGCGAGCACGAAACTAAAAAAAGAGAAAAACTTATAAGGGCAAAAATTTTGGTTTTAAAAAATTTCATAAATTCCTCAAAAACTTTTCTTTATTTAATCAATTTGCGCAACGGAATGGTTACACGCACGCCAGAAGAAAAAACAAGTCCGGTTGCAAAACTTTTGAGAGCGTTTAATGCGCTTCCATCGGTGTCATTAAAAACTGTGTAGTGAATATCTTGCTCAAAACTTATGTCGGTTTTTCCAGCTTTAAAAGAAGGTGAATTAAAACTGATTCCCAAAATTCCTGGAAAAACAGAAGCTTTTATTCTTTCGTCGTTGTTTCCTGGAAGATACGGAGTTCCGATTGTAAAGACAGGACCTGCGAAAATTCGCATATAGTCGGTCATTGTAAGGCTAAAAAGCAACGGCAATTGAACTACGCCAGTTCCGCTGTCCCAACGCACAGTTGTTCCGATTCCAGGTTTTAGATTTTTTCCTTCGTAAGTTGCATGCACAGTTCCAGCAATTCCGCGGAAAGTAAGCATAAAATTATCAGGAGTAAAAAAGTTCCAGTCAAGACAGAACATTCCGTCCAAAACGATTTTGTCCGTAAAATTTCCATTTTGCCGGCTTGTCTGGCTGGAATTGTTGTTTTTTCCAGAAAAATTGGCTTTAGAAACGGATTCGAAGTTTTTATTGGAAGCAGTATTATTTTCGGCTAAAATTTTTGAAGGCGGCAAAAATCGGCCGGTTTTGTAATATTTGCCTTTCCAATAATTTTCTTTGAGGGAACTTAAAATTACGCCAGTGTTAGGGCCGTCAGAAGCCGCATTTAAAAACTGACCGTTTCCAATGTAAATCCCAACATGGCTCGGATTTTCAGAAGCTGTTGTTTTAAAAAAAACTAAATCTCCTGGTTCGCGCTCAGATTCGTCAATTATTTTACAAAACGAATAAATACTTTTTACGGTTCTTGGCAGTTGATAACCGATAGATTCTCTTGCAACTGTATAAATCAATCCTGAACAATCAAAAGAATTTGGGCCGATTGCGCCATTTACATAAGGGCGGCCAATATATTTTTTCCCGTAATCAACAAAAGTTTGTCGGTTTGCCGCGGCATTTTCCGTGTTTGCAGCCATTGTCTGCGCGCATAGCCGCGGAGTAAACAAAATAAAAGCACCAAGCCAAAACCATACAATTAGTTGATTTCTGTCATTTCTTGTCATAGTTCAATTATCGTAAAAAAACAGAGCCATAACAAGCAAGATGAACGATTTTTTATTTGAGGCGCAATTTTCTTTCAAGATTAGGCTGGCCTTGCACTGATTTTTTTTGCAAGTTATAAAAAAATTATTTGCTTTATAAGAAAACTGTGCTAAACTAAGAAATAAGGCGCATTTTTTTGCGGGGGGGGGGGCGGTCTTGGATGTTCAAAACGCAAGACGTATAAGTGACATCTCATTTTCCATAGATAAAGATTTAAGTATAAAAGCAGGAAACCGCACTTTTTCTGTTTTCCTTCGTAAAACAGAAGTTTCAGGCATAAATCTTTCCGAATTCCTTTCAGAAAATGACGCAGAAAATTTTAAGCATTTTCTTTCAAATTTTAATCCGGAAGTTTCAAATGAATCTGCCAGTTTTGTTGCAAAACTTAGGGCAAGGCTTTATTTAATAACTTGTATTTTTACAGTTATAAAGACAGGCGACAATCTTTTTGAGGTAAGCATTGAAGAGCTTTCATATTCGCGGCAGATTTTAGACAAAGCGCTTTTGGAAAGCAGGGAATATTCAACTCTTCTTCAAAATTTCGATGCATATTATTTTATTTACGAATGTGAAAAGTTCACCGTAAAAAACACAAAAGACCTTAATACTATATTTGTCGGAAATTGCGATGAATTTAAAGAATTTTTCGAGAATTTTTTTCATATTAACAAAATGTACACACAAGAAAGCAAGCAGCTTATTGCCATGCTTGCAAATATTCGCAACTTAGAAACTGGCAAATACTACAATTTTTTGCAGACAGACAAAAAAATGCTTACGGTTCATACACTTCGGGCAAGCACGCGCAAAAAGACAATTGTCGTTGGCTACGTAAATTTTGGACAGAAAATTGCACCTGCAGAAAATGCTTATGTTGAAAGTCACGACGGTTTAACTGGACTTTACAACAAAAAGGCAATAACCGAAATTGCAATCAAAAAAATCAACGGACAGAAAGTTCCGTGTTCAATGATTATAATTGATGTTGACCATTTTAAGGGATGCAACGACACATTTGGTCATAATTTTGGTGACAGGGTTCTTACTACTGTTGCCAATTGTATAAAAGACGCAATCGGTACAAAAGGAATTGCTGGAAGAATTGGCGGCGATGAATTTTTAGTTTTGCTTGATTTAACTGAAGAAGACGATATTCGCAATATAACGCGAAATATTCGCGCAGGAATTCAGTGGAATATTACTTCAATTGAACCCGGCAGCACCGTAACCTGTTCAATGGGAGTCGCAAGATTTCCGTTAAACACAAAAGATTATGATTCGCTTTTTAATCTTGCCGACAAATGCCTTTACATTGCCAAAAACAAAGGACGCAACTGTTATATAATCTATAAACCTGAGCTTCATGACTATGTTTTTATTCAGAACAGACAGAATGAAAACAAAATTGCAAGCGGACAGCTTTACAACGAAGCTGCAGACGATGTATTTGAAATTTTAAAAGCAATTCATGAAAAAAAGAGCAAAAACGAACTGCAGCAAATTCTTCAAAAATTGGTCGATTATCTCGGCATAAGCACGATTATGGTTTATGATTCAACACACAAACTTTATTGCAGCGCAGGCCGCACAGAAAAGAATTTTAGAGAAAAAGCTTTAAAGCAAGAAAACTATTTTTCGTTTTTTAATAAATTTGATTATTTACATTTAGACAATACGAACGTTTTGGATTCAGTTTCGCAGGAAAAATATGTTTTTTATCAAGAAAACTGCATATCATCAACTTTGGAAGTATTATGCAACAAAAAAACGCTAATCTGCTTTGACGTCTTTAAACCGGCAAAAACCTTTCCAAAAGAAAGAATCATTTTTATGCTGGTTGTCGCGCGGCTTTTAGTAAGTTCTTTTAACATTGACTAGCCTTATAATAAAATAATTGTAATAGATGTTGCTCTACGTAAGATTTTTTGTTTATTTTATATAGCTGATACAAAATAAATTTAATGAGGTAACAAAATGAAAAAAACACCAGCGTTATTCAGTTTGATTTTTGCAGGAGTTGCAGCCTTTGCGGCAAGTTCATGCGCTTCGACAAAGAACAGTTTGGACGCAGGCAATTCAAAAGAACTAAAAATAGTTCTTGAGGGAAACGAAACAACCGGATATTCCTGGGAAAACACTCTTACAAATGAAGAGATTGTAAGCATAAAAGAAAAAGTAACATATCTTGGAAAAGATGGAATTACAGGCGCGCCTTCGAAATTTGAATATTCGGTGAAGGCCTTAAAAGACGGAACTACGGATTTAACTTTTGTTTACAAACGTCCTTTTGAAGCAGACAAAGCGCTTGATACAATAGTTTATAAAATCGAAGTAAAGAATGGAGAAATTTTGGCTCAGGGTACAATAGAAGGAAAATGGAGAATAAATTCTTTTTATAAAAACGATGAAGCACAGGCAATTTGCGATGTTGTGCTAAACCTAAAAAAAGAAAAGGATGACTTTTTTGTTTCTGGAGAAGCTGGAGTAAATATTTTTAATGGAAATATAAAGCTTTCAGAAAATATTGGAAACGGCGAAGGCGGTTTTGCCATGACCAGAATGATGGGACCAGCAGATGCAATGTCTTTTGAACACGACTACATCCAGCTTTTTAACGGAGAATTTTATGTAATTCCGGCAGCTAAAAATGGAACAGAAATTCTTACAATTGCAAATTTAAAAAACGGCTTGTCGGCAGAATATCGCCTTGTAAAAGAACCATTGGTAGAAAGACAGTAAAATGCCGCAGCCTTTTTTATACAATCTGATTGATAAGGCAGTTTTTGACTATAAACTGATTGAAAAAGGCGACAAAATTCTTGTGGGCGCATCTGGAGGGAAAGACTCCACTGCGCTTATAGAATATTTTGCAAACCGTCAAAAAAGAAAAAATTCCGATTTTGAATTTTTGGCATTGAATATTCAGACAGATTTTGGCGGCGGACTTCCTCCTGACATTCAGACACTTTTTAAAGACTGGAATGTCCCTGTAGAATCCATTTTTGTAGATGTAACAGGACGCTTGAGCGACGGATATAAAATGAGCTGTTACTGGTGTTCAAACTTGCGCCGAAAAGAACTTATTAACTTCGCGGTAAAAAACGGATTCAACAAAATTGCGCTTGGACATCATCTTGACGACATTTTAGAAACTCTGCTGATGAATGCCTTGAATAAAGGCGAGCTCAGCACAATGACGCCTTCCCTAAAACTCGAAAAATATCCTGTAAAAATTATCCGCCCGCTTTGCTACGCTGGCGTTCAGACAATTGTTGAACATTCTAAAAAAGGCGGCTATTTTGGATGGACATGCACTTGCACGTATCAGGATAACAGCACAAGAAAAGATGCCCGCCGCCGGCTTGAACTTTTGACTGGCGGAGACAGAAAAAAGAAAGAAAGACTTTTTAAAGCGCTAAAGAACATAAGACCAGAATATTTGCCATAAAAGAAATCTGTCATAAAAAAATCTTGAGAATTTGTTTTTTCGGATTTAAAATTGAACAAGAGGAATCTTAAAAATTTAAAAAAGATTAAATGCTGTCAATTTTGGCGATTTTTTCTTGGGAGGTTTTATGTCAGTTGTTTGTTATTCTCTTGGTGCGGCTCAAGAAGTGACTGGTTCAAAACATATTTTTGAAATTGATGGCCGGGCTTTTATGGTTGATTGCGGGGCTTTTCAGGGAAAACGCGCTGTTGCCGATGCAAAAAACAGGAATTTTGAAATTCCAGTCGATAAAATCGAAACTGTAATTTTAACGCATGCTCATTACGACCACTGCGGTCTTTTGCCAATGCTCGCAAAAAAAGGCTATGACGGCAATATTTACGCAACTCCTGCAACACGCGACCTTGCCGACCTCGTAATGATGGATTCAGCAAGAATTCAGGCGCGAGATGCCGAATATCTCCGCAAACAGGCCCAAAAAAAAGGCGAAAAATTTACATGGCAGCCACTTTTTAATGAAAAAGACTGCATTAAGGCGGAGAATCAGATTGTAACGCTCGGATATAACCGCCAGATGTACATTGCGCCAGACGTAGAACTCGAATTTTTTGACGCAGGGCACATTTTGGGTTCGGCATTTGCGTTTATAACGATAAAAGGACAGCGCGGCGCGTCAAAAAAATTTGATTCAATAAACAAAATAAATATCTGGAACAAACTTTTTGGCTGGAAAAATTCGATTTTGGAAAAACGGGCAGAAAGTGAAGAAGCCGATAGACGTAAAACTTCTGACAGACGAAAAGCCACCGCAGAAGAGCAGGCCCAGTATTCGGGAATTGAACGCCGTTCTGGCTATGACCGCCGCGAAGGAAAAGACGAGCTGCGGATTCTCTATACAGGCGATTTAGGACGTTCTTCAAAACCGATTATCCGCGACCCAAGTGTAAAAATTCCGGCGCCAGATTACATTTTTTTGGAAAGCACTTACGGTAACCGCAAACACGAAGGCACAGAAATCGCTATGGAAGAACTGCGGAAAGTGGTTCGCCGGGCAATCGACCGCAAAGGAAAAATCATAATTCCGTCATTTGCAATTGAGCGCACTCAAGAAATTGTTTATTACCTCCATATGCTTGTAGACCAGCGAAAAATTCCTTCAATTCCAATTTACGTAGATTCGCCAATGGCAGTAAACGCGACAAGTATTTTTCAGGTTCATCCGGAATGTTACAGCCACGAAGTTGAAGAAGCCTTTCTTGACAGGCACAAAAATCCATTTGGCTTTGACCAGCTAAGTTTTGTTACGAGCGTTGACGAATCAAAGGCATTGAACCAAAAATCCGGGCCTATGATTATAATTTCGGCAGACGGAATGTGCGAAGCCGGACGCGTTGTGCATCATCTTGCAAACAACATAAGCGATCCAAAAAACACAATTTTGATAGTCGGTTATATGGCAGAAAACACGCTTGGCCGAAGAATCCGCGACGGAGCAAAAGAAGTAAAAATCATGGACGAATGGTATCAGGTAAATGCGCATGTCGAAACAATCAACGCATTTTCTGCTCATGCCGATTACGAAGAAATTGTAAGATGGCTCAAGCAGGTTGATACAAGCCGCCTTAAAAAAATCTATCTGGTTCACGGCGAAAAAGATGCCCAGGAATATCTGCAAAACTATTTAAAAGAAAACGGATACAAGCACGTTCAGATTGTAAAATACGGCGAAACTTACGAACTGGCGTAATTTGTAAATATTTTGGGCGTTGCGGCTGTTTTTAACAGCCGCCGCTCTGTCCGGGGGTTGCATTGTTCCACTTCGTTCCACAACGCGCCTTTTGCGCGCCCCTCCCGCCGCTAACGCATTTTTTTGTTTTTCTAAAAAATCTCAAATAACAGTTAATTCTTCTTTGTAAAGCATATTTTATATAAAAATCCGAGGTTTTATATAGAAAATCGACATTTTCTTGATTATCATCAAATTCAGGGAAAGAGTAAATTCAATCAATACGACAGAATTTTATTTATAACGAGGTAATCGATGAAAAAAAACTCTCAAAAAAGAAAATTCGGCGCAATTTTGTTAAGTCTTGTCGCATTATTTGCAGTGCTTTTTTTTGCAGCAGCATGCAAGACAGACAGCGACGATGACGAATTGAACAATGTGACAATTAGTCTTTCAGAAAGTACAATAAACGCAAATGGACAGACTTCGCTATTTGCAAAAGTTGACAAAAAGGGCTCCGGCAATCCAGTTTATGAGTGGACAATTACAGCTGGCAGTGAATATGCAACCCTTGACAATGAAACTTCTTCAACTTGT
>DLLE01000056.1:109328-125193 GCA_002477955.1 Treponema sp. UBA7570 | reverse complement strand
GTAAAAGTAACTGCAACTTACGACGGAACAGCTAAGGAAGCAACAACAACTGTAAAAATTCTTGCGGCAGGACAGATTGTGGAGAACAAGGTTACTTCCGTAAGCGTTAGCGCAGGAAAAGACTCAATTGCTTGCGACGGAAGCACAACCTTAACCGCAAAAGCAGAATATTCAGGCAATCCTGAAATCACTTATACTTGGACAATCAGCGAAGGCGGTGAATATGCAGAGCTTTCTGAGTCAACGACAGGAACAGTTACACTCACAGCAAAAAACACAGATACAGCAGAACAGACAGTTACTGTAAAAGTAACCGCTTCTGACGGAACAAATTCTGTAGAAAGCACTTGCGCAGTAACGGTTGGAGCGGCAGCTGCAGTAGAGACTGGAAACGTAATTAAAGCGAGCGACACTCCACTTGGATTTGCTGGAGTAAATTATGCAATGCCGACTTTTACTAACGTTGTGACTGTAACAACTAGAGAAGAATTGATGAAAGCAATCAAAAACAAAAATTCATTGATTTATATTGATGGAATGATTGATATGTCAGATGAGGGAAGCGGCTCAAAACTTCCTGCTGAAGGTGCTAGCAACATTGCGGTTTCTTCTGTAATGGATTCTTGGATTGCGTCAAAAACTTCAAATGCTTATACAACATATGGTGACTGGGTTGAGGCTTATGCCGCTGTATGTTCAACAACTACAAATGACAAAGATAAATCCCCTAAAAAAGGTTCCCATTCTTCTTTATATGATACTGTTTGGAAGCTAAACGATGCTTGGAAAAGCGTAATTCAGTTGAATTTAAAATCTAATACAACAATTATTGGTCTTGGAAGCGATTCTGGACTTCGTGGCGGAACAATCAGCATCAACGGTATTGAGAATGTTGTAATTAGAAATCTTACTCTAGTTGATGCAATCGATATGTTTCCGCACCATGAAGTGAACTCAAAAGGAGAATCTGATGGATTTAATGCTCAGTTTGACTGCATAACAATTCAGGGTTCTAACACTGCGAATATATGGATTGACCACTGCACAATGAAAGACACTCTTGTTATGCAGCATGTTCAGTCTGGAACAAAAGAAAAATGGCAGAATTATGATGGTCTTTGCGATATAAAAGGCGACGGCAAGGGAATAACTGTTTCTAACTGTCATATGTATCATCACGACAAAACTATGCTTGTAGGTTCAGATGATGACGAAGGCGATAATACAGTTCGAAAAGTCTCCATTATCAACAATCATTTTGATACTTGTGTTCAGCGTTTGCCGATGGCAAGAAACAGCCAGTTCCATGTTTTGAATAACTGGTACACTTTTGACACAACACAGTCAGTTGGAGATGGTAAATCTAAAGGAGATTACTGCATTGGTGCAAGAAAAGGCGCCTTGATTTATTCTGAGGCAAACTATTTCGACAGCAATATGCAGTATTCTATCCGTGGAAACTCAAGCACAGCTTCAACGGCTAAAGTTTATGATACAGGAAGTGTTGATAACAATAGCAAGAAAACAAGCGAGTATACTGCGGTTGATTCTGCTCCATTCACTGTGACTTATTCTTATGAACCGATGACCGCTGCAAATGCAAAAACTTACGTTGCAGCCAACGCTGGAGCTGGTGTCTGGACTGTAAGAAAATAACTTTAACGTTTGTCTTTGAACTAATGCGTAAGGGATTGTAAGGGCGGCGGAGCCGTTCGCTTGCGAATGACAACCCTGAAAAGCCCGACGGCAACTTGTTGCCGGTACGCCCAAAAATTTTATATTGCACCTCTGGTTTTTAAGAGCCGGAGGTGTTTTTTTTGCAGTTGTGGAGAATTCTAAAAATTTATTATAATTAAAGATGGAATTTTTTGATGAGGAAGTTATGAAAGTGTTTAAGAGAATCTGTTTAGTTTTGGCGGCGGCTTTTTTGATGGCTGGTTGTAAGCAGGAAGAAGATGAATTTAACGGTTTGGTAATTTCTAGCAATTCTAGTTTTGTTGAAGCCGAAGAGGAAGTTACTTTTTGCGCTACTTTTTATAAAGATGGAAGTGCCGATTCTAACGAAGTTGTAAATTTTTGTGTTGAAAGTGATTCGACTGGCGGTGCTGTTTTGAAAAGCGAGAGTGCAAAAAGCGGAGAATATGTTTTGCTAAAAGTGGGAACGGTTGCCGGCGGTTTTGTAAAAGTTGCGGCGGAATGTAATGGCTATTCTGCATACAAGATTTTTGGAGTTAATCCTTCCGAAGAGATTTTGGTTTCTGACAAAGCGATTGGTTTTGCGGGGCTTGGCGTTGATATGTCAAAAATGGTGAATATGGTTACTGTTTCGACTGGCTCTGAATTAAAACAATACGCGAAAAGAGGCGGTTATGTGATTTTTGTGGAAGGCAGTATTGATATGTCGGAGGGAATTTTGCCGGCCGAAGGCTCTGTAATGGACGGTTCAAGTGCCACTGACAAAATGAATTCTTTTATTGCAAGCAATTCTGAATATTCAACTTATGATGAATGGATTAAAAATACGACAAACGTTTCTGCGGGTGACAATACAGGAACGACTTCGATTAGCAATGCGTATAAAAAAATTATTCAGATTGCTGTTGCAAATAACACAGCTATTATTGGTTTGGATAGGGGGGGGTATGTTCGAGGTGGAAGTTTTAGCGTAAAAGATGTTTCTAATGTTGTTATTAGAAATCTTTCTTTAAAAGATGCTGTTGATCCTTTTCCTCATCATGAAAGTGGCGACGGTTGGAATGCTCAGCATGATTTAGTTAGCATTGATAATGGAAAAAATATTTGGATTGATCACTGTACTTTTGAAGATACTCTTAATCTTGGAAAAGCTGCAAATGGCGAAAAATGGCAGGTTTATGACGGTCTTTGTGATATGAAGTCTACTACGACAAATGTGACTGTTTCTAACTGCGTTTTTAAAAATCACGACAAAACTATGCTAATTGGTTCTTCTGATAAGGACGGTGAAAATGATCCGGCCGCAAGAAAAATTTCGCTTTTTTACAATTACTGGCTTAATTGCGGGCAGCGTTGTCCTTTTGTGAGAAATTCGCTTTGTCATGTTTTGAATAACGTTTATGACAGCGACAGCAACCGAATTTATAACAGTCAGACTTCGATAAATGCAAGGGCTGGTTCTGTTGTTTGTGCGGAAAATAACTATTTTGGCACTGTTGCAAGTCCAAATGAAGCTGGCGGTTCAATTTCGTATTCGCCAAATTCGAATTTTAATCCGGAGTCTTATTATTTGTATGTTACGCTTGAAAATAAAAACGTCAAATCCTGGGTAAATGCAAATGCAGGCGCTGGAAAAGTGTGCGTACAATGAATCGTACAATAATATTGAAATTTAACTGTTCGTTGTGAATTTTGAACTGGAGTTTATGGCATGAAAGATGATGCTGATAAAAATATCAAAGGCGAGGCTGTTTGTTCCGGCAATTTTTCTAAAACTGGGCTTGTGCTTGAAGGCGGCGCAATGCGTGGTATGTTTACGGCTGGCGTGCTTGATGTTTTAATGGAAAATGAAATTTATACCGACGGAGTTATCGGGGTTTCGGCCGGTGCGGTTTTTGGCTGTAATTACAAGTCGCGGCAAATCGGGCGGACTATTCGTTATAATAAGCGTTTTGCTGGCGACTGGCGGTATTGTTCAGTTCGTTCGCTTTTAAAAACTGGCGACCTTTATGGAGCTGATTTTTGTTACAACAGGATTCCAAATGAGCTTGACGTGTTTGACCTTGAATCTTACAAAAAAAATCCGATTCCTTTTTATGTTGCGGCAAGCGATTGCCGGACTGGAAAATGTGTTTATAAAAAACTCGAAACTTGCGGCGAAAACGACCTTAAATGGATGCGGGCGAGCGCTTCAATGCCTCTTGCGAGCCGGCCTGTTGATGTTGACGGATATAAATTGCTTGACGGTGGCATGACAGATTCTATTCCGCTGGAATTTTTTGAAAAACTGGGATTTTCCCGCAATATTGTAATTCTTACTCAGCCGCGACACTACAAAAAATCTCCGAATGCGCTTATGCCGTTCATAAAAATGTCGCTGAGAAAGTATCCGGCGCTTATTCAAGCCATGCAAAATCGGCACAAAATGTATAACGCAGAAACCGAATATGTTTTTGAACAGGAAAAAAAAGGCAATGTTCTCGTAATTTGTCCTGGAAATTCTCTCGGAATTAGCCGTACCGAAAAAAATCCAGATGAGCTTCAGCGAGTTTATGAAATTGGCCGAAACATTGCTAAAAAAATGCTTTCTGAAATAAAAGAGTTTATAGCTCGCAATTGAGCCTTTCGAATGGTGATTTTGCATAAAAAAAAGTGTGAAAATTTGTGCAAGATTATAAAAATAAATTCTTGACACTAAAAAATCTAAACTGTACCATTTTTTCATAAATTATATCGTGCACGATGTAATTAAAAGTCAACAAGGTTGTTGCATAAAAAGAGCTGTATAGCCCTTTTATTTTATATGCGGGAGACCTTGAAAAAGGGCTTCTCGCAAGAAAGGAGCCACTTATGAAAAAGATCTGGAAAATTTTTGCACTTGGAGCGGTTGCTTCAATGGCGGTTTGCAGTGCATTTGCTGCAAAACAGAAGACTATAAAGATTGGATTCAATATTCCGTTGACAGGCGACTCGCCAAAAGTAGGTGAGGGCGCAAAATGTGCCGGTGAGATTGTAAAGAACGAAATTAACTCTGCCGGCGGTCTGGATGTAAAAGGCACAAAATACCTTCTTGATTTTATTTATGTTGATAATGAGCTTAAAGCTGATTCTGCTATAAATGTTGCGAATAAGCTGATTGATATTGACAAAGTTCTTGCTTCGATTGGACCGGAAGGCTCTGGACGCGCTATTCCTGCCGGTGAAGTTTATAACGATGCAAAAGTTCCGATGATTACACCTTGGGCGACAAACCCTGCGGCTACTGCTGGCCGGCCTTATTGTTTCCGTGCTTGCTTCCTTGATCCGTTCCAGGCTCCTGTTGCCGCTAAATTTGCGAGCGAACAGTTTGCAGCAAAGTCGGTTGCCATTATCTACAATCTTGAAGACGACTATTCTAAAACTCTTGCAGAATTGTTCAAGGCTGAATGGGAAAAGAAATACGGAAAAGTTGTTGTTTTTGAGTCGTTTGGCCAAAAAGACCAGGATTTTTCGGTTCAGCTTACAAAGGTTGTAAATTCTGGCGCAGATTTTCTGTATCTTCCTTGCTATTACAACCATGTTGGTCTTATAACATCGCAAGCTAAGGATTTGGGCTGGTCTAAACCTGTTATGGGTTCTGATTCTTGGGGTTCGGCTGATCTTTTCAAACTTTCTAAAGGTGCGGTTGTTGGCGATTATTTTACAACCCATTATGCGGCAAAAGGTGCAACTGGCAAAACCAAGGAATTTATTGAAAAGTACGAAAAAGCTTATGGCTATACTCCAGACGATGTTGCCGCCCTTACATACGATGCGATTCATATTGTTTTGCAGGCAATTCAGGATGCTGGTATTACAGGAAAACTGAAGACTGATCGTACTAATGTTATGAAGGCTATGGGAAAAATTTCAAGTTTTGCCGGAGTTACAGGTAATATGCGCTTTACTCCAGACGGAGATCCAGTTAAAGACGCTGTTGTTGTAAAAGTTACACCTGAAGGCGAATTTGAATATGTAAAGTCATTGCAGCCATAGTTTAAGGCGCTGCTTTTTAGAGAATCTGGAATCTGCTCTTTTTGGGCTGGATTTCAGATTGCTGGATTTGGTTTTATCCGAATTGGTTTTAATCAATTAAAAACAGACACAAAAAGGAATAAGATAAAAATTACATCCTTGTAATTTTTATCATTACAGTTTGCTCAAGCATAACTTTTGCAAACTGTAATTCTCGCCATCCGTGGCTCGCCACTAACGCGGAGTTTTATAAGGAAAGGGTGCTAAAAACATCCGAAAATGGCGTCTGTTTTTATCTTAAAAAGTTTGCGTTGCAAACTTTCTTATTATCGGTTGTTTCTCACTTCGTCGCGAAACAACTTAAAAAAGCCAAGCTTAAAGTTTTAATCTTGACTTTTTATGGGAGACAGACTGTGACATTTTTGATTCAAAATATTTTTAACGCTCTTCAGTGGGGCAGTTTTTATTCAATTATTGCATTGGGCTATTGTCTTGTTTACGGCGTTCTCCGACTCATAAATTTTGCCCACGGAGATATTTTTATGACATCTTGCTACATCGCTTTTTTTGTTGTGGCAGGATTGACGGCACATTTTGCTGGTCTTACAGGTATTCCTCTTTTTGTAATAACACTTGTTGCGACAGTTGCATTGACTGCTCTTCTGGGAATTGGAATTGAGCGTGTTGCTTACCGTCCTCTTCGGGCTAAGGGTGCAAACCGCCTTTATGTTGTTATTACAGCCTTGATGATAGGTTTTATTCTTGAAAACGGAAACCTCGCTCTTCTTGGAGCTTCCGCACGGAGTTTTCCAGATATTCTTCCAAAACATGTATGGAATATCGGTCCGGTTACTATTACTTCGCTTAAAGTTCTTGTAATTGTAAGCGCAGTTGTAATCTTTGCCTTGCTGCAGTTTGTTGTTCAGACTACAACTTTGGGAATGAGCATGAGGGCAATATCATTCGATAAATTTGCTATTCCTCTTATGGGAATTCCTCTGAACACTGTAATTACCTTTACGTTTGGACTTGGTTCTGCTCTTGCGGCTGTCGCCGGAATTCTCTTTGGAATGTCGTATCCGGTTATGGATCCTTATATGGGAATGATTATCGGCTGGAAAGCATTTATTGCGGCTGTTGTCGGCGGAATTGGAGATATAAAAGGCGCGTTTATAGGCGGATTTCTTCTTGGTTTTATTGAAATTTTTGTTACGGCTTTTCTTCCTTCAAGCTATAAAGATTTGGTTTCGTTTGTAATTCTTCTTGTGATTCTTACGATAAAACCGACTGGCTTTTTTGGTGTGGCTAAATCGACAAAAATCTAATCTGGCGCAGGAGGTGAAAAAATGACGTTCATTAAAAATTTTAACAATATGATGGATAGAAGATTGAATCCTTCTGTCCGTGCACAGAAACTTTTTATGCCAGTTTCGACAATTGTCATGATTCTGCTGATTACGGTTCTGGCGCATTTTGAGATTATTAACAATTATTTTCAGACGATTATCGTTACAATCTGCATAAACATAATAATGTCTGCAAGCCTTAACATTGTAAACGGCTACATGGGAGAATTCTCTTGCGGACACGGCGGCTTTATGGCGACAGGAGCTTATGTTTCGTCCGTAATTTCGCTTATTCTGTTTAAGGACGGAAATTCTATTACTGGCAGCGCTCTTTTGCCTGAAAGTCTGTCTCTTTTTGGTTTTCCGCTTTCGATTATTGCCGGCGGTCTTGGAGCAATGCTCGTAAGTCTTATAGTTGCGATTCCTTCGTTTAAGACTCGTGATGACTATCTTGCGATTATTACGGTTGCGGCAAACTTTATTGTAACTACAGCGATTAACAATATTCCGGCAGTAGGCGCAAGCCGTGGACTTATGGGAATGAAATCCGTTATGAGTTCAATGGCTGATGTAGTCGATGTGCCTTGGATTTTAGTTTGGGGACTTGTTTTTGCGGTCCTTTCGATTCTTTCAATTTATTATTTGATGAATTCAACTCTCGGCAAGGGAATAAGCGCCGTAAGATACGATGAAATTTCGGCAGAAATTATGTCGGTAGACACAAACAGAATGAAGCTGATTGCGTTTACTTTTAGTTCGTTCCTTGCTGGAATTGCCGGCGGTCTTTTTGCCCATCTTCTTGGTTTTATAAATCCATCGTCGTTCGGAATTATGAAGTCTACAGAATCGCTTGTCATGGTTTATTTGGGCGGAATGGGTTCGTTGAGCGGTTCTGTTCTTTCTGCTGTGATTTTTACGATTTTGCTTGAGCTTCTTCGTCCAGCGCAGATTTGGAAATGGGTAATAATTCCTCTGATTTTGATTTTGATAATGGAATTCCATCCGGAAGGAATTATGGGTTCAAAGGAACTTACTCATTTCTTTCCATTCCTCAAAAAACTTTTTCCAGCAAACAAAAATCAGATTAGACCAGCGAAAGTTTCTGCAGAAGGAGGTGCGGCATGAGTGGAACATTGTTGAAAATAGAACATCTTACACACCGTTTTGGCGGGCTTCAGGCGCTTACAGACATAAATGTGGAATTGAAGCAAGGAACAATCAACGGACTTATAGGACCAAATGGAGCTGGAAAGACGACTGTATTCAATCTGGTGAGCGGATTTTATGTGCCTTCTGAGGGAACAATTACTTTTGACGGAACAAAACTCAACGGTCTGCGTCCGCACAAGATTGCCGACCTTCATATTGGACGGACTTTTCAGAATATTCGGCTTTGGAGCGATATGACGGTTCTTGATAACATTTGTATTGCCCAGCACTCGCGTCTTGGTTTTTCGTTAAAAGATGTTTTTTTACGGACAAAAAAATACAAATCGCGGGAAGCGGAAATTCATAAAGAAGCTTGGGCACTTCTCGAAAAGTTTTCACTTGCGGATTCTGCCCTGGATTATCCAAAAAATCTTCCGTATGGAATTCAGCGCCGTGTTGAGATTGCCCGTGCTCTGAGTCTGAGCCCGAAACTTCTTATGCTTGATGAACCTGCCGCCGGACTTTCGACTTCTGATCTTGACGGACTTATAAGTTACATAAAATGGATTCACGACACGTTTGGAGTTACAATCTGGATGATTGAACACCAGATGCAGGTTGTAAACACGCTTTGTGACAATATAAAAGTTATAAATTTTGGAAAGGAACTCGCTGAAGGAACTCCGGAAGAAATTCAGAAAAACCCGAAGGTAATCGACGCATATCTTGGAAACTCGAAGATTGTTGAAGAGGCTGAAGCGCCTTTTAAACCGATTGAGATTGCATCTCAAAGCAGAAAACCAGAATAACGGATGTGTTTTGAATTTTTATGGAGGAGGTAAGATAAAAAAGACGCCATTTTCGGCTGTTTTTTGAGTTTTACCTTTAAAAGTTTGCGTTGTAAACGTTTTATGTGAGGTGAATATGCTTTTGGAAGTAAAAGACTTAAAAGTATCCTATGGAAATATAGAAGCTCTCCACGGAATAAGTTTTGATGTAAACCGTGGGGAAATTGTAACACTAATCGGTGCGAACGGAGCTGGAAAAACTTCAACTTTGATGAGCCTTGCCCGCCTTGGCCGGCCGGAAGCGCCTGTCGTAAAATCAGGCGATATTCTGTTTGAAGGTCAGAGCATTTTAAAGACTGAGCCTTATGAGCTGATACAGAAAAAGATGATGTGTCTTGTTCCTGAGGGAAGACACATTTTTGGCAATCTTACCGTCGAGGAAAATCTTCAGATGGCATGCTATGGGCGCAGAAAAAATCCGGATTCAAAAGCTCGGACAGCTGAACTTTATGACCAGGTTTACGATCTTTTTCCGCGGCTGTACGAGCGTCGCCGGCAGAGAAGTGAACTTTTGTCTGGCGGTGAGCAGCAGATGCTTGCAGTTGGCAGGGCGCTTATGACGGACAGTCCTTTTATAATGCTTGATGAGCCGAGCATGGGACTTGCGCCTAAACTTATGTTCGAAATGTTCCGTGCGCTTAAACAACTCAATTTTACAAGACAGATGACAATTCTCGTTGTAGAGCAGAATGCCAAGGTCGCCCTTGATTTTGCCGATCGTGGGTATGTTCTTGCAACTGGCGAGATAATCGCATCGGGAACAAGTGAACAGCTTCGCAACGATCCCGAGGTACAAAAGGCATATCTCGGCGGTTAAAATTAAAATTGCTCCTTTTTGTGGCCGTCCCCGGACCGACTGTTGCTGTCAGACACAAGGAAAGGGGGCGGTTTTTTTTGTTTTAATTTTGATTAAAGACAATTTTTTTTGAATTATGGGCGTTTGCCTGGCGAATGCCAGGCACCGGGCTATCCGGGGTTTTATTCCTGCGCAATTGCTCCGGAACGCGCCTGTGTGGCGCGCCCCTACTATCCCTAACGCATTTTAAAAACTTTATATATTTTATTATTTTCTCATTTTTTGCATTATCATAAGTCCTGTTGGAGTTGCCGCAAGGCCGTCTTCTCCTGTTTCTCTAAGACATGCAGGAATAAGTTTTCCGATTCTTCCCATAGAGTCTATTACTTCGTCTGCCGGAATTGCGCTTTTTACGCCGGCTTTTGTCATTTGAGAGGCGACAACGGCGTTTACAGCTCCGCTCACGTTTCTTTTTATACAAGGAACTTCTACAAGTCCGGCAACAGGATCGCAGGTAAGTCCAAGCATATTTTTTAGGGCAAGCGCCACAGAATTCAAAATGTCATCGTTTGTTCCGCCGTCAAGACTTGTAAGTGCGCCTGCTGCCATTGCGCTTGAAGAGCCTATTTCTGCCTGACAGCCACCCTGTGCACCGCTTATGCACGCATTTTGAGCGATTACTTCTCCAATTCCTGCCGCGACAAAAAGAGCCTGTACGATTTTTTCTTCTGTTGTGTTGCACTGTTTTTCGTAAGTTAATAGCACTGCAGGAATTATTCCGCAGGAGCCAGCAGTTGGAGCGGCTACAATTCTTTTCATACATGCATTGCTTTCGCCCATTTTTACGGCTTTTTCCATTACTTCCGTCATAAAATCGCCAAGAAGACGATTTTTTTGTTTTTTGAATTCTTCCAGTTTTGCGCCATCTCCACCGCTTAGACCGCTTGCTGAACGAAGGGCAGGATCGTAGTTTTTGTCCGCATTTTTCATTGCCAAGTACATGTCCTTCATTTTTGCGAACGACTCTTCAAAACTTGTTCCCTGTTCTTTCATGTCATCTTTTATGATAATCTGCCAGAATTCTTTTTTTTCGGTCTTCGCTTTTTCAACTATTTCACTTAGACTTTTAAAACTCATTTAAAACCTCTGTTTGTAAATTTACCCCTCAAGACTGTAATATGTAACTTTTTCGATTCCTTCCAGATGCGAAACCCATTTTATGGATTCCTCTGGAATTTCCTGATCACATTCAATAATCATGACAGCATTTCCACCTCTGTTTGAACGGTAAAGCTGCATTTCGGCAATATTCACGGATTTATGGCTCAGCATGCTTGTAACTTCTGCAATGTGTCCCGGCTGGTCGAGATTGTGGACAATCAGTGTCGGATATTCTCCGGAAAAATTGGCGCTAAGTCCGTCTATGGCCGCTATGTTTATGAGCGAGCCTCCAAGAGATTCTCCGACAACTTCCAAATGTCTTCCGTTTATTCCAGACAAAATAAGCTGCACAGAATTTGGATGAACATCTTTTAACTTTGCTTCGCCAAAACTGAATTCAAGTCCATTTTTCTCCGCAATTTCAAAACTCCGTGGAATTTCAGGGTTGTCCGGCTTCATTCCAAGCAGTCCTGCCAGAATCGCTTTATGAGTTCCATGACCTTTTCCTGTTGCGAGAAATGAACCGTACAAGAGAATCTGCGCTTTTTTTACAGGCTCTCCAAGAAGTTTTCTCGCAACATAGCCGATTTTTACAGCTCCTGCCGTATGGGAACTGGACGGTCCGACCATAACAGGACCGATAATATCGAAAATATTCATAATAAAACAATAATAACCATTTTCAAAAAAATAAACAATCGTGCACGATGTATTGAATAAATTTTTGTTTGGTTTTATGATTTGCCTTGATTAAGGAGTGGACGAAAATGACAGGCTGTAAGATAGTTTTTTCGGGCGAAAATTCACTTGAAGTTCAGTTTGAGCAGAAAATTTGTATTGAAGTGAACCGAATGGTTTTTGAGTTTGCCAAGTTTTTTGAAGAAGCGGCAGTTGGGATTTCTGACGTAAAAATTGAAGAGATTGTTCCGACTTATTGCGCCGTTACCGTCTATTTTGATTGCGCAGAAAATGGAGATGAAGGACGTAAAAAAGTTCTTGAAGCTGCCCGGCGGATTTTGGACAGGGTTCTTTCGGATGGGGAAAAAACGACAGAAAACTCAGGTCGCGTTGTAAAAATTCCTGTCTGTTACGATGATGAAGAATTTGCTCCTGACCTGAAAGATGTTGCCTTGAACGCAGGACTTTCGCAGAAAGAAGTTGTCAGAATTCACTCTTCAACAGATTATTTGATTTATATGCTTGGATTTTTGCCGGGTTTTGCTTATCTTGGCGGACTTGACCCGCGACTTGAGACTCCGCGTCTAAAAACTCCCCGCACAAAAATACAGGCTGGAAGCGTGGCGATTGGCGGAAGCCAGACAGGGCTTTATCCTGTTGATTCTCCCGGAGGCTGGCGAATAATCGGACGTACTCCGTTAAAAGTGTTCAATCAGTTTAGAAATCCTGCTTTTTTATATTCGGCAGGAGACAAAATTAGATTTGTGCCAGTTACAAGGCGCGAATTTGACGAGTTTGATGAATTGGACTGGCTGGAAAAAAACGGCTATTCAGAAAATAAAATGAGCGCGCCAAAAAAAACAGCGCGTTTTGTCTGTGGCGGAGGAGCAAAAATTATTGACGGCGGATTGTTGACCACTGTGCAGGATTTCGGCAGAAAAGGTTTTCAAAAATACGGAATAGGAGAGAGCGGAGCGATGGACAGAAAAAGTCTTGCCTTTGCAAATGCTCTTGTTCAAAACGAATTAAACACAGCCTGCCTTGAAACAACCTTGTGCGGTCCTGAACTTGAATTTTCTTCGGACTGCGTGTTTGCAATCACAGGTGCAGAATTGAATGCCAGTCTTGACGGAAAAACTGTCGCAATGAATACAGCTGTCAAGGCAAGCGCCGGAAGCGTTCTAAAATGCGGTTTTGCAGTAAAAGGCTTGCGTTCATACATTGCATTTAGAGGCGGAATTCTTGTTCCTCCAGTTTTTGGCAGTGCGTCGACAAACGTTAAGAGCGGAATGGGCGGTTATGGCGGAAAACTAGTTAAAGGCGGACAGCTTGCTTTTGGAGAAAGTTCTCATGGTTTTAAAAACAAAGAATTTTATTCATCAGTTTTGAATATAGAAAATGAAAGAATTGAAATAAAAGACGATGAAAATTTGCCGCTTGTACTAAAAGTTCTTCCTGGCGCTCAATACGATTTTTTTGACAAAAAAACAATTGAAAAATTTACTTCTACGGTTTATGAAGTAAGTTCTGAAAGCGACAGGATGGGAATCCGCTTTTTAGGAAACAGTCTTGATTGCGGCAAGACAGATATAATTTCTGATGCGATTCCATTTGGAGCAGTTCAGATAACATCGAGCGGGCTGCCAGTTGTAATGGCGGCGGACAGACAGACGACCGGAGGATATGCGAAGATTGCCACGGTTTTGCAGCGGAGTATGCGGGAATTGGCTCAGGCGCGTCCTGGAAAAAAAGTGCGTTTTGTGTTTTGTTGAATTCGGAGAGTTTTGATTCAAGAGAAAATTGCGAAAAATGGGGGAAAATATGAAAAAAATTGAAAATTCAAATCCGTATCGGAAAAGTTTGCCAAATGAAGTCCGCCAATTGATAAGCGATGGAAAGATTACAGGACAGACTTCTGGAATGTGTGACGGTTATGCCCAGGCAAATCTTTGTATTCTGCCTGAAAAATATGCTTATGATTTTTTGTTGTTTTGTCAGCGCAATCAAAAATCTTGTCCGCTGCTTGAGGTAAGCGATTGCGGCTCCAGATTCCTTAAAACTTCTGCGCCAGGAGCAGACATTGCCAAAGAAATTCCAGGATACAGAGTTTGGAAAAATGGAAAGCTTTTTGATGAATGTACGGACGTTTCTTCGTATTGGAGGAATGATCTTGTTTCTTTTGTTATTGGATGCAGTTTTTCTTTTGAGAGTCTTTTGATTGATGGTGGAATTGATGTCCGGAATATTTCTGAAAACCACAATGTGCCGATGTACATTACAAATATAGATACGGTTCCGGCCGGAATTTTTAGCGGAAAAATGGTTGTTTCTATGCGGCCAATTCCTTATGACAAAATCGTTCGTGCTGTCGAAATTACATCGCGGGTTCCAAAAGTTCATGGTTCGCCGGTTCATATTGGTTCACCTGAGCTTATCGGAATAAAAGATATAAATAAACCTGATTTTGGAGAAATTAGCACAATCAAGGAAAACGAAGTTCCTGTGTTCTGGGCATGCGGAGTAACTCCTCAAAGCGTCGTTATGAATTCAAAACCTGACTTTTGTATAACCCATGCGCCTGGACACATGCTCATAACTGATATTCCAGAAAGTTTTCTGCAGAACTAATGTAAAAAATGCACAAAAAATAAATAAATGTTTGTCATATTTGCTATCGTGCACGAAACAGTGACGTGCTAATGTTGTGTCATAAACAAAAACGTGAAGGCAGAAGTTTTTCACGCTAAAATTGAACTTAATTTGGAGGCAGGAATATGAATGCAAAAGAGATTGCAAAAATGCAGACAGAAAATGTGCTTTTGGGATGGAGCAAGCAGGGCGGACTAGATCCAATTGTTGTTGATCATGCCGAAGGAATTTATATCTATGATACCGACGGAAAACGATATGCGGATATGTCTTCTGAGCAGGTAAATGTTAATGCCGGTTACGCAAACAAGGAAATGACCGAAGCTATAAAGGCTCAGCTTGATAAATTTGCTTATGTTCAGGGCTCCTGGGGAGCAGAAAGCCGTGCAAAGCTTGCAAAATCGATTATCGACCGTTTGCCTGACTGTTTTGGAAAAGTGTTCTTTACAAACGGTGGGGCAGATGCGAACGAGAATGCGATAAAAATTGCCAGAATGTATACCGGACGTTTCAAGGTAATGAGCCAGTACCGTTCTTACCACGGTTCAACTTTTGGAGCCGGAAACTTGACCGGTGAACCACGCCATTTTGCGCTTGAGCCGGCTATCCCCGGCTTTATTCACTTCCGCGGGCCTTATCCTTATCAGGAAAAAATTCACTTTGAGTCGGAAGATGAGGAATGTGAATATTATGTAGAACGTCTGCGTGAACAGGTTATTTTTGAAGGCGGCGACAGAATTGCTGCAATCATTCTTGAAACTGTAGTTGGTTCAAACGGAATTATCATCTATCCAAAGAACTACTTAAAAGGTGTCCGCAAGATTTGTGATGAATTTGGAATCATGATGATTTGCGATGAAGTTATGGCTGGCTGGTACAGAACAGGAAAAATGTTTGCATATATGAATTTTGACGTAACTCCAGATATTATAACTTTTGCAAAAGGCGTAAACTCTGGCTATATTCCGCTGGGTGGATGTATCGTAAAGAATGAAATTGCTCATTTCTTTGATGACAAGTATCTTTCGTGCGGACTTACATATTCTGGTCATCCGTTGGCATGTGCCGCTGGTGTTGCTTGCCAGGAATTCTACCTTAAAAACGATATTGAATCTCATGTTCAGAAAGTTGGAAAGCATCTTGGAAAAAAACTTGAGGAACTTAAGGCTAAACATAAGAGCATTGGAGATGTTCGCTACATCGGGCTTTTTTCTGGAATTGAACTGGTAAAGGACAGAGAGACCCGTGAGCCGCTTGTTCCTTGGGGACAGGATCCAAAAGGAATAATGGGAGCGATTGTAAAGGAACTCAAAAGCCGGGGATTTTTTACATATTCACACGAAAATGTAATTATTGTTGCTCCTCCGCTTATCATAACCGAAGCACAGATCGACGAGGAACTTGAAAAGCTGGACGATGTTTTGAGTATTGTTGACGAAAAATACATTTAGCTTAAAAAGGAGATAAGATAAAAACAGCCGAAAACAGCGTCTGTTTTTATCTTTAAAAGTTTGCGTTGCAAACTTTCTTATCATCTGTTGTTTCTCACT
>DLLE01000056.1:51105-109263 GCA_002477955.1 Treponema sp. UBA7570 | reverse complement strand
CTAGAACTGAAGTTTTAATCTTGACTTTTTATGGGAGAAATCCATGGTATTTAATTTTACGACAGCGCCAAGGACTGTAATGGGCGAAGGAGCGTTAAAAGTCGCTGCGCCTTATTTCAAGTCTTTTGGAAACAAAGCTTTGATTGTAACCGGAAAAATAATTACAAAGACCGGGCTTGCCGCTCAGGTTCAGAATGTGCTCAAAGAACAGGGAATTGACAGCGTTATCTATAACGATCTTCCTGGAGAGCCTACGGATTTGATGATTTATGCCGGGGTCGAGGTTTTTAAGAAAGAAAAGTGCGATTTTATTGTTGGGCTTGGCGGAGGAACACCTCTCGACAGCGCAAAGGCAATTGCGGCTATGGCTGTTCTTCCAGGAAAACTTGGCGACTACAAAGGAAAGGAGATGTCCGGGGATTTTGCGCCGCTTGTGTTGATTCCTACAACCGCTGGAACTGGCTCCGAAGTGACAAAATATGTCGTATTTACAGAAACAGCGACAGATTCAAAACTCTTAATAAAAGGCGACGCGCTTCTTCCAAAAATCGCTGTTGTTGATTACACATATACTCTTTCTTCTCCTTCTTCAATCACACTGGCCACAGGAATGGATGCGCTCACGCATGCGATTGAAAGCTATACTTGTGTAAAACATACTCCAGTTACGGATTTGTACTGTCTTGATGCGATTAAGAGAATTTTCAAATATCTTCCAGTCGCTGTAAAGGACGGTACGGACAAGGTTGCCCGCGAAAATATGAGCATTGCCGCTTACGAGGCTGGAGTTGCAATAAATACTAGTCCTACAACGATTGTTCACGGAATGAGCCGTCCGATTGGAGCGGTTTTTCATGTTCCGCATGGAATATCAAATGCTATGCTTTTGGTTGAATGTCTGCGCGCTGTGCTTCCTGGAGCATATTCACGTTTTGCAGAACTTGCCGTATTGGTTGGAGCGGCTCATGACGGAGAGGAACCGAAAATTGCCTCTGAAAAATTTCTTGAAAAACTTGAGGAATTTACAAAATCCTTGAATGTTCCAACTCTTCGTGAATACGGTCTTGATCTTCAAAAATTTGCTCAAAAAGAAGAAAAAATGGCGTCAGATTCCGTTGCGTCTGGTTCACCTGCAAACTGCTACAAAGTTCTTTCAAAAGAAGAGCAGATTGCGGTTTATGAGATTTTGAGGAAAAAATAATGAAAATCGCGCTGATTCAGATGAAAGGAAAAAGTTCCAATGATGACAATATCGAAATTGCGCTGGAACAAATCGAAAAAGCAAGTGATTCTAGTGCTGATTTTGTTGTTTTGCCGGAAATGTTTTCCTGTCCTTACAAGGCGTCAAATTTTCCTGTCTATGCTCAGGAAGATGGCGGAAAGAACTGGCAAAAATTGAGCGCTGCTGCAAGAAAAAATAAAATCTATCTTGTGGCTGGCTCAATGCCTGAACTAGAAATAAGTGAAGAAAATGGCAACCGCGTAGAAAAAATCTACAATACTTCCTATGTTTTTGACCGAACCGGAAAACAGATTGCAAAGCATCGAAAAATGCACTTGTTTGACTGCGATATTCCTTCGGCGCGGTTTTATGAAAGCGAGACTTTAAGTCCAGGAAAAAACGTAACAGTATTCGACACAGAATTCGGCAAAATCGGACTTATGATTTGCTTTGACATTCGATTTCCTGAATTGGCGCGGCTTATGGTTGACAAGGGTGCAAAACTGATTGTTGTTCCTGCAGCATTCAATATGACGAGCGGTCCTGCCTGGTGGGATATTATGTTCCGTGCACGTGCAACCGACAATCAGGTTTTTATGGCAGGATGTTCTCCTGCCCGTGACGAAAATGCTGGTTATGTTGCGTGGGGACATTCGCTTTTTGTTGACCCATTTGGAAAAATTCTTGCTCAACTGGACGAAAAAGAAAATATTCTTTTGTGCGATTTGCAGCTTGAACAGGTTGATGATTTCCGAAATCAGTATAAAATTCTCTCTGCCCGGAGAAAAGACGTTTATTCGCTTGTTGAATGCAAAAATGTTACAGAAAAATAATGCAGGCATATAGTTAAAATGCACGAAAAAAAAATTAAAATTTGTGCAAATAAGATTTTTATGTCTGGAGCAATGTCTGTATACTAAGTTTAATTTTTATGAATCAAAGGCGGTTCTATTCATCGTAGAAGATGGATTGGGCCGCCTTTTTTTGTTCATCTATGGAGGTGCATAATTATGAAAAAAGTCTTTAAAAAATCACTTGAGGTTTTAGCAGTCCTTGCGGCTGTTTTTGGATTTTTTTCTTGCGGAGAAAAAAAGAGTTCTGCAAAAACAGTTAAGATTGGAATTCTCTACAGCACGACTGGAAATTTCAGTCTTTCTGAAACGCCTATGCAGAATGCGGCTAAAATGGCGATAGACGAAATCAATGCGGCTGGCGGCGTAAAAGGAATGCAGATTGAACCTTTGTATGTTGACTACGGTTCAGACCCGGCTATGGCAGCGGAAAAGGCTCAGCAGATGATTTTGAAAGATGGCGTTACTGCTATTGTTGGAACAAATGCATCTAATACGCGTCTTGCAGTAATTCCTACGATTGAAAAATACAATAGCGTTCTTGTTTATAATACTTATTATGAGGGCGAAAAACCTTCAAAGAACCTTCTTTACACAAACACTTGTCCAAACCAGCAGGTTGCGGCATTTATTCCGTGGATGATAAAAAATCTCGGTCCGAAAATCTATATTGTTGGATCGGATTATGAATTTCCACGCAAGACAATCGCCTTTGCAAAGGAATATATTGCAAAATTTGGCGGACAAATTGTTGGAGAAGAATATACACCTACAAACGAAACAGACTTTTCTTCTGTTGTAAACAGAATTAAGGCTTCTGGCGCAGATTGCGTATTCTCCGGTGTAGCAGGCAACTCAAATGTTCCATTCTACAAGGACTATGTTCAATATGGAATGGATCCAAAAAAAGTTCCTCTTTGTTCAATTTCGTCACACGAGTCAGCAATTAAGGCTGTAGGTTCCGCAGCGGTCGGAAACTATGCTTCGTTCGACTATTTTAATTCTCTTGATACGCCAGAAAGCAAGCTTTTTGTTGAAAAATATCAGAAGCTTTTTGGAACGACAACAACAGTTACAAACAGCGCAGAAGGTGCTTATCACGGAATCTACATTCTTGCAAAAGCAATAGAAAATGCGCAGTCGCTTTCGGCGCAGGATATTATTGCCGCGGCTGCAGGTGTTGAAATTGATTCACCTGGAGGAAAGATAAAAATGGACGAGAAAAACCATCACTGCTGGCTTAATACTTATATTGGCCAGGTTCAGGATGATTTGTCTTACAAGATTCTTGCAAAAAGTGACGGACTTGTAGCTCCGATTCCTGAATAACGGAATAAAATTGAAGAAAAAATCTGTCGTCGCGGTGGACAATGACGGAAAACTGCCGCGGCGCACAGTCAGTTGATGAGTTTTTAACACAAAAAGGAGGCATGATAAAAAATTACATCCTTGTAATTTTTATCATCACAGTTTGCTCAAGCGATGCTTTCACAAACTGTGATTCTCGCCATCCGTGGCTCGCCTCTAACGCGGAATTTTATAAGGAGGCATGATACAGATGAGCCTTTTCTTACAACAGCTATTGAACGGAATCAGTAACTCATCGGTTTTGTTTCTTACGACAATCGGGCTTGTAATCATTTTTGGAATGATGGACGTTGTCAACAATGCACACGGAGAGTTCATAATGATTGGAGCTTATACGGCCTGTATAAGCGTTAATGCGCTGCATATTCCGTTTGCACTCGCATGCATTCTTGCAGCCCTCATAACTGGATTTGTCGGAATAATAATTGAGCAGGCGGTTATTAAAAAACTTTACGGAAAAGTTGCAGAAACTCTGCTTGTTACGTTCGCACTTGAATATATAATTCAGCAGATTGTACGAATGATTTTTGGACCGGAAAGCCAGACGCTGGAAGTTCCGTTGCGTGGACAGATTACAGTTCTTGGAGTTTCTATTCCGTATTACAACCTTATTTTGATTTTAATGGCCTTGGTTGTGCTTGCGCTTACGCTTGTTCTTTTTTATAAAACTTCGTTTGGAATGCAACTCCGCGCAATTACACAAAACCGCGATATGACGCAGTGCCTTGGAATCAATGTTGCACGGATAAATATGTTTACATTTGGCTATGGTGCTGCTCTTGCAGGTTTTTCTGGTGCGTTGATTGCTCCGATAAAGAGCGTTTTTCCTGGAATGGGACCGGCGTTCAATGTTGACGGTTTTCTTGTCGTAATTCTCGGAGGACTTAATTCAATAATAGGATCATTTGCAAGTTCATTTGTAATCAATGAATCAATCACAATTATGTCGGGATATATGAGCCAGATTGTCTCAAAGCTTTTAATTTTTGTTGTGATAATTGTGATTGTACGTTTCCGGCCGAACGGTCTGTTTTCTTCAAAGGAAAAAAGATAGGTGAGGTGAATTATGAGTTTTGATGAAAAAATTGAAAAACTGAAGACGCCAGGTTTGTCTTCTGTAAAATCTGTAAGCGTTGAAAAGTGGATTGCTTATGGAATATTTGCGCTTCTTATTTTTATTCCGCTTTTTAGTTCAATGTACAGCCAGCTGGTGTTCGGAAAATTTATCTCCTATATGATTTTTGCGCTTGCGCTTGATATTCTTTGGGGATATGCCGGATTGATGAACCTTGGATTTGCGCTCTTTTTTGGGCTTGGCGGATATGTATTGGGAATCTCTCTCTCGTGCCAGAACGGGCTTCCTGCATTCATGGAATTTGGCGGACTAACGCAGATTCCTCTATTATATAAGCCTTTGCAGAATATTCCGTTTGCTTTTTTGATGGGACTTTTGGTTCCTTCGGCAGTTGCCTTTATTCTTGGGCTTTTTATTTTCTACAGCAAGATTAAAGGAGTTTTCTATAATTTGATAACTCTTGCGCTTGCGGCTTTGTTTGAACTTCTTCTTGCTACAAAGCAGATGTACACCGGCGGCTCTTCCGGAATCAACGGGATTGCAGGAGGACTCGACAAAATAAAATTTTTCGGCAGACCTATAACGATTACGGGCTGGTATTATATCGGTCTTGCTGCGCTTGTGGCAGTTTATGTTCTTTGCCGTCTTATTACAAAGGCTCGTTTTGGCAGTGTAATAAAATCTGTCCGCGACAACGAGGCCCGGCTTCAGTTTCTCGGATACAATCCTGCGGTGTTTAAGATTGCGGTCTTTACAATAGCAGCGTTTTTTGCAGGTTTTGCCGGAATGGTCTATCTTCCAATGACGTCGTTTATTTCTATTGAGGCGGCCGGCGTCAGCTTTTCAACGATGGTTCTTGTTTGGCTTGCAGTCGGTGGACGTGGAAACCTGACGGGGGCAATGGCTGGCGCACTTCTTGTAAGTTTTTTGCAGTCAAAGCTTTCTGAAAGTTTTGGCAATATGTGGCAGCTTGTGCTTGGCGCTGTCCTTATTCTTATCGTTTATTTTTTGCCAAAAGGAATTGTTGGAACTTTGCAGGATATTCAGTATAACCGTCGAATTGCAAAAGTAATCTCGCAGCAAAAACAGGAGGCATGATAAAGATTACGTCCTTGTAATTTTTATCATCACAGTTTGCTCAAGCGTTGCTTTCTCAAGCTGTGATTCTCGCCATCCGTAGCTCGCCGCTAACGCGGAGTTTTAGAAGGAGGCATGACAATGGCTTCATACCTTGAATTGAGAGATGTTTCAGTTGTTTTTTCAGGATTCCGGGCTGTCAATAAAGTCAATCTCAAGATTGAAAAAGGAGAACTTCGCGTGCTTATTGGACCGAACGGTGCCGGAAAAACCACAATAATGGATATGATTACCGGCAAGACAAGACCGACAGAAGGGCAGATTCTCCTTGACGGACACGATATAACAGGAGAACCGCCCTATAAAATCGCTGAAACTTACAGAATCGGGCGCAAATTTCAAGGACCGAATATTTTTGCGAACATGACTGTCTTTGAGAACATAGAAGTTGCTCTTCGCGGTTATTCGTCGCTTATAAAAACATTCACCTACAGACGCACGCCGCAAATTGTCGAAAAAATCAATGGCATTTTAAAGCAGATAAATCTCTACGATTACCGGGACATGATAAGTTCTTCTCTTTCGCATGGTCAGAGGCAATGGCTTGAAATGGGAATGGTTTTGGCACAGGATCCAAAGGTTATTCTTCTTGACGAGCCGACTTCGGGAATGACAGCGGACGAAACATACAAGACGGGCGAGATGATTCTCAATGTTATGAAAGGAAAAACTATTCTTGTAATCGAGCACGACATAGATTTTGTTAAGCAAATTGCAAAAAAAGTCACTGTTTTAAATCATGGAGAGATTCTTGCAGAAGGCACTTACGAGGAAATTACCAATAATCCGGAAGTTGTCCGTGTTTATCTTAAAAACGATGCCGACCTTGATAAAAAAGAGCCAACGGCTGAAGAAAAAATTGTCAAACAGATGCAGACACAGCTTCTTGAAAAGGCAGGTGTTTCTATAGAGGCAGTTGCAGGCCAGAAAACTACAGGAGGAGAATAAAAATGCTTGAAGTAAAAGACGCATGTGTAAGTTACGGAAAGAGCCGGGTTGTGAACGGAATCTCCTTAAAGATTGAAGGCGCAGAAACATTCCTTATTCTTGGAAGAAACGGTGTTGGAAAGACAACATTTATGAAAAGCATAATTGGACTTTTGCCGGTAGATTGCGGCTCAATAAATTTTGGCGGAAGCGATATAACAAAGAGCCGGGCGTATGAACGTTCTCAAAAGGGAATTGCCTATGTTCCTCAGGGACGTGAAATTATTCCTATGCTTACAGTTAAAGAAAACTTGCAATTAGGGGCTGTGGCACATAAAAAAGTTCAATTTGAGGCAAAAATGAAGGAAATTCTTGAATATTTTCCTGATTTGACGCCGCATCTGCGAAGAAAAGGAGGTGTGCTTTCTGGCGGACAGCAGCAGCAGCTTGCAATTGCCCGCGCGCTAATGAGCGATCCCAAAATTCTTATTCTTGATGAGCCGACAGAAGGAATTCAGCCAAATATAGTTATGGGAATTGCAGATATTCTCAAACGGTATCAAAAAGCGAAGAATATTCCTCTGATTATCGTAGAGCAGAATCTTCACTTTGCGCGCAGAATTGGAGACCGTTTTATGATTATCCAAAAAGGCCTCAGCGTAAAAGAAGGTTCTATAGACGAACTGACAGATGAAGTTTCTGCTAAATATATTTCTGTATAGGCGGGGGTAAAAAAATGTCTAAAAATTATGTAATTACAATTGCGAGAGGTTTTGGTTCTGGCGGCAAACAGACGGCGACACAGATTGGAGAGAAACTGGGAATTCCCGTCTACGAAAAGCAAATTCTTGAAATGGCTTCGGCATATTCTGGGTTAAGCGAGGAAATGTTCATTGAAGTTGATGAAAAACTCCGTGGAAATTATGTAACCAATGCGCTTGCAAAATTTACTTTTCCAAAGGAAGTTTCGCCTACAAGCAAGCGTTTTGAGAGCGATATAAATCTCTTTTGTATTCAGGCGGAAATAATAAAGCAGCTTGCACAGAACGTGTCGTGCGTAATTATCGGAAAATGCGCCGATCATATTCTCAAAGATTTTGACAATGTTGCGAGTTTTTATATAGAAGCTCCTCGAAAAGAGTGTCTGGAATCAATCATGACAAAGACCGGCGTAAATGAAAAAGAAGCCGCAAAGATGATTGAGAGCACGGACAAATATCGTTCCGAGTATTATAAGTTTTATTCTGGCGGAAACTACTGGACAAATCCTGTCAACTACGACCTTACGCTTAACAGCGCGAGAGTGGGACGCAGACGTTGTGCCGATGTTATTATCGATTATATGCGTCGGAGATTCGGGGCGGACTTTGAAGATACATTCAAGGGAAAAATATAATGAAGGAATAACTGGTTGCGTTTTTTAACCGCATTATTTTGCTAAAAAGAGGTATGACAAATGTATGAATGTGATATAAAAAGAATGGAAGAGAAAATAACTACTTTTGGAGGTTTTGGAGACACAGGCCACGGCGGAATTACACGATTTTCACTTTCTCCAGCGGCTATTCAGGCAAGAAACGAGATAAAATTGCGCATGACAAAGCTTGGCCTTGATTTTAAGACGGACGATCTTGGAGACATTTACTGCACTCTTCCAGGAACAGATCCGGATGCAAAAGTCATAATGTCCGGCAGCCACTGCGATTCAGTTCGGCAGGGTGGAAATTACGATGGAATTCTTGGCGTTCTTACTGCTATGGAAGTGATAGAAACTATAGTCACCAAAAAAATTCCACACAGGCATCCGATTCAGCTTGTTGTTTGGACAAACGAAGAAGGCGCGCTTTATGAACCTGCGATGATGTGTTCAGGAATAATCTGCGGCAAATTCAAAAAAGAAGAAATGTTTGCTTCAGTCGCAAAGGACGGTTCTGGAAAAACTTTTGGACAGGCTCTTTCGGAAAGCGGCTTTTTGGGTGAACAAAAGAACAGAATTGAACCTTCAAAAACAGAAGCTCTTGTTGAACTTCATATTGAGCAAGGACCGGTTCTTGAAGCCGGTGGATACGACGTTGGAGTGGTTGAAGGAGTGGTTGGAATGATAAATTATGAATTTACATTTCACGGACAGGCTGACCATGCCGGCACATTCCCAATGCCTTACCGAAAAGACGCTCTTTTTGCCGCAAGCCAAGCTCTTTTGTTTCTTCACGAAGAATTTGACAAGATAGGCGACAAGGAACTGGTTTATACAACCGGAAAAATAAGTTGTCATCCGAATATTCACACAATTATTCCTGACGAGGTAAAATTTACACTAGACGTGCGTCATCAAAATCCAGAAATAATAAAAAGATGTGTTGAAATAATAAAAGCTATGCCAAAAGAGTGGGCAAACTGCACAATGAGCTATAAAGAAGCATGGGCGCGAAACACTGTAACTTTCTACAAGGAATGGGTTGATGATGTCGAAAATGCGGCTCAAAAACTTGGTTACAAGAGCCACAAAATGTACTCTGGAGCCGGTCACGATGCACAGTATCTTAGCGAAATTGTTCCTACTACGATGATTTTTGTCCCGAGCAAAGGCGGACACAGCCACTGCGAACTTGAATATTCGCCAGTTGAATGGTGCTGGAAAGGAGCAAACGTGCTCCTTAACACAATTCTTGAGATAGACAAAAAATAGGATTATTTTCCCATGGCAACAACTTTAATTCCCTCAGTTTCAAGTGAACTCCGGATTTTTTTTACAAATTCAAGGGCTTTAGGGCTGTCGCCATGCACGCAGATAGAATCGGCTTCGATTTCTATTTCTTTGCCAGAAATTGTCTTTACTTTGTGATTTTTTATCATTTCAAGAACACGTTCAATTGCAAGATTTTCGTCTTGAATCATTGCGCCTGGCTTTGTACGGGAAACAAGACTTCCGTCATCTTTATAAGCGCGGTCTGCAAAAACTTCTTTTTTTGCCCGTAGACCGACTGTTGAGGCTGCTTTTAGCATTTCGCTTCCGCTTAGGCCAAGAAGAATCAAAGAATCGTCAATTTCGGCAATTCCCTCTGCTATTGCAATGGCAAGTTTTTCGTCTTTTGCCGCCATATTGTACATTGCTCCATGGGGCTTTACATGCTGAAGAGGGACTTTATTTGCAACACAAAAAGAATGCAAGGCTCCGATTTGATACTGTACCATCGCTTTTAGTTCGAGAGGGCTGACATTCATATTCCGCCGTCCAAATCCGACAAGGTCTGGAAAACCTGGATGCGCGCCTGCTGCCACATTGTTCAGTTTTGCCATGGCAACAGTTTTTGACATAACCAGCGGATCTGACGCATGAAAGCCGCAGGCAATATTTGCAGAGGAAATATATTTTATAACCTCTTCATCAAGTCCGATTTTATAATTTCCAAAACTTTCTCCAAGATCACAGTTTAAATCAACTTTCAGCATAATCGTTTTCTCCGTTTTTATATTTTATGACTGCGTTTTTCAGGGCAAGAATTATTTCTTTTTCTGTGTCCATTCCAAACCCGTCAACACCGACAATTTTTTCTCTTTTGACTCCGTCCACACTTCCGATTTTTACCGTGCTGCAGATGTAATCCTCGATTTCCTTAAAATCCGGCAAAAGCTCTGTTTTTTGAGAAAGAGCATCGAGATACGCAATAATTGAATACGCTCCCCAGTTGCTTACGGAAGCTATTACAAGGCAGTCTACTTTTACAGAACATGGAACAAGGCTCAGTTTTGAACTTATCAATTCCGCCACATTTCCCATTCCAATTTCGTTTCCGCCGTCGCCAACGCCAATTGTCGGAATTTTTCCGTAGGCAAGAGTGAATAAAATGTCTGTTCTGGCAGTAAATTCGCCAATGCTTTCTCTGCGCATATTTTCGTATCTGCCGTTGATGTTTATTCCACAGCGTTCAACCGAAATAAGCCCCGCCGGCTGATATTTTTCAAGCAGAGCCGTGCAATATTTTTCGTCGCCGTCAAAAGGCATATAGACAACTTCAAGCCCTTTTAGTTCAAAAAAATCTTTGCAAAAAGAATCTGTAACAATTACAGGATTAAACCCAAGTTTTTTTAACGCAAGCGCCAGAAAAACAGTTCCAGCAGGACCGTCTGTTTCTGCATATCCGGCTACATAAAAACCTGTTGTCAGAAGAATTGTTCTTCCTCTCTCCCAGGACAAAATCATTTCTGCCGCCTTATGCGAATAACCAGCCGGCAAACTTTTTTTAAGCACGTTCATTCCGCGTGAGCCATGACGCAAAACAATATCTTCAATTGTTTCTGTCAAATTAGTCGAATTTTGCATAGATGTCTCCCAAAATAAGAAAAACAGCGTAATTAAAAATCAGATAATGTCGGCTTTATATCCAGTTTCCTTGTAAAAATCTTCAACAGCCTCAGTTTGAAGCCTTTTTAAAAGTTCAGGATCCTTTCTTCCAACTGGTTTTCCGTCAATTTCGTAAGCCGGCAATCCCAAGGTTCCTGCCGAAGTGATGAAAACTTCGTCTGCGGCAAAAAGCTCATCTAGTGTAAAAGGACGCTCTTCATAAGGAACTCCTATTCTTTTGCAAATTTCAAGATAATGACGGCGTGTAACGCCTGGAAGAATAAGTTCATCCAATGGAGGAGTGATAAATTTTCCGTCTTTTAAAATATTTACGTTTGTATGCGCACATTCAGTAACACGCTCGCCACGATGAAAAACAACTTCCTTTGCGCCGCTTTCAAAAGCTCTTTGGCTTCCCATTACGCTTGGCAGGAGGTTCAAAGTTTTTATGTTGCAATGGAAAAAGCGAGTGTCTTCTTCTGTAATAAGTTTGCAAGGTTTTCTCAAATCAGTGAGTTTTGATTCAGAAATTGTGATTAGAAGATTCGGTTCAACATTAGGAAAAAGGTGGTTGCGCGGCGCAGTTCCACGGGTACATTCCCAGTAAACAAAACATACTCCGTCGCTATCCATGGCATCAATGCATTTTTGAAGTTCTGCGACCAGCTGCTCTTTTGATAATTTGAAAGGAATTCTTGTAAGACGCAAACTGTTAAAAAAACGTTCAATGTGGTAATCAGTCTCAAAAATTTTGCGGTTTGCACAGTATGTCGCATCGTACACACCGTCGCCAAAAAACATTGCACGGTCCAAGAAAGGAACCGTCATCTCTTCCTGTAAGCCCATCTTTCCATTGTAATAACCTACGTTTTTCATGCTTTAGCCTCTTATATTTCGTGCATCGTGCACGTTGATAATAAAATTATTATGTTTTTCATTTTTTTTGGCAAGAATTTTTTACATTTTTTTATTGCTTTTTGACAAATTTTTTACTTTGAAAGATGAATTCATTTTGCCTTTATTTTGGAAAAAGCAGGCAGAATTTTATATATTCAATTAAAAAATTCTCGAATAAACTAAAAAAGAATGTTATTGAAGTTTACATTACAAATCTGGAGGAACAGAATGAAAAAATTAACTAGGCTTGCTGCAATTCTGGCAAGCACAGCAATCTTGTTTAGCGCAATAAGCTGCAAAACCGACGACAGTGGGGGGGGCGGAGAAGAAAGCGGACCGTCAATCGAAACAAATGCGGACGGAACAACGACGTTAAAAATCGAAGAGAATGGAAAAGGCTTTGTCAGCACGACAGGCTCTATAAATACTACGGAGGCAAAATGGATTGGGTACAGCGGAGGCTTTGTTGAAAATCTGACAATCGGCACAAGCGTGATTTATGCTGTGAAAGTAGATTCTGATATTTCTGATGCGAAAATCGCGATTCATTATGCTAACTGGCAAAATACAAATGTTCGTGGAGCATATGTATATGTGAATGGAACTCTTGTAAACGAGAATAATCCTATTTCAATGACATATACTCAGGGGCAGACTGTTTCTGACCGATGGATTGACACAGGATTTTTGACTGGAATAAGCCTTAAAGCAGGAACTAACAAGATTGAGCTAAAAGGTGCGCCAGAGGGTTCTTACGAAAACTTCATTCCGACTGCAAAAGATACTGCAAATAATCTGCCTTTGCTTGCTGTGAACAATGACGGGCAGCTTTCAAATATTGACTATCTTATTGTAAATGGAAAAGGAATTTCTTTTGGAAATTCTTCTGATGTGAAATCTTCCTATAAATTTTATGTTTCTTCAGAAAACGAGACTGCTGGTTCTGTAACGTCTTCTGCTGCAAACGGAAGCGTTGAGGAAGATACGAGCGTAACTTTGAATGCCTTGGCAAACAGCGGCTGGAAATTTGAGTGCTGGACTGACGGAAATACAAGTGCGGAACGTGTAATAAATGTTTCAAAAAATACTTATCTAATGGCGCATTTTGTTCCAGAAAATTATGTTGTGCCAAGCGGTTTGGTCGGATATGCAAGTGTAACAACTGACAACGGGGATTCTTACACGATTACAGGAGGCGCAGGCGCAGCAAGTGAAAATGTCGTAACTGTTTCTTCTTACGATGAGCTCATTGCAAAGAAAGAATTGCTTGCCTCTGATACGCCAGCAATTTTTACGATAAAAGGAAAAATTTCGACCGCAGGACAGTCGAATCCGCTTTTAAGCGTAAAACTTACTGTTGGTTCAAATACAACTATTTATGGAGATATAACAGAACAGGGACGTTTGCAAAATATTGAATTATGTGTTGAAGGCGAGAACGTGATTATCCGGAATATGATGCTTGGCGAAGTTATCAGCTGGGACGGATACGCAAGAAGCGGCGCGGACGATGCCTTGAGCTTGAACGGAGCTACGCACGTCTGGATTGACCACTGTGAATTCCAATCGCATTTGACGCCGCAGGACTTGGACGGAAACGAGATAAAATCTGGCAACAATTATTATTCTTCCGATGAAGACTGGAAAAAAGATTTTTACGATGGCTTGCTTGACATAAAGAACGGCTCAACATGGATAACAGTTTCAAACTGTTATTTCCATGATCACTGGAAAGCTGTTCTCTGCGCTTCTGGAGATGAAAAACCTGATGCAAATACAACAACTGGCGCAACAGACGAAGATATGAGAGTAACTTT
This sequence comes from Treponema sp. UBA7570, assembly GCA_002477955.1. Taxonomy (GTDB): domain Bacteria; phylum Spirochaetota; class Spirochaetia; order Treponematales; family Treponemataceae; genus Treponema_D. Next base: position 95,624 of record DLLE01000056.1, on the reverse strand, counting down.
TGCTGGAAACTACTTTAAAAATGTGAATGCCCGTATGCCGTTGTTCCGTTATGGAAAAGGTCATATTCTCAATACTTATTTTGACGCTGGCACGCAGTCGGACAGTGCAAGCTGCATAAATGTCCGTGCGGGAAGCGAGCTCTATATTGAAGGCAATAATTTTGCTAATTTTACTAAAACAACAGGAGATTCTGTTGTGAACGGAAGCTATTTAATCGGTTTCTATTTTGCAGATGCTGCCAAAACATATGGTAATGCCTCTGGTAAATGGAAAGCTGTAAATAATTCTTCGGATAACGGTGGTTCAAGTTCTTATAAACCGCCATATGAATATACTGCGCCAGGCAGTGCTGTTTCTGAACCGACTCCAGGTGTAAACGTTGGTGTCAATGTTTTGACGGCTAGTGATTTGCAGTAGGGCATAGAGCAGCGGCGATGGCGGGTTGGAACCTGCCGAAGCCGAAAACCGCAGACGCGCTGTTTGCGCGGCGAGGATTTAGAGCGTTAGCGAACTGCGGCACGCCCGACGGCAGCTTTGCTGCCGGACTGCCCTTATAAAAAAAAGAACCCGGTTTTATTAAATTCCGTTTTTGAAATTTTTTAAGCCGGGTTTTGTGTTTTTATAGGACAATCTTCTGATAATTTTTATTTTTGCATTATTGAATCGATTGATTTTATGCAGGCGTTGCGAAGTCCGTTTTCTTCGAGGGCGGTTACTCCGCGGATTGTGCTTCCTGCCGGGCTGCACACGTTGTCTTTTAATACGGCTGGATGTTCGCCTGTCTGCAGCTGCAATTTTGCCGAGCCTAAAACTGTCTGGCTTACGAGTTTATATGCTGTTGCGCGCGGAATTCCGTATTTGACGGCGGCATCTGCGTAGGCTTCGATAAAAAGGTCTACAAATGCCGGTCCGCAGCCGCTTATTGCCCCTCCGATCCCCATTAAATTGTCTGGCAATTCTTCGACTGTGCCAAGATTTTCAAAAAGCTGCCAGATTTGCGCGCGTTCTTCTGGTTTGAGCGAATTTGTTTTTTCAAAAAGGAATACTCCTTCGCCAGCCATGGCCGGTGTGTTTGGCATGACAAACTGGATGCGCGGTTTTTCGGTGTAGGCTGAAAATATTTTTTCAAAAGCGTGAAAATTCCAGCCGAGCGCAATTGAAATGAGGGTTTTGTTTGCAAAATCACGTCCAACTTCCGAAATTACGTCTTCTATCTGGTATGGTTTGCAGGCCATAAAAATCGTGTCGGCTTTTAAAACGGCTTCTTTTAATGAGGAGCAGGGATTAAAGCCGTATTTTGATGCGTTTTGCGCAAGCTTTTGTTGGTTTGGCGCGTAGGCAAATATGTTTTTTGGCTCGATTTTGCCGGATTTTATAAAGCCTCCGGTCAAAGCCTGCGCCATGTTTCCCATTCCGATAAATGCAATTTTTTCCATATTTTTCCTCTTTATTCTGCCAGGAAAAGGCTGCCTTTTTCTGTGCCGTCGTTGAGTTTATCCAGAATATTTTCTTTTCCGCCGTTTGCCAGCAGCATTGGAATTCCGTAGACTGTTGTTTTTTCTGCCGCCTGAATTTTTGTTTCGATTCCGCCTGTTCCAAAATTGTTTGTGCCGCCAATGTGAATTGTTTTTCGCAATTCTGGAATTGACTTTACGACTTCTACGAGTTTTGCGTTCTTGTTTACTTTTGGATTGTCTGTAAAAATTCCGTCGATGTCGCTAAAAAGAATTAGAAGGTCTGCGCTCCAGAGAATTGATGTGAGCGCCGCAAGGTTGTCGTTGTCGCCGATTGAAAATTCGAGCGTAGAAACGGAGTCGTTTTCGTTGATGATTGGAACAACGCCTTCGTCTGCAAGTGTAAAAAGCGTGTTGCGGATATTCAGTGAGCGGTTGTTGTCTTCAAAATCTTCTTTTGTCAAAAGAATCTGTCCGATGTGAAGTCCTTGTTCGTTGAACGCTTTGCGCCATTGAGCCATAAGTTCTACCTGACCGATTGCGCACAATGCCTGCCGAAAATGCAGGTCTTTTTTGCGTGCCCATTCTTTTAGTGTCGAAACCCCGGAAACCTGCGCTCCTGAAGAAACTATGACGAGTTGTTTTCCCTGATCGATTAAATTTTTGCACTGTTTTGCAAACGAAGCCATAAATTGCGTATTTTGTGTTCCATCCGGCAATGCAAGTGTGTTTGAACCGATTTTTATAACGATTTTGCGAGAAGATTTTATTGCGTCCTGAATATTCATAGCAGTATTTTAGTGAAAAGACAGGCTGTGGACAACAAGAAATTTTTGTGGTTATAAATTGAATTTGGAAAATGCGTTTTATTGAAGTTTTTACAATGCCGTTCGATGTTGAATTAAGAGGTCTTTCTCATTAAAATAGTAGAATGTTTCGTATTTATGTAGAACGCAAGCCTGGCTTTCAGAGTGAAGCTCAGAGCATTTTATCGGAGATCAATGGATTTTTGGGCATTTCCTCTGTAAAGGGAGTGCGTTACTTTAACCGCTACGACATTGAAAACACTTCGGAAGAAGTGTCTAAGATGGCCGCATCGAGAATTTTTTCTGAGCCTCAGAGCGACAGTGTGGCTTATGAAGAAGTTAAGATTGATGAAAAAGACACGGTTATTGTGTGGGAATATTTGCCTGGACAGTATGACCAGCGAGCTGATTCTGCCGAGCAGTGTCTTTCGCTTTTGCGCGAGTCTATGAAGAATTCTGCAAAAGTTTGCTCTCTTCCTCCGCGTGTTCGATGCGCAAAAATGGTTGTTTTGTCTGGAAGCATTGGTGCTGACGAGATTCAGAAAATTCAGCATTATCTTATAAATCCTGTTGACTCGCGTCTCACAGACTCAAAAATTCCTGAGACTTTGGAAATAAAAGCTGCCGAGCCGGGAGACGTTCCTGTTGTTGAAGGATTCAACAAGTTTGGCAAAAAAGAGCTTAGTGAATATATTTCAAAGATGGGTTTGGCGATGGACTTGCCTGACATCCAGTTCCTGCAGAAATATTTCAAGTCAATCGAGCGCGACCCGACCGAGACTGAAATCCGCGTTCTTGACACTTACTGGTCTGACCACTGCCGCCACACAACGTTCAACACAGTTCTTAAAGACATAAAAATCGACAAGGGTCCTTATGCCAAGCTTTTCAAGCAGTCTCTTGAAAACTACAAGGCTCTTCACACAGACCTTTACGCGAACCGCAAGGACAAGCCGCTCACTTTGATGGACATGGCGACAATCGGCGGAAAATATCTTCGAAAGCACGGAATGCTCGACGACATGGAAGTAAGCGAGGAAAACAACGCGTGCTCTATCTTCATCGATGTTCATTACACGACAGACAAGGACGGAAATCCTTATCCAGAGGGAAAGGACGAAGTTGAGCAGTGGCTTTTGCAGTTCAAAAACGAAACACACAACCATCCGACAGAAATCGAGCCTTTCGGAGGCGCGGCAACTTGTATCGGAGGCGCAATCAGAGACCCGCTTTCAGGACGAAGCTGGGTTTATCAGTCAATGCGCGTTACAGGAGCAAGCGACCCGACTGTTCCGATGAGCGAGACTCTCCACGGAAAACTGCCTCAGCTTAAGCTCTGCCGCGAGGCTGCACAGGGGTTCTCTTCTTACGGAAATCAGATTGGATTGACAACTGGACAGGTTACAGAATTCTATCATCCAGGGTTTGTGGCAAAGAGAATGGAGCTTGGAGCTGTAATCGCGGCAAGCCCTTATTCAACAGTAATGCGCGAGACTCCAGAAGCTGGCGACATTATCATATTGCTTGGAGGCGGAACCGGACGCGATGGAATAGGAGGAGCGACAGGCTCTTCTAAAGTCCATACGGAAAAATCCGTAACGACTGCGGCTGCGGAAGTTCAGAAAGGAAACGCCGTTGAGGAAAGAAAAATCCAGCGTCTTTTCAGAAATCCAGAAGTAAGCCATATGATTCGCCGTTCAAACGACTTTGGCGCAGGCGGAGTTTCTGTTGCTGTAGGCGAGCTTGCCCCTGGACTCGACATCAATCTTGACGCTGTTCCAAAAAAATACGAAGGCTTGAATGGAACAGAGCTTGCAATTTCTGAAAGCCAGGAGCGAATGGCGGTTGTTGTTCGTGCCGGCGATGTTGAGAAATTCATAAAATTCTGCAACGACGAAAACTTGAATGCGGTTGTTGTCGCAACTGTTACTGATAAAAATAAGCTCACAATGAAGTGGCGCGGAAAGACGATTGTTGACATTGACCGCTCATTCTTGGACTCGGCTGGAGCTCCTCATTACGCAAAGGCAGAGATTGAAAGTCCTGCTGAAAACAGAAAATCTCCTCTTGTCCAGCCGCTTGAAAGCGTAAAAAAAGCGCTCGGCGACTGCGCCTCTGCGACAGGAGAAAGCGGCGAAAGCGAGCCTACAAAAGAGCAGATTAAAAACGCTTTTGTCGCAAACATCTCAGACCTCGCATGCTGCTCTCAGCGCGGACTTCAGGAACGCTTTGACGGCTCAATCGGCTCTTCAACTGTCTTGTTCCCGTTCGGCGGAAAATATCAGGGAACTCCAGAATGTGCGATGTCGGCAAAAATTCCAGTGGTTTCTCCACGCGAGACTTCAACTGTCAGCCTTATGTCTTACGGCTACGATCCGCGCGTTGCTGAATGGTCTCCGTGGCACGGCGCGCAGACAGCGGTTTTGTCTTCTCTTGCAAAAATCACTTGTATCGGCGGAAAAGCGACTACAAGCCGCATGAGCTATCAGGAATTCTTCGGACGCACAGTTGACGAGAAAACTTGGGGCTATCCGGCGGCGGCTTTGCTCGGCTCTGTTGATGCGCAAAAATCAATGGGCTGCGCTTCAATCGGCGGAAAAGACTCAATGTCTGGAACTTTCGAGCATATGAATGTTCCCCACACTCTCGTTTCTTTCGCAGTCGCTCACGATGAGGCAAAAAACGTTCAGTCAGGCTCATTCAAAAAATCTGGAAGTTATATTTATCTCGTTCAGGTTCCATATTCTGCTGAGCTTGCGCCAGACTGGGAAGTTTTCAAGAAGAATTCAGACGCGCTTTATGAGGCGAACAAAGCCGGAAAAATTCTTGCGATGTATCCGGTCGGAGCGGGCGGAATCGCAGAGGCAATCACAAAAATGTCTTTTGGAAACAAGATTGGTGTTCAGCTGACTGCAATTCCTTCAAGCGCTACTGCAATTGGATTCCATCGCAATGTAAATAATACGATTGCAGACTTGTTTACTCCGCTCTATGGTTCGATTATTGTAGAAACTGATGATGACAAATTCGAGAACAACGAATTTGTAAATACGACTGTAATTAGAATCGGAAATACTCAAAAAGATCCGGTTATCAGCGTTGCAATGGAAGGACTTAATCCTCTTCCTCTTACAGAAATTTCGCTTGATGAGCTTTACGGGGCTTGGGATAAAACTCTTGCAAAAGTATTCCCGCCAGTTTCTTCTGCAAAACCTGCTGAAAAACTTCCTGAATGGGCAGTTGAAAAGCACTCTTCTCTCGAAGAAGCCCGTGCAAAAGTTTCTGCCTTTACAGTTCTCGACAAGGCAAAAGCTAAGCCTCGCGTAATTGTTCCTGTTTTCCCGGGTACAAACTGCGAATATGACATGGCTCGTGCTTTTAATTTGGCTGGAGCAGATTCAAAAATCTTTGTTTTCCGCAACAGAACTTCAAAAGACTTGGAAGAATCTCTTGTTGGATTGCAAAAAGAAATTTCTGGCGCACAGATTGTTGCGTTTGCAGGCGGTTTCTCCGCTGGCGATGAACCTGACGGTTCAGGCAAATTTATTGCAAACGTTATTCGGGAGGCAAATATTGCGCAGGCAATTACAGACCATCTTGAAAAGAAGAATGGCTTGATTCTTGGAATTTGCAACGGTTTCCAGGCTTTGATTAAGACGGGACTTGTTCCTTTTGGAAAAATTGTTGAGCCGGCAGCCGAAAATCCGACACTTACTTACAATAATATTCACCGTCACATAAGCCGCGTTGTCAGAACGACAATGGTAAGCGCTTCTTCTCCATGGGCTTTGGACAAAACTGTTTTGGACACTCGCCCGCACTATGTTCCAGTAAGCCACGGTGAAGGACGTATTATTATGTCTGAAGAATTTGCAGAAAAAATGTTCAGAAACGGCCAGGTATTTACACAGTATTGTGACGAAAATGGAATTCCTGCTGTGAGTGAACCGGATAATCCAAACGGCTCAGCATTTGCAATCGAAGGCCTTACAAGTCCGGACGGACATGTTCTCGGAAAGATGGGACATTCTGAACGCACTGTTGGAATCGGTGGATTTAGCAATGATTTGATTAAAAATATTGCTGGTGAAGACGATGGATCTTCTTCTTGCCAGAATATTTTTGCTGCAGGTGTAAGATACTTTAATTAAGCCTTCGGTTTAGGGATTTTTGCGTGCAAGCACGCTGCGACTTTTGCTGACGCAAAACTCGTGATTATAGTGTGTGTTAAAGCACACGACCTAAGCCTTCGGCTTAGGGATTGGAGTGGTGGAAGTGGCTGCTTTGACAGCCACCGTAGGCGAATGCCGTAGCCACGGAAAGCCCGGCCCGCGCGAGCGGGAAAGCCCCAAATTTTAAAATTTAGGAATTTAAAATGAAAAAAAATTTGAAACTTTTTGCTGTTCTTTTGATGAGTTCGGTTATTTTTGCCGGATGTTCAAAAAAAGAAGAAACTCAGGCTCGCAAGCCTTCAGAAAATATTGACTCGTCGACTTGGGTTGACAATTTGATTGACGGAAAAGCCGCGGCCTCTAAAGAAAATAAAAAAATCTTCTTGCTTTTTTCGGGCGATGATCAGGATAAATCGAGCGCTGAGCTTAAAGAAAAGATTTTCAACCGCGACGGTTTTATTTCTGAAATGACAAAAAATTATGTTCTTGTTAATTTGGATTTTTCAAATTCGCTTTTTGACAAGGCTGCTGCTGAACCGACAGCTTCTGAAGAAGAAAAAGCCGAGGCTGCTAAACTTTGGGTCAAACTCGAAGAAAATATGCGCGATGCCGGACTTTACAATATTCAGGTAACTCCTTCTTATTATCTTTTGACAAAAGAAGGCTATGTAATTAAGCAGATGGTTTTTGAAAATAAACCTGAATCTGTTGAAGATTTTTTTGCCGGTTATAATCCGCTTGTTGAAGAAATTGCTGAATACGAAAACACGATTTCTGCGGCTCGTTCTGGAAAAACAGAAGACAGGCTGGCTGCAATCAACCGTCTTTTTGAAAAAACTGACCCTCAGTTGCGCTATCTGCTTGCTGATTTTTGCTCGGATTATATTAAGCTCGACAAAAAAAATTCGACTGGAATGGTTGGAAGCTATGTCGTTGCATTGGCAAATTCAAACGCTGTTCAGCATTATCTTGACCAGGATCCTCTGGCTGCAAGTGAAGAATTTGCAACGGCTGCAAAGAGCAAATTTTTGGAACCAGAGCAGAAACAGCAGTGTCTTTATACAGCGGCATACCTTTTTGCTTCGAGCGGAACGGACGACGCTGCAAAAGTTAAAGATTATTTGCAGAAAGCTTACGATGTGGCTCCGGATTCGGAATATGCAGAGTCAATTTTGAGCATGATGCGAATGATGGAAGAAAAATATGGTGAAAATGCAGAGCCTTCTGCAGACGCACATGCGCCGGAAGCTAAAGATTCTGCGGAGAATTAAAATATGGACGGCTACCCCTCGGATAATTTAATTATTCTTTTATTGGTTGCGATTACTTGCATTGTGCTTTCGTCGCTTTTTTCGGCTTCAGAAAGCGCATTTCTCGGACTCAACAAGCTTCGCGTTCATTTTTTGCGTGAAAAAGGTGATAAACGCGCTATTCGGGCTGGAAAACTGCTTGAACGCAAGGAAGAACTTTTAAATATGCTTTTGGTCGGAAACGAAATTGTAAATGTTACGCTGTCCGTTGTTTTAACTTCAATATTTTTAAAACTTTTTGGAGCGGCTGGTCTTGGAATTGCCACTTCAATTTCGACTGTTTTGCTTTTGATTTTTGGAGAAATTACCCCAAAAAGTTTGACTACGCGTTATCCAGAAAAATCGTCTTTTTTCTTGAGCCGGTTTGTCTGGTTTTTCTTTTATTTTTTGCGTCCTTTTGTAATAATTTTTACTTCAATTTCCAGACTTTTTTTGAAAATTTTTGGAATTTCCACCAAAAAGAAACAGGCGACTTTTACCGAAGAGGAAATCAAAACTTTTATTGATGTTGGCGGCGAAGAAGGTGTCCTTGAAAATGGCGAAAAAAATATGATGAACCGCGTTTTTAAGTTCACCGATTTGAATGCCACCGATATTATGGTTCCTCGTTGCGATGTAATTGGAATTGAAGCAAAGGCTTCTTACCGCGATATAATTCAACTTTCTGAACGAACGAGAATCAGCCGTTTTCCAGTTTATGCCGAAGACGGAATTGACAATATTCTTGGTGTGCTTTATGTAAAAGACTTGCTGTTTTTTAGAGGCGCAAAGGAAGATTTTTCTGTCGAGAAGCTGATGCGTCCTCCGCTTTTTATTCCTGGAACTACAAAAATGTCTTCGATTCAGGAGATGATGCGTAAAAATAAGCAAAGTTTTGCTGTTGTAATTGATGAATATTCTGGAACTGACGGAATTTTGACGACAGAAGACATTGAACGTGAAATTTTTGGTGCAATTGCGGACGATTTTCAAAAGGCAGGCGACTCGACTTCTGTCCATATAAAAAATCCTGACGACAATTTGCTCGATGGAAGCGCTCGGCTTATTGATTTGGCGGACGAACTCCACTTAAAGCTTGAGAGCCGCGACAACGAAACAATTGGCGGTTACATTTGCGAAGTTTTAGGACACATTCCTGTTCCCGGCGAATTTATTGAAGTGGGCGAATATCGTTTTGAAGTGAGCTCAATGGACAGGCTCAGAATTGCAAGCGTTCATTGCACAAGAATTCCTGGAGGCGAAGAATAATGAAAATTTTTGTCGAAATAATTCTTCCGATTCTTGCCGACATTTTGCTGGTTTTGATTGTTGCTTTTTTTGCTGCGAGCGAAACGGCTTTTTTGTCGATTACCCGTGTAACCTTGCATCAGATGATAAAAAAAGATGGCGATAAAAAAAATACGCCGGCCAAAAAAATTCAATTTTTAAAAAAAGATACAAACCGCCTTTTGTCGCTGATTTTGATTGGAATCAATTTTGTAACTTCTCTGGCTTCCGGTCTTGCCGCAATGATTGCGATTAAAATTGCAGGAAATTCAGGCTCGACCTATGCAACAATCATTATTTCGTTTGTTTTGATTGTTTTTGGAGAAATTATGCCAAAAACTGTCGCTGCTGTTTATCCAGTCCAGATGGCAAGTATTTTTGCTTCTCCGCTGATTTTTTTAGAAAAACTTTTGTTTCCGATTGTCTGGCTTTTTTCTAAAATTACAGATTTTATTACGGAAATTCTCACAAGTTTTATTCACGAAGGCCGGGAACTTATAACTGAAGACGAGTTAAAATCGCTGATTGCAGTTGGTGCAAACGAAGGAACTTTGGAAAACAGCGAAAAGCGAATGTTGTATAAAATTTTTGAATTTACGGATTTGAAAGTTCACGATATTATGCGCCATAAAAGTCAGGTTCAGTTTGTGCCGGAAAATGCCTCGTATGTTGAAATTGCCGACATTTTTGCAAAAACTGGCTATAGCCGGCTTCCTGTTTGCCGAGGTTCCTTTGAGGATGTTCTTGGTGTTCTTTATTACAAAAATGTGCTTTTGGCGGGAAGAGTTATAAAGGAATCTAAAAATCTGGCGGCAAGATGTATGCGTCCGGCGCTTTTTATTCCAGAAACGATTACAGCGACAGAGCTTTTGCAAAAATTTAGAAAGGAAAACATAAATTTTGCAGTTGCTGTTGACGAAAACGGTTCAAATATCGGAATTGTAACGATGGACGACATTATGCGCGCGGTTTTTGGACACAGCGTGCACGGAGAACAGTCAGATATTCCTCCAGAAACCTTGATAGTTCCTGTTACTTCAAAAGAATTTTTGGTTCCTGGCGATATGAAAATTGACGATGTAAATGAACTTTTAAAGCTTGAGCTTGTAAGCGATGATTACGACACTCTTGCCGGCTGGCTTTTGGAACAGTTTGATGCAATTCCGGAAGCAGGCGAAACAATTCGCCGTGACGGAGTTTTGTTCAAGGTAGAAGACCAAACCCGCCATCGGATTCAGAGCGTAAGAATCACATTCCCGTAATATTAAAAGATTTGCCGCAGATTCCTTGCAAAGGCGGTTTACAAAAAATCAATAAAATAGTGTAAATTCGTCTTTGCAAGGCAATGCGTTTTTTTTTGCAGTCGGCCTTTACTGGTGTTTTGCAATTTCCGAAATTATCCGGGCGGTTTCTTCGATTCCTGCTGTTGAACTGTTAATCATAATGTCGTAGTTTTTGCGGTCGCCCCATGTTGCTTCCGTAAAAGTGTTGTAATGATTTGCACGGCGTTTATCAATCTGCTGAATTGTCTTTTTTGCCGCCTGTTCCGGTTCTTTGTACAAGTCTTCGATTCTTTTGAGTTTTTCTTCCAGATTTCCGTAGATAAAAACATTTAAAAGAGATTTTGAATCAATTTCATCGCTTGCTTTAAGAATATAATCTGCGCAGCGTCCGACAATTACGCAGTTTTCTTTTTTTGCAAGGTCGAGAATAACTTTGCGTTCGGCATTAAAAACCTGGTCCGCAAGAGGAAGCATCTGAGTTCCGTTTATCGAAGCCGCGCCATTTGCTGTTCCAGAGTAGCTTGAGCCTAAAAGAAGATTGTATAAAAATCCTGAAGAAAGATTTTGTTCAGTTTTTTTTATAAAATCTGGAGAAAGTCCGCTTTCCTGAGCGGCCATGTCGATAATTTCCTTGTCGTAAAAATCATAACCCAAAGTTTCTGCAACGAGTTTTCCGATAAGTCTTCCGCCGGAACCGTATTCACGGCTGATTGTAATAATTTTTTTCATAAAAAGCCTCCGTAAAGACTGATTTTTGTTTTTTGTAGGCTTATTATATCACAAAAATGCAGAATTTTAGGAAGCTAATTTTTAGAAAAATTTATATTTAAATGAAAGGGAAATGTTAAAGCATTGCTGATTTGCGCCGCCTTCTGAATCTTCAAGCTCGTTATTTTTAGACCATCTTTGAGAATTGCTGGAATATGATTTTCCACGAAGAGTTTTCATATAAAGGTAGTCTGCGTTAAGACAGATTGATTTTTTTGAATCGATTTTATACTCGGTGTTGAAATTGCAATTAAAGAGGCTGCAAAAATCCGAAACAATGTCTAAAAAATAAAGATCTCTTAAATAATGGCAGTCGATTGATTCTGAATAGACAAATGGAGAAAATTTAAATCCTGCTCCGACAGAAAAATTTTTTGGAAGCTTGAAATCGATGCTGCCTCCGAGCCAAAAAATAAAATTCTGCCGTTTATAAGAAATTACGTCGCCAGAAAAATTGATTATTTCCCGGTTTGCTTCAGCTTCATCGTTCCAGGCCGCATAATAGCCGTCTATTGCGTTTCCATACCAGCCAGTTCCGTTTTTTGCCGTAAACTTAAATAACTGGTATTCAAACTCAAAAAACGGGCTTATCTTTGCGCTGATTTTTTTTAGCTCTGGAAGTTTGAACGAATAGCCGGTTTTTAAGCTTGCAGAAATGTCATAATCGATATAATTGTCGCTTTCCGAATAGCATGTTTTGTAATCGTGTCCAGAAGTTTTTGTCACATCGCTTGGAGAATTATTGAGCCAGTCAGAATCTTTCATTGTTCCGCATTTTAGCGGGAATCCTGCCGTAAATCCTGCTTCCAGAAAGACATTTTTATAGCTGCCGTTAAGTTTTAGCCCAGAATAGAATTCGTTTTTGATTTCCCAGTTTAATTCACTTAATTTGTCGCAATCGTAGTTCGACTCTTTTAAAAAGACATATTCGTTTACCTGGCCGTTTTTTATTCCAATCAGCGGTTCAACAGAAAGCGAAAAGTCTGTTTTTTTTATTTCGGCTGTGGCATAAACTGAGGCAAAAATCGAAAAAAAAGGAATTGCTAAAACTAACGGTAAAACTTTTTTCATTTTATTTTTGATTAAAAGGATCAACTCCAAAAATGCTTGCCAGCTGTTTGCGTGTTGCTTCCATGTCTTTTTGATAAGGCGCGGTAAAAGTCATGCGTTCGCCGGTTTTTGGGTGTTCGAGCGAAAGACTGTAGGCGTGAAGAGCCAGTCTGCTTAAAAGCGGACGTTCTGTTTCTGTGTCTCCGTTCCAGCGTTTTTTTATGTCGCTCAGGCGGACAGGTTTTTGGTTTCCAGAATAAAGAGGATCGCAGACGATAGAAAGTCCGATCGACTGCAAGTGAACGCGAATCTGGTGAGTTCTGCCGGTTTTTGGGCGGGCTTCAAGCCAGCTGTACGGTCCGCATATGCCGATTAGTTTAAAATCTGTGATGCTTGTTTTTCCAAAGCGCGAATTTATCGTTGTGCGGTGGCGCAAATCTCCATCTGGCAAAAGTTTTGAGTCTACGGTTTTTGTCTGCCAGAGCGGCCGCCCGTTTACAAGACAGTGATAGATTTTTTCGACAGTCCGGTTTTCAAACTGCATAGAAAGCGCGCGGTGTGAATCTGCATTTTTTGCGTAAATTACACAGCCGGAAGTGTCTTTGTCGATTCTGTGGACAGCATAAAGCCTGCCGAATTCTTTTTCAGCTTCGGAGTCTAAACGTGGAGCGTCTGGATCGTAGCGGTCTTGCGCAACTAAAAGTCCGGAACGTTTATTCAATACAATAATGTCGTCGTCGTTATAAATGACAGTGTAATTTGGCGTAATTTTCATAGAAAAATTGTAGCACAAAAAAAGAGTTGATAGAAGTTGAATTTGGACGGCACCGCATGGTCAAACCGGTGTTTCAGTGTTGTCATTCTAAAAAACGGGGTTTTTTAGAACGCCTTCGGCGCACTTGCACCCCGGCGTAGGTTTTGCCTAAAAAAAGCAAATTGACAAAAATGGAAAAAGTGTCATAATGGTAATAATTAGTATTTTGGCTCTCTATAATTTGAGGTGCCGATTTTTAGGGGAAAAAAATGGCTATTATTAAACCGATGATTCGTTCGAACATTTGTATCAATTCGCACCCGCTTGGATGTGCACAGGATACTAGAAATCAGATTGCCTATGCTGTTGCTCAGAAAGCAAAACGCGGAACAAAAACAGCCGCTGAAGGCGGTTATGCTCCAAAGAACGTTCTTGTTCTTGGTTGCTCCACAGGATATGGACTTGCGAGCCGTATTTCGGCGGCTTTTGAATATGGCGCAGACACAATCGGTGTTTCGTTTGAAAAAGAAGCTACAGAAACAAAAGCCGGAACTCCTGGTTTTTACAACAATATGACTTTTGACAAGGAAGCACAAAAGGCTGGCCTTAAATCAAAAACTTTCAATATGGACGCTTTTTCTGACGAATGTCGTCAGGCGGTAATTGACGAAGCAAAAAAACAGGGAATTAAATTCGACCTTATTATTTATTCTCTCGCTTCTCCAGTTCGCACAGATCCGGATACAAAGGTTATGTACCGCTCTGTAATCAAACCTATCGGTTCAACATTTACAGGTCCTGCGCTTGATATGATGACTGGAAAAATTGCTATTCAGGAAGTAAAGCCTGCCGAAGGCGATGACATTCCAAATACTGTAAAAGTAATGGGCGGTGAAGACTGGGAACGCTGGATTAAACAGTTAAAAGAAGCGGATGTTCTTGCTGACGGTGTACGCACACTTGCTTATTCTTACATTGGACCAAAATACAGCCATCCGATTTACCGCGACGGCACAATTGGCGAAGCAAAAAAAGACTTGGAAGCCCGCGCCCACAATATCGACAGCTCCCTCAAAGGATTGAACGGCGCCGCTTATGTTTCAGTAAACAAAGGCCTTGTAACCCGCTCTTCGGCAGTAATTCCAATTATCGCGCAGTATCTTGGAGTTTTGTTCAAGATTATGAAGGCAAAAGGAACACACGAAGGCTGTATCGAACAGATGGAACGTCTTTTTGCTGAGCGTCTTTACACAGCGGACAAGAAAGTTCCTGTAGATTCAGAAAACAGAATCCGCATAGACGACTGGGAACTTGATCCTGCAGTTCAGGCAGAAGTAGACAAGGCAATGCCAAATGTTACAGAAGAAACAGTAAACGAATACTGCGACATGGAAGGACTCCGCCACGACTTCTTGATGATTAACGGTTTTGAAGTTCCAGGCGTTGACTATACCAAAGAAATCGCAAAAATGAACGAAATAGACTAGTCAAAAATTAAACAAAAGCTTTTTAATGATTAAAGACCTGCTTTTTTTAGGCGGGTCTTTTTTATTTTAGGAGCGCACCGCAATCACAAACCGGCTCTTCACGGTTCCGCTTACGCTCCATTCATGAACGCTTTGCGCCGTTCCGATCCGGGCTAAGTTTTTCCGCAATTACAGCATTTTTCTCTTCCTGTTCTAATAGGAAGATGAGTTTTGTTCTAAGCGGAAAGGACTTCCTGTTAGAGCAGGAATGAAATTCCGGCTAGAAGAGGAAGAAACATTGTCATAATCTAAGGCTGGCAGACACTTTCAATAGATTATCGGGCCAGCCCGATAATGACAGGGGGCGTCGCCGCATTAACGAGATTGTCTGAATTTAAGAAAAAGCTACCCCGGATGCGCAGGACGGCAGTCGACCGCAGGCTTTAGCCGAGGACGATGAGCGTGAGCGAATCCGTAGCAGCCGGATAAGACGATAAAATGTGGTTCTAAAAAAAATCTTTGGTTGTCCAAAATGACATTTTGTGCTAAATTGTCAAGATAATGAACACTTTAGTTGCTTTGTGCGCAATTGGCGCGGAAAAAATTCTTGGAAACGAAATTAAGCTCTTGGGTTACAGGCTTGCTGGAAATGCTCCTGGACGCGTTTTTTTTGAAGGCGATGATGACGCTCTTTTTAGGGCGAACCTTTGCCTGCGGACTGCCGACCGCGTTTATCTTTTAATGGCTCGCTACAAGGCTGAAGATTTTGATCAGCTTTTCGAAGGAGTTTATTCTGTAAACTGGCAGGATTTTTTTAAGAAAGATACAAAAGTTACGGTTGATAAAGTTCGTTCGTATAAATCAAGACTGAATTCTGAACATTCTGTGCAGGGAATGGTTCAAAAAGCGATTTATAAAAAACTCGGCGACAGATGGAATATGTCTTCTTTGCCGGAAACTGGCGAAAAAAGCGATGTCCGCGTTTATCTGGATAATGACGAAGCGTTGATTTTGCTGGATTTGAGCGGATTGCCTTTGCACAAGCGCGGCTATCGTACTGACGGCGGAATGGCTCCTTTGCGCGAAACTACTGCTGCCGTTCTTTTACAGATGAGCATGTGGAAGAGAAAAATTCCTTTCCACGATCCATTCTGCGGTTCGGGAACTTTGCCAATCGAAGCGACACTTTTTGCTTTTAACGTTGCGCCGGGTTTTGGCCGGAGATTTGCTTTGGAAAATCTTCCTATTTTTAACCGCGAACGTGCAATCGAAATAAAAAATGCTGAAGCGGCAAAAATCCGCACCGACGTTGAAGTTCGCATTACAGGAACGGACATTGACCCTTCTGCCGTTGAGCGGGCCCGTTTAAATGCTGAGCATGCCTGCGTAACTGCCGGCCGTGCGCTCAAGGCGATTGGTGTTGATGCCCATTTGTGGCGTCCTGATTTTCAGGTGAGCGATTTTAAGGACATTGAAGCTCCTTACGAAAACGGAATGATAATCTGCAATCCGCCGTATGGCGAGCGTCTTGGCGATGAGCGTCAGGCCGCGGAACTTTATTCAAGCATGAAAAGTCTTTTTGAAGATTTTAAAGGCTGGCAGATTGGCGTAATAACTGCGCACAAAGAGTTTCAGGAAAATGTTGGCCGCTATGCTACGACCTTAAAAAGCATAAAATCTGGAAACTTGGACACGATTTTCTATCTTTATAACGGAACAGAAAAAGAAAAAAAACGTGGTGTTCGTCCGGCGGATTTTAATTCAAACAGAAAAAAATCCGGAGAATGGAAAAAAGACAGTCCAAAAAAACAGAATGAAAAGCCTTTTGCTCCACGCGAACGCAAAAATGAAAATTCAGGCAAGGAATATTTTTAATGGCTATTGTTGTTGAACACGAAAAAAGAAAAAGGGAAATTCTCGAAAAAGCGATGGAACTTTTTTGCCGTGATGGGTATGAAGACGTTACCTTTCAAAAAATTGCGGATGCCTGCGGAATTACGCGCACAACGCTCTACATTTATTTTGGAAGCAAACACGAAATTTTCAATTTCAGCATAAAGCAGTTGTCTTCGGATCTGGAAGTAAAATTTTTAAAAATCATAAAAGACCATTCTATAACGGCGGAAGACTGTCTTCGAAAAATTACTTCGGATGCAATCGACGCCTGTGTCGAAAAAAAGACTCTGTTTGAAATCTTAGTTCCATATCTTACAGGGCTTTATAAAACCGGCGATAATGTTTATGAAAGGGTTCGCCGCCGTACAATCCGCATAAATCACCTTTTGAGCATGATGATTGTGCGCGGTCAAAAAAATGGCGAATTTAGAAAATTTAGCGTAAAAACTGCAAATGATTTAATTTTCGGCTTGATTATCGAATCAGTTTTTAAAATGGCGGTTCTTCACAATGCGGAAGTTGACAATATAAAGGCAAGTTTGAATCTTGCAATCGACGGACTTTTGGCAGACCGCCCGGAAAGCTAAAAATGACAGAAAATTCTCAAAAAAAAGAACCGTTTTATCTAAACGGACTGCATTTCGGATGCCAGCGATGCTCATTTTGCTGTGGACATTCTCCGGGATTTGTTTATCTTTCGGAGCGCGATTTAAAGGCCTTGTGCAGCTTAAAAAAACTGTCTGTAAAGGATTTTGTCGAACAGTATTGCCGATGGACAGATTATTACTACGGAACTCAGGTTCTTGCCCTTAAAGAACAAAAAAATTACGACTGCATTTTGTGGAATAGCGGCTGTTCTTGCTACGAGGCGCGGCCTGTTCAGTGTTCGACCTGGCCGTTTTGGAGCTGGATGATTGAATCAAAAGAAAGTTGGGAAGACTGCGCTAAAGAATGTCCAGGAATGAATAAGGGACGGCTCTGGACTTTTGACGAAATTGAAGAAAACCGGCTTGCCTACGAAAAAAATGTTCCGATTCACAAAGAAGAAGTTTTAAAAATTATTGAAGAAGAATCTCAGCTGTAAGTTTTTATAATTTCATCTGCAACGGCAATCCGCTTCATGCTGCGGTCCATTGCCTGTTTTTCGAGAAAACGGTGGGCTTCCTGCTCTGACATTTCTTTGTTCTGCATTAAAAGCATTTTTGCGCGGTTTACAATGCGGATTTCTTCCATTTTCTCTTTGAGTTTGATTGTCTGGCTCGAAAGAACTTGAACCTTGTACTGAACGGCAATTGCAATTTTTATCATATTGTAAAAATAGAACTGGTCAAAAGGCGAAGTTATCGTAAGAATTCCGTAAGGCTCAACTCTGTAGCTCAGCTGGTCAAAAAATTGTGTCGGCGCAAGAAGCAGGATTGTGCTTGTGCAGGAAGAAATATCAACCGCAAAGTCGGTTCCTTCACCGTCAGAAAAATCGACAATTACAATGTTAAAAACCCGTTCGTTGCAAAGCCGGCGGGCTTCGTTAAAATCTTCTGCCAAAATTACATCGAACATTGGCGGAACAAGCATTGTGCTTATTAGAGTCGAAGTTTTTATGTCTTTTGTCACAACCAGAACGCTATGTATATCTGATGCCATAAGCTTAGAATTTTATGATTTGTTTAATAAATTCACTTTCTTCTGCAAGTTTTCGGGCTTCAGCCAAACTGAGAGGAATTGTCTTGTAATTTTTTGTCCGTTCTTCGTAGTCCTTTTTGTCTTCTGCATAAGACTGAAAAAGGTTTTCTTGAACAGCAGGCTCTGGAACGAGATTTTTTTTGATTCCGTCGAGAGCTGCGTAAATCAAAAGTGTAAATGCAAGGTAAATATTACATTCGCTGTCAGAAGACCGGATCTGGATTTTTCCGTTTGGATGCTTTGAAGGAACGCGGATTGCACAGGAACGGTTTTGAGTTCCCCAGCAGATAAATTTTGGCGCTTTTGACTGTCCGATTCTTGAATAAGACTCTTCGGAAGGATTTAAGAAATATGTAATTTCTGACAAGTGCGCAAGAATTCCTGCCATAATAGCAGGCATTTTTTCTTCTTTATTTGCCGAAATATTGATGTGCATGCCGTTTCCCGGATAAACAGAAAGCGGTTTTGGCGAAAAATCAGCGTAAAGACCGTTTGAAGCGGCCTTTGTGCGGACAATCCACTTAAAAGTCGAAGCATTGTCGGCAGCCGTTTCTGCATCGGAAGCGCGGAAATCAATTTCGTTTTGGCCAGGACCTTCTTCGTGATGGCTGAATTCTGGAGTAATTCCCATTTGCTCGAGGGTAAAATCGATTTCGCGCCGGATATTTTCGCCCTTGTCTTCTGGAGCAATATCCATGTATCCAGCGTTATCGAAAGGAATTTTTGTATTGCGGCCGTTTTCGTCGAGCTTAAAAAGGTAGAATTCAAATTCAGTGCCAAATTTAAATTCAATGCCAAATTCGTCCTTCGCCTTTTTGACAGCCTGTTTTAAAATATGGCGGCAGTCTTTTTCGTAAGGAGTTCCGTCAGGATATTTAATGTCGCAGAACATGCGGACAACTTTTCCAGTTGAAGGCCGCCACGGAATTACAGAAAGAGTAGCAGGGTCAGGATGCAAGAACAAATCCGAAGAATGGGCTTCCTGAAAACCAGGAATTGCCGAAGCGTCAAAAGAAATTCCTTCCTTAAAAGCGCGAGGCAGTTCGCCGGCCATAATCGAAACATTGCGCTGTTTTCCAGAAAGATCAAAATATGCAAGACGAATAAATTTTACATCTTCCTCATTCACGTAGTCGATAACTTCAGATTCCATATACATATCGAAAACTCCATCGTCAGATAAAAATACAGCCAAAAAAATTATAAAGGAATCAATCTGTTTGTTCAATTTTAAAATTTTACAAACAAAAAAAATTGTTTAAAATGCACAAAAAAAATAGCAGAAAAAGGGCGGCTTTTTACTTCGCTTTGCTGCGTAAAAAACGGGCTATCCACAGTTCCGCTTTCGCTTCATTCCAAAGCGTTGCTTTGGAACGCTTCGCGCTGTTCCTATCCCTGCCGCACAAAAAAAATTCTAAAAAATCAGATTACATCTTTATTTAATTCCTAATTTTCTGTTAGAATAAACCTATCGGGGCTGTAGCTCACCTGGCTAGAGCGTTGCAATGGCATTGCAAAGGTAGTCGGTTCAAGTCCGATCAGCTCCAAAAAAACGAAAAATTGTTTTTCGTCAGAAAAATTTAAAAAGTAAAAAAATGCCGAACCGACTACCAAAATGAGCGCTGGCTGCGTGAGAGGTATATTTAAAAATGAAAATTGAAACAAAATGTCTGCATTCAGGTTATGAACCAAAAAACGGCGAGCCTAGAATGATTCCAATTATTCAGAGCACGACTTTTAAATATGATTCAAGCGAAGAAATGGGCAAGCTTTTTGATTTAAAGGCAAACGGTTATTTCTATTCACGCTTACAGAATCCAACTTGCGACATGGTTGCTGCAAAAATTGCCTCTCTCGAAGGCGGAACTGCCGCAATGCTTACAGGGTCTGGACAGGCTGCAAATTTTCTTTCGGTTTTTAACCTTGCAAACGCTGGCGACCACGTAATCGCTTCTTCTGCAATTTACGGCGGAAGTTTTAATCTTTTCAATGTGACAATGCGAAAAATGGGCATCGAGTTTACTTTTGTAAATCCAGACTGTTCAGACGAAGAGCTCGAAGCTGCATATAGGCCAAATACAAAAGCTGTTTTTGGAGAAACAATTGCAAATCCGGCGCTGATTGTTTTTGACATTGAGCGTTTTGCAGAATCTGCTCATAAACATGGAGTTCCGCTGATTGTTGACAATACTTTTGCAACTCCTATAAATTGCCGTCCTTTTGAATTTGGAGCGGATATTGTAACTCATTCAACTACAAAATATATGGACGGACATGATGCTACACTTGGCGGTGTGATAGTTGATCACGGCCAATTTGACTGGATGGCGCATGCAGATAAATTCCCAGGATTGTGCACTCCAGATGAAAGCTATCATGGAATTACTTATGCTGAAAGATTTGGAAACGCCGGAGCTTTTATTACAAAGGCAACAGCCCAGTTGATGCGCGATTTTGGAATGGTTCAGGCGCCGGTAAATGCTTATATGCTTAATCTTGGACTTGAGTCGTTGCCAGTTCGAATCGAGAGGCACTGCTCAAATGCCCAAAAAGTTGCCGAATTCTTGGAAAAGAATGAAAAAGTTGCATGGGTAAATTACCCAGGGCTTCCAGGAAATAAATATTATGAACGCGCAAAAAAATATATGCCAAAAGGAACTTGCGGAGTAATCAGCTTTGGAGTAAAAGGCGGCCGTAAAAATGCAGAAAAATTTATGGCAGGATTAAAACTCGGAATGATTGCAACCCATGTTGCCGACGCAAGAACTTGTTGTTTGCATCCTGCAAGTTCAACTCACAGACAGATGAGCGAAGAAGAATTGAACGCTGCCGGAGTTCCATCTGATTTGGTAAGGCTTTCTGTCGGTCTTGAAAATGCAGACGATTTGATTGCGGATATTTCGGAAGCATTAAAATCTGTATAAAAAACAGGTTCAAACCCTTTGTTTCAGCGTTTTGAAAATTTAGTTTTTACGTTGAAATATCGGAATAAAAATATTATTCTGCTTATATGAACATTTTTGCACTTTTTGCCTTGAGTTTTCTCCCCTTGGTTGCGGTCTTTTTTCTGTTTGTGATTTTAGTTCCGGGGCAAAAAAAAGTTCGGTTTGAAATTTTAGCCTGTATTCTTGGGCTTCTTGCTATTGTTCCGACATCATTTGTTCAGCATTTTATTTTGAATTTGCCGATTTTTACAGCGAGCACAGTTGTAAACCTTCTTGTTACGGCGATAGTTTTTAATGGCCTTATAGAAGAGTCTGTAAAAATGTTTTTTTTGTCGTTTTTGCCTTTTAAAAAACTGAATCTTTCATTTTATTTTTGCTGTGCTCTTCTTGCAGGAATGGCTTTGGGCAGCTTTGAATCCATAATTTACGTTATAAAAAAAATCAGCGGTGCCGCCGAGCCTCTTGGAACTCAGACTGTGCTGAATTTGTTAATTGCAAGGGCTTTTACAAGCGTGCTAATTCATACATTTTGCGCAGGATTGAGCGGGCTTTATCTGTGGATGTTCAAGAAAAAACAGACACATGTACTGCCTTTTGTCTGGGCCGTACTTTTGCACGGTGTTTACAATTTTTTTGCTGGTTTTTCAAACAATTTTTATTGGTTTGCCGTCATAGCAATTCTTTTTGCAATATTAGAATGTAGAATTTGGTACAAATACAACAATTTAAGCGATACAGGGGTTGACATAAAACACCATTGAATATAAACTATCTGAACACGACGCGGGGTAGAGCAGTTGGCAGCTCGTCGGGCTCATAACCCGGAGGCCGCAGGTTCGAGTCCTGCCCCCGCTATAACAGACCACTCAGAAATGAGTGGTTTTTTGTTTTTAAAATAGAGTTATATGAAAGCAAATAGATAGATAAAAATAATGTTGTTCTTGTATCTTGTTTTGTCAACCTCTTAAAAATTAAGGGTTATAGCTACTTTTTTTTGCAGGCATGTGCTTTTTGTCTTACGTGAATTTTTTCGTGTAATTTTATATAATTTGACAATGAATAAAGGAAATTCTTTTAACAATTTTTTTTTAGTTGTGTTTTCTTTGTTTTTGTTTTCTTGCAGCGATAGTTTATTGGATTCTCCTAAAAGCGAGGGGGGGGGTAACGATTCGGCAAATGTTGCGGATTCTATCGATTCGCCAGCTAATTTGACGGCCACGAACGGCGGTTTTAAGGCTATTGATTTAGGATGGAAGGCTGTAAGGGGCGCTAAAAGTTATCTGATTTTTGCTTCGGATTCGCCTTTTGATGAATATGAGCAGATTTGGGAAACTAGCGAAACTTCTTATTCGGTTTCTGTTCCAGCGGGAAAATCTCAATTCTATAAAGTTAAAGCTAAAAATTATAAAAATGTTCTTTCTTCTTTTAGCAATGTGGTTTCTGGTTCAAGTTTGGCAAGCCCTGTTATAACCGCGATTGAACAGAATGATGAAGGAAATTCTGCGACTGTAAACTGGTGGATGGAAAATTGCAATGATTCAACTTACGCAAATTTGATTCGCTATACGGTAAAAGTTTATTCAGCTGACGGCTCAACTGTCTTAAAGGAAGTTTCTGTGGCTGGAAACGAAACTCAGGTAACAATAGAAGGTTTAGAGCCAAAGACAAAATATTTTTTTTCGGTAGAAGCCTATATCATTTCTGCGCAGACAAATGTTGAATCCAGCGGCATGGTTGATTCAGAAACTGCAAGAAAACTGATTCCCGAAGCGCCTGCTAATCTCGAAATCGGGCAGGGAGTTTCTGCTGAAAAAATTTGCCTTAGCTGGAATTGTCCTCAATATGTTGATGTTAGTGCAGGAAACGGAATTTTTGAACAAAAACCGGTTTATTTTAAAATTTACAGAAAAAAGACAGATTCAACAGAGGATTATGTCGAAATTGCTCATTATATTGGCTCTGTTTTGCAAGGAGACAGTTCAAAAAATATCTTTAATTTTAACTGTCTTACACAAACTTGCAGCGACGAAAGGCTTAGAGTTGAAAAATCAACCGAAGAAGGAGCTGTTGCTTATGGAGATTACAAATATGTCGGCAAATCTAAAATTTTTTGGACAGACAAGACTGAACTTGAGCGCGGAGTTCAATATTCATATAAAGTTCAGGCTTTTGTTGACGATGTAAAAAAATCAATTAGTTCTGACAAATGTGCAGCAGAAGAAAATGGCTGGCTTATTTCGGTTCCGGTGCTGAGCGTAAAGGACAGCTACGAAATTGACGATTCCGGCTCAAAATACTCAAAAATAGTTTTTGGCTTTAACGGCGAATTTGAAACTTTCGGAAAAGACTATTCGTATATTTTGGTAGAAACAAAAACTGACTTTTCGGGCGAAAATTCTGTAGAAACGCAGTTTGAATTTGAAATTTTTGAAGATTTTCTTAAAATTGAGCGTAGTTTTGAAAATCCGAAGGAGCAAAGCGGATATTACAGCTACAAAATTTTTATTGCTCCAACAAAAAATAAAAATCCGGAAAGCGCATATACCTGGGCGAATGTTCCAGGAAAATTTGTTGTGACAGATGATTCAATGCTGGTTCCAAAAATTACAACTTTTGAAGTGGCGGACGGTTTTTCTGACAGATTTGAAATTCAGTTCAATTATATAGAAGAATATGAATATTATCTTTGCTGGATTCCTGTTGTGGATGGAGTTGAGCAGGAACAGCAGTATCTTTTGCTTCAAAAAGACGGTCTTAGCATAAGCGATGCAGAAAATGGCGAAAAAATTGCAAAATTTACTCACGAAGCGCCTGCCGGCGAAAAAAGAACCTATATTCTCGAAGTAGAAAATAACAAAATAACTGCGAACAGAGTCTGTCAAAATATTTCTGAGACTCTCGGTAAAGCAAAACTTTCTAATAAAGAAAAATTCTATGAGAAAATTCAGGTAGAATGGCAAAAAGTTCAAAAGGCCGATGAATATTTTGTAGAAGCGTTTTTTACCGAAAATCCGGAGAATGAAATTTCTGTCATGGAAGATTCAATTTTGAGCGAAGACGGAAAAACTTTTATTTGTACGATAAACGAACCTTCTGGCTGGAATGATGCGGAAATTTCCGGACAGTCTGTCACCGTAAAAGTCATTTCAAAAAACACTGGAACAGGAAATTCAACTGAAAGCACGATAGAAACTTCGACGATGGGACCTGCTCTTGTTAAATTGAATGCCGGAAAAGCGGACAGAGATTCAATGAGCGTAAGTTGGAAAAAAATTGACGGTGCTAAAGGTTATGTCGTAGGACGAGGAAAATGTTCAGACGGCTTGAGCGGACTTGTGGAAGCTGCGGATTCGTACTTTGTAAGTGCCGACGGAACAACTGTAAACATTGAAGGTTCTTTGGTTGAAAAAGAGCGTGTTGAAGTAACTTTTGAAAACGGAATTTTTACTTTGACGGACAAATACGTTGATACGGCCGAAAACGAAACTAATCAGATTGCCTACAAAAAAAATCAGTCAGAAATTGTCTGGGGATTGGAATACAAATATTCGGTAATTCCTGTTTTGGCGGAAGATGATTTTGTTTTTGAGGCTGAAAATTCAAAAATTAGGCTTACAAAACAGTCAAAAGTTTTATACGAAAATCTTGATTTTGTAAGCAACGGAACAACTGGTTATGGACTTGATTTAAAAGCTGACAAGGCCACAGACAGCGAAAAAATCGAAGTTACATGGAAACAGCCTTTTGGCTGCAAGTCAAAAACGCCATCGCTTTATATTCGCGAAAGCAAAAATTCTGACAGTTCCTGGAAATACTATGATAAAGAAAACCTTGAAAGATCTGACAAAGACCTTTATCAAACTCAGATTGTTCCGGAAAATTCTTTAGAAGCATACGATTTTCTTGTTGTTTACGAAAGCGCAAATTCAGAAATTTCGGCAATCCCAGTTTCTTTTGAAAAAAAGCTAAAAGAAACAATGGCGGAAGAAAGTCCTTTGGAGCAGCAGAATAAAGGATATACTCTTTCGTTAGATAAAATTTATGCGTATATTTCGGATTCGGGCTATGCCGAACAAATTAAATGGAAGACTTACGATTTTGACAAGCGAAAACTTGGGCCTGATTATTACGAGCTTCAAATTTTTAATTCGGACAAAGCCTGCGGCTGGACTACAATCGGAAAAATTGATGTTGATGTAGCCAACAAAGATTTTGGAAACAAAATTGATATTTCCGCATACGAAGATTCTGCTAAAGTCAAACGTGTTAACTCAGGAACGGCTTTAGTCGAAATTGAACCGGTTTTTGACCTGCAAGACGGACAAAATGTTGGCTCTGGCGGAACTAATACTTCTGGAATGTTAAAAGTTTTGCGAAATTTTAAGCATTATTACCGGCTTGTCGCATATAGAAAAATTAGCGAAGAAAAGACCGTAACTGCAGCTGTCGGAAGCGATTTTTCAGTTTATGGATACAGAAATATTACGGACGAAGAATTTGCAAAGAGCGTTTCCCTTGTTCTTGCGGATGCAATATTTCAGTGTGGAATTAGCTCTGGTGGAGAAAATTCTATTTCTGGAAATCTTGGAAAATTTACAATCGGTCATACCAGTGCAACTAAAACTGTATATTGGGGAACAGACGGAGCAGATTATCAGCACGTTTTTCAAGGCGGAAGCCCTTCTTCTGCAAATCCATTTGCAAGCTGTTTTATATTGAATTTTAAGGAAGTTGAACAAAGGTCAGCAGTTGACGGAAAAACTCTTTATCATCTTCCGGAAACGGAAATTACTGTAACAACGGAAAAATTTGACGGCGACAAGACATACCCAGATTCTTATTCTGGCAAATTTTCTATTTCTGTCGGAGATGCAGGTTATAAAGGTTGGACACCAGTAAGTGACGGAGTAAAAACTTCATGGATTTTAACAATCAAAAAAGATGGCAAAGTCGTAAAAAGCATTGCCGAAGAAAATAAAGAAAAATTTCTTGAATGGTTCCCTTACGATATTGGAACAAGCCACGGCTCAGAAGAAAAGACATTCAACAGCGCAATTCCGATTTATCAAAGTCCGTGGTGGGAGAGCAAATGAGAGAAAAATTCTTTATTCTAAAAAAAGTCTCGCTGGTTTTTGGTATTTTAACTGTTTTTTGTTTTTTTTCGTGTTCGGCATGGTTTCAGGACAAGGTTTCTATGCAGACGGACGGAAATTTTGTCAATCTTGGCGAACTTTTTAAAACCGAAACAAAAATCGAAAGCCTTGATTCTCCTGCGCAGGTTTTTGCAAGTCAAGGATTGTATTCGGATTCAATTAAACTTTCCTGGACAGAAGTCGAAAACGCTACGAGTTACAGAATTGAGCGCGCGGTTGTAAAAACTGCCGATCCGAGCGGAAAGTGGAATATTCCTGACGAATCCGAATTCAATTCTCTTGAAATTTACAGTGTAAATAATTCTTATACTGATGTGATTTTAAAAGAGCAGATTGAAGAAGAGGAATATTTTTATCACTATTTTTATAAAATTTATGCAGAAAATAAGGAAAAAGGTCTTATAAGCGAAGGCACAGACAACGTTTTATCGCAGACCCGCGCAGAAGGCTGGCTTTTTGCTCCTCCATTAAATCTGAATGCTTCAAAAGGAAAATCAACCTCAAAAATCAAATTGAGCTGGGATTCGGTAAGCGGCGCTTCAAGATACAAAATTTACCGTGGCGAAAACGAAAACAACGTCAGTTTTATAAAAACCGTCTATGGAAATTTAACATCGTTTGATGATTCAATTTCTTCAAAAGACCAGGGAACTGAATTTTATTACAAAGTTACAGCGGTAAATTCTTTGGGAATTGAATCCTCTTTTAGTAAATCGAACATGGGATATTCTTTGGTAGAAGGTGCTCCGGCTGTTAGCGAAAAAGTTGAAGTTTCCGACGGTTTTGGAACAAGCCTTTCAGAATTGAAAATAAAATGGAAAGAAGTTGAAAAAACTTCGGAAACTGCGGTTATAAGATACAATTTGTACAGAACAAGTTCAAAAGATTCGGTTTATAAAAAAATCGGTTCAAATTTGACGGCGACTTCTTATACAGACAAAAGCGTTTCTTCAGGTTTGGTTTATTATTATTTTGTGCAGACAGTTTGTCTTGACGAAGGGCTGGAAATAAAAAGCGCCTTTACAGAAAATTCAAATGAAAATTTTGGATTTTTGCTCAGTGCTCCTGCAGAAGTTGAAGTTGATGACGGCTCTAGTTCTGAAAAAGTTATTCTCGTTTGGTCAAAGGCAATTGGCTCTCAGTACAAAAATTTTACTTACAAAATTTATGTGAGCAGCAGTCAGGAAGATTTGTATTCTGAACTTATGAGCGGAATAGAAGGAATTGAAAACAAAAATGGTTATCTTGAGTACGAAATTGACAAATATCCGTATTTTAAAATTTCGACCGAAAATTCCGAAAGGCTTGAAAGTTTGCAGAGTTTTGCCGCCTCTCCAATGCCGGCTGCGCCTCAAAATGTAACGGCTTCAAAGACAAGTTTTATGAATTCGGACTTAGTTCCAAATTCAAACAATATTTATCCTGTAAAAATAACTTGGGAAAAACCGTCTCAAGACGAGCCTGCCGGTTATTACGTTTATCGTTCGGCAAAAACTGGCAGCGGTTTTAGAAAGTTGAATGAAAATCCCGTAACAGAGACAGAATTTATTGACGACAGCAGCGAAAGTCTTACAAAGGTTGGAGTTCCGTATTTTTATAAGGTTGTTTCGATAAATTCGCTTGGACAGGGAAAAAAGGGCAATAATCCACAGACTGAATACGACGATGCGGTTTTAGCGGGAGGGGACGCATTCAAAAATATAAAATGCCTTGGTTATGGAGCATTGACGCGCGATCAATGGTTTAGAGAATACAACAAAACCTGTATGAGCAGCCAGAAAAAACTTACTTTAATGCACAAACCAAACGATACGGACAAACTCGGAAGCGAAAGCGTAGAAGGAACAATTTCTGGAACTCTCAAATATACAGCAAAAATTGCGGGGCTTGGCGCGGAAATAAAAATGCCTTACACAAATTACGCAGATTTCTGGATAAACGACAATGAACAGCTTGGAGTTTATTTCTGTTTTGAAAGCGGAAGTACGGATACAACTTCGAATATGAGCGGAAACGGAAAAATGTCCGGAACAGTAAAATGCAGCGGAATGTATCCTGGCGAAGCTTATTACGGAAATTTGGAAATTAAGAGCGGTGCTGCTGGCGGCGGAACTTACGGAGTTAAAACCTTTGATTTGGAAGGAAACGAAATTCTTCCATCGGGAACAGTCGACTGGCTGGTAGGCGAAGAAGGAAGATAAAACTTTGAGAACAGATATTTTTTTTACGGTGAATGTTAATATGCTAAACACAGGAATGAAAAATATAAAAAAAACACTTGAATGTCTTATTTTTGTAGAATTGGTTTTTCTTTTTGCAAGTTGTTATGTGCCATCTCCGTTATACGGAACCTGGGCGGACAACAACGGAAATAAAATTTCTTTTGTTTCTGACGGAACCTTTGTTGCTACGATAATTGATTCAAATACAGAAGAAAAAACTGTAACTCAGGGCGATTATACGGTAGTTGACAACGTAATTTGCTTTTCGACGACAGACGGAGTTTCGATAAATACAGAATGGGATATTCGCGGTTCAATGCTGTACATAACTTGGACAAAAGGCGGAGTTACAAACGTAATGACACTTTACCATATATCAAAATAAGGCGGACAAAATGAAAAAATTCGCGTTTGCCTTTATATTGATTTTTAGTGCGTGCAGTTTATTTTCTCAAACAAGTGCGGAAAACGAAATAACTGAAAGCGAAACGAATGAAAATTCTTTAGCCGAAGAAAGCAAAAAAGAAAAAGTTGAAAAAACTCTTTTAGATGAAGAATTTTATTTTTCGTTTGACAATGGATTTGCACTTTTAAACGTACACAGAATTCAAAAAGAAAGCAAAAATGGCAATTTTGTCTGGCAAGATTCCTTGGCAGGATTATATTTTACGGCAAAAACAAAAAATTTATCATTATGCAATTTAAAGTTCAGAATGGAAGGGCTTTATCCGTTTTTGCATCAGTTTAATGGAATGAAGCAATTTGCCAAGCAGACGATTTTGTATGGATTTGATTTCTTTTTAGGACCGTATGAAGAATGGAGACCGTTTAAATATTTAACATTCAATTTTGCGCCTGGACTACATTATATGTACCAGTTGAGCGATGAATATCACTTAAATTATTTAGGAATTGCCTTGAACGCAGGAGTAGAATTTCCAGTTTTTGAGCGCTGGACATTTTTGCTTGACGGAACATTCAGCTGGGATAACGCAAATTTGGGCACAAACAAAGATATTCAGCCCTTCGACTATAGCTGGCAATGGCAGACAACCCTTGGCATAAGATATTCAAGAAAGCATTTGAACGGCTTGAACAGATAGGGCAATATTTTTATTGCCAAATTTTGCCGCGGATTTTTTTGATTTCGGAACGGATTTTTTTGAGCTTTAATTTGCGCTCTTTGCTGGCTTTTGTAGGCTTAGTTTTTATTCGTTTCTTTTGAATTGCAAGAGCTTGAATTATCCGGTTCTCTATTCGGCTCAGTGCAATTTGCCGGTTTCGTTCCTGATAGCGTTCTTCATCAACATCTAGAAAAAGACAAAAATCTTTGTTGATTATGGAAGAGAGTTTGCTTTTAAGGCGATTTTGTTCGCTTTCGTTTATTCCTTCGAGCAATTTCAATGGCAAAACTAGATGAACTTTAGTATTCACCTTATTAACATTTTGCCCGCCTTTTCCACCGCTACGAGAAAATGAAAATTGAGAATTATTTATTATAGAATTGTGAAGATCAGCCCTGTTCATTTTTATAACTACTTTAGAACATTATAAAGAAAGTCTAAGAAATTGCAATTTGGCAATATTTGCGCATTGTTGGAAAAAGAATATGATCGTGGTTAAGGCATAAAAAAACAACGCACATAGGAATGGAATCAACCCTGTATGCGTTGATATAACAAACTTTTATAAGAACTAGATTTTCTTGTTCTTGAAGTAGTCTAGCTGCCGTTTTCCGGAGCCTGCAAATTTTTTCGCGTTGGAAGCAACGGTGAACAGAGCCAAGGACGCAAGTGCGAGGTCTTTTGCGTCCTCGGCTCTGTCGTAAACTCCGTATTTGTGGCGTGTTTTTATGTTGAGCTTACAAAGGATAGCCATAGATATAAGGCAGATAGGCGAAATAAGAAGTACGGCAATAAAAAAAAGAACAAGGGCTTTTTCAAAATTGAAAGGAGCGATTATGAAAGGCAGCAGTACAAAAAACATTGCAACCAACATTGGTATCGCGGCGTTAGATGTCTTGTTATAAATCAGCCCGGTTAGTCTCAGCTCCTCAAGCTCCTCCTCTGTTTCGACGTTCTCCAGAAGGTACTCTATCTTTTCCCTCATTTTTGACTTATATGTTCTTACGGCATATATGCTGTAAAGAAAAAGTGAGATGACAACAACGTAAGCTAAAATTATAAGATTCTCAAGAGAAATAAGGCTTAAAAGCCCATAAAGAAACCTATCAATAAAATCCATATCAAATACCTCTTGTATATTATTTTTTTTATAAACTCTCTCCGCGGAACATCAGACAGTTGTTTTTCTTTTAATTTTGAATCCTTGTTTAAGGCAATGCCGCTTAAACGATTCCGGATTGTTTTTGAAATAGGCGATATTGGCGAGCATCTCAAAGGATTCGCCTTTGTTCAAGTCAGCGTAATCAACCGGAGATTCTTCAAAGGAGTACCAAGGGTAATTCTTAGCCACGATAATATGGTCAAGGAAAACCACGTCTACAAGACTGCAAAGCTGTCTGACACTGTTTGTCAAATCAAGGTCAATTTTTGAGGGAACCGGAGTGTCGCCGGGGTGGTTGTGAGCCAGAAGCAGAAATGAATAGTTTTTGTCCAGCATAATTTTTGCCACCTGATTTAGATACATATTAACACGGTTTTCTTTTCTGTCAGTTCCGACAAATCTGTGGTCGATGACATTCATCTTATCGTCAAATCCGATAATCATAATATCCTCCAGCTCGTAATTCTCCATTTCCTTCAGCAATGGCTCCACGAGCGTTATGTGAAGCAATTTCTCCATAGGCAACATTCTCCTGTATTATTTTTTTATAAATCAGCCTGCTTTTGGCAAGTCAAGCGATTGTCCGGTCAGCTTTTTGTATACTCCGGGCTTGTCCTGCTCCGCGACAAGGTAGCCGTAGAAAAAATCTTTGGCTATTGCCGGAGGCAGATGGCAAGCCTCGCCGATACGCTTTATTCTTTGAAGCAAATCTTGATGCGTGCAATTTTCAAAAGAGTTCATCCAGCAACTCCTTTTCCCACCCGCATAAAGTTTCATCATCATTTAATGATAATGCCGTTTTTTTTCGATTAGTCCATTTTGTACGCCATAAATATATTCTCCTTGCAGCTATATTAAGCTGCTAAGCAGGACGTATATTGTCCCCGGTTAAATTGTGAATAAAAATTAAAGCAAAGAGAATTTTAGAAGCAGTATTTATGAAAGCTGAGATGGAGTTATTTGTTTTTTTTGTTGCGAGTCGTACTGCAAAAAGAGAGTGTTTGGTGTTGGAGAAAATTTTACTGTTTTATTATTTGCGCCAGAAGTTGGCAAAAACAGAGTCTGCAAGTGCCATAAGCGATGAGCAGCTGCTTAGAGCACTTGCAGACCATCTAGGGTTTGATATTGTCGCAAGATAAAGCCCTAAATGCTTTGAAAAAAAATTGCTACAGGGTGGATGCCTGTAGCAAAGTCTAAGGAGGCGTTTATGTCTAAAAAACATAAGCGAAAACCGCTAACCAGCAAGAGGCTGAAAGCCTTTTTGCTGGACTTACTGAGAGAAGCCATCATAGCCATTATTGTGCAGCTCTTAGTAACATTTTGTTACAAGCTATTTAAAATAACTTGTAAGGGCTAGTTTTTTAGCATATACTCCAAAAATAGTTTAAGGGTTATTTTATGGAAAAGCAAGAGGTTTTAAAATTTTTAATAGGTTTCATCATCATTTTCGCGGCAATTCATTTTGCAAGAAGAATGAAGTAATGTGCGTGTCTTTTTATTATTAGAATTGGTTTTAATCATAAAAATCAGGGCTATGTTTTTATCGTATTCAGGGCGGACTGTCTCTCTATCGCAAGTTTCTTTTGTAATGTGTCATGTTGTGGCATAAAGAAGCACAAGCCTGTTTTTTAGAGTACAGCAACGTTTTTTTTCTGAGCCTGCGTTTAAACTTTGCCTTTTGTCGAAGGAATTTCCCCGTTTCTTCTTGGGTCGATTGCTGTTGCCTGGCGTAAGGCTCTGGCTGCGGCTTTAAAAAGCCCTTCTATTTTGTGGTGATCGGAACGGCCTCGGATTGTATCTAAATGAATGTTGCATTTTGCGTTTGCCGCAAATCCTTGCCAAAAATCTTCAAAGCAATCTGTCTGAAAAAGGTAGTCGTTTCCGTCTTCGTCGCGGCTCAAAAGCGGAATTCCTGTCAGCTGGGCGTTACATACGCAGTATGGGCGTCCTCCAAGGTCAACTGCCACTTGAGAAGTTGCATCTTTTCGTTCTTCTGTAGATGCGGATTCAATTAAATC
This sequence comes from Treponema sp. UBA7570, assembly GCA_002477955.1. Taxonomy (GTDB): domain Bacteria; phylum Spirochaetota; class Spirochaetia; order Treponematales; family Treponemataceae; genus Treponema_D. Next base: position 63,094 of record DLLE01000056.1, on the reverse strand, counting down.
AAAATCAACTCCGCATCTTAAAAGGCTTTCGTCCATAGGGTAGATAAAATAGCCTGTCCGAAAAATTCCTGCGCAGTTTCCAAGCGCTTTCGCAAAAGCCATTCCTAGGGCAATTCCAGTGTCTTCTATCAAATGGTGCTGGTCTACGTCCAAGTCTCCGGAAATTTCTCCGGAAAGGTCAAAAAGTCCGTGTTTGCAGAAAGAATTGAGCATATGGTTAAAAAAGCCGATTGGATTTTTTACAGTATATTTTCCGCTTCCATCGAGATTAAGAGTCAATTTTATTTGAGTTTCTTTAGTGTTTCGTTCAATTTCTGCTATTCTTTCCATAAAAAATGGTTCCTTAAGTGATTTTTGTAGGAGTAATTTTTTTTAATTACTGCATAACCTTTCTCAGTTCGTATTCGAGAATATCAGTTGCCCCAAGCTGATGCAATTTTGGGAGGAGAGTCGGAACTTCGCTCTTTTTTACGGCAATTTTTACTGCATAACCGTTGTCGCCAAAAAGTGGCGAAACTGTCGGGCTTTTCATTGCAGGAATTCCTTTTATAAGCGCATCAAAATTGTCTTTTGAAACGTTCATTTCGAGCATTACGCGGCTACGTGCTGCAAGAACTGCTTCAAAAAGCATTTTAAGCTCCATGATTTTTTGTTTTTTCTCAGGATCTTTTAACGCCTCTTTAGAAGCGTACATTCTTGTCGAAGATTCCATGATTGTGTCACAAATTTTAAGGTGATTTGCGCGCAAACTTGAACCTGTCGAAGTATTGTCTATCAAAATCTGAGCAAGAGCCTGTTCGTTGTCCTGAACAAATCCTTCTGAAGTTCCCCATGTGCGGAAAATTTTTCCATCAACGTTCTTGCCTTTTGCCCAAAAACGGCTCAAATTCTGGTATTCGGTTGCAATTGTAACCGGTTTTTTGAGAAGCGCGTCAAAATCTACGGTTTCTGGAACTGCAACGACAATGCGCACTGGATCAAAACCCAAGTCCATGATTTCTTCAACCTGATCTTGAACTCCGTTTTCAAAAACCCAGTCTTTTCCCGAAAAAGCAACATCGGCACGGTTGTCGGCAAGCAGCGCGCTGGAAATTTGCGGTTTTACAACCTGAAAAGCCAGGTCGTCCTGATTTGTAATCGGATAATATGTGCGGTCTGGCAAATAAATTGAAATGCCGACATCTTTTAAAAGTTCAACAACAGATTCGTAAATTCTTCCTTTAGCCAAAAGAATACTCAGTTTTTTCATAAAAAATCCTTTCGGGACAAACCCAATAAATCTTCTAATATAATAAAGAAATATAACGCAAAATTCAACTTTGAAGACAAAATACTGAATTAGTGATTTTTTTCCTTAAGCTCGCAATTTCTTGTGGAAATGCAATTTTTGGATTTTTTTCGAAAATATTTCAAATTGGGCGCAAATTGGTTTTAAAATATTCAAAAAGTCGTTTTTCTGTGCTAAAATTGCATATATTTATTTTTTCGAGGTAAAAAAATGGACGGCAAGGAAGAAATTCTTGAACTTTTGCGTGAAAATGCGCGTCTTTCTGTTGAAGACATTTCCGCAATGACGAAAAAAACTCCAGATGAGGTTAAAAAAATTATTGCCGAACTGGAAAGCGAAGGTGTTATTTTAAAATACGCCGCCATTATAAATCCAGAAAAAGACGAAGCGAATAAAGATAAGGTTGTTGCCGAAATTGAAATTCAGTGTCAGCCTGAACGTGAACACGGTTTTGATGCGCTTGCCGAACGAATTTACAGATTTCCGCAGGTTAAGTCGCTTTATTTGATGAGCGGTGGCTATGATTTAAAGGTTGTAATCGAAGGCGACAACTTAAAAGAAGTTGCAGGTTTTGTTTCGAGCAAACTTTCGACTTTGAACGGTGTACGTTCGACAAAAACACATTTTCTTTTAAAAAAATACAAGGAAAATGATGTTCTCTACGTTGAAGACGAAACTGACCGTCGCGAAGGAGTCATGGCATAAAAATGAACAACAGACCCGATAAATTTTCTAAATCAATGATGAACATTCCTCCGTCAGGAATCCGCAAATTCTTTGAAATGCTGATTGGGCATGATGACGTAATTTCTCTTTCTGTAGGCGAGCCGGATTTTCCTACTCCGTGGGTTATGCGCGAAGAAGCGTTTTATCATCTTGAAAAAGGCCACACTTCTTATACTTCAAACTGGGGCTTGCTTGAGCTTCGTGAAGAAATTTCAAGATATATGGAAAGATATGAGCTTTACTACAATCCAAAAAATGAAATTCTCGTTACGGTTGGCGCAAGCGAAGGAGTTGATGCTTCTTTGCGCGCAATTCTCAATCCTGGTGACGAACTGATTGTCGTTCAGCCTTGTTATGTAAACTATGTTCCTTTGGCAGAACTGTGTCAGGTTAATGTAATTCCAATTGATTCTGGTGTAAACGGTTATTATCCGACTGCTCAGCAGATTAAAGATGCAATTACTCCAAAAACAAAAGCTGTCATGATTTGTTCTCCAAATAATCCGACTGGAACTATGATTCCTGCAGAAGAGCTTGAAAAAATTGCAAAAGTTATCGTAGAAAATCAGATTTGGTGTATTTCGGACGAAATTTATTGTGAGCTTCATTATGAAGATGCACAGCATGTTTCTATTGGTTCGTTTCCGGGGATGAAAGATTACACGATTATTTTGAACGGTTTTTCTAAATCTTTTGCTATGACAGGCTGGCGAATTGGTTACATTGCTGCTCCTGCCGACCTTTTGCAGCAAATTGTAAAACTTCACGGTTATAACACGATCTGCGCGCCGATTTTTTCTCAATACGCGGCTGTAGAAGGCTTGCGCCACGGCTGGAAAGATGTTGAAAAAATGCGCATAAGTTATCAACAGAGAAGAAATTTAATGTACAAGGCTTTTTGCGATATGGGGTTGCCAGTTCCTGAGCCAAAAGGAGCATTTTATATGTTCCCGGATATTTCTTCGACAGGACTTTCTTCGGAAGAGTTTGCAACTAGACTTTTTCAAAAGCATAATGTCGCAGTTGTTCCAGGAAGCGTCTTTGGGCTTGGCGGTGAAGGGCATATTCGCTGCTGTTATGCAACTGGAATTGAAAAAATGAAAATTGCCCTCGACAGAATTGCAGATTTTGTAAAGGAACTAAAAGATTCTAAAAACTAAATTGTTTCGTTAAATTTTATATGCTGAGCGTCTTATGAATTTTGAAAGGCGTTCAGCATTTTTTTTACGACGCATCAACTTTCTTTAATAATTTTATAAGTCCGTCTTTTTGGATTAAGTCAATTGGACGGCCTTCGGAATATTTTTGCGCTTCATCGGTGTATGTTCCTGCTGTAAAACATATTCCTCGGTCAGCCTTGCTTTCGCTTACCTTTGCCTGAAAATCGCGGATAAAAAGCTCGCCAATTGAACCGGTTGTCCTATAAAAACGGAAAATTTCGGTATCTTCCCAACGGTTTGTGTCTACTGTAAGTAGAATTTCTACATGGTCTGGTTCAACAGAAATATCTTGTATTTTTACGAGCGCCCGCGGATAATAAGTCATTACTACTTTACGGCAAAGAGCTACAAAGTCCGAAGTGCTGCTCATAAGATAAATTTGAAGATTTTTGTTCTTATTTAATTCTCCATACCGGTTTAAAAGCTGTGCAACGTCTTTGTATGAAGGCGCCATTGTCTGAATTTCTCGCAAAAGCGAAATTCCTGTTGCAATATTTTTTGTTGCAAAACAGGCTTGAGCATAGCGGTAACGGAGTTCAAGAGCGGTTTCCGGAGGAATATTCTGATGTTTTATGCCGATTTCAAAGTCCTGAAGTGCTTTTTCGTATTGAGCTGCCTTTGAATGCATAAGTCCTGCCGCAAGACAGGATCGTGCTCCATATTCTGGATCTGGACGCAAGTGAAGAAATACTTTCATTGCCTTGTCGCCGTATCCACATTCCTGCATTGCATCTGCCATACTAAAAAGCGCTTCTTTGTTGTCTGGGTTTTCATCGAGTGCACGCCTTAAAAACGGCAACGATTCCTTAAAATGATGAGCATTGTACAAAGCCATTCCCAACGGCGCATTTACGTTGAGAGCGTCAGGTCTTGCAATGAGCGCTTTTTTTAAACAGGCGGTTGCCTTGTCATAATCTTTGTTTGCATAGAATGCGAGTCCGAGGTTGTAATTTACGTCAAAATTTGAAGGATTTATTTGAAAAGCTGCCGAAAGTCCGCGGAACGAATCTTGAATTTTATTTAGCTTAAAGGCGCAAATTCCTTGTCTTAAAGCTGCAAGAAACGGGTCAATCTGCGTATGGGCCGGTGCTATGTTTAGCATTGTGTCGTAAATCTGATATGCTTTTTCCCATGAGTGTTCGTTAAAATAAATATTTCCTAATGCAATCAGTCCATCGGGATTATGAGGATCCTGAGCAAGTTTCCGGGTTGCTTCACGTATAATTTGAGCACGTTTTTTTGTCTTGCCTTTTTTGCTTCCGGTTTTTCTTGTTCCAAAGGCGACCAAAATTGCTGCAAAACCGATTGCAATGGCGATTGCTATAACAAGGGCTAATGAATCCATATTGTCTATTATCGGCAAAAAAGGTCTAAAACTCAAGTTTTTACGAAAAACTTGAGCCTTTAGCGTAGTAGTTATGAAAAAAACATATATTATTTTTTTACAATGATTTTGTACATCGGTTTTTCGCCCGGGCACAGTTCCAAAATATGTTTTTCAGCTTCGAGAACTTCTGTCGGATCATGGGTCACGTGCAAAAGAGTTGTTGTTCCAGAATTTGCAACTGTTTCGAGCAGATCGAGAATTTTTTGGCGATATTGTTCGTCGAGGCCGTGGCATGGTTCATCAAGAATCATAATTTTTGGAGATTTTACAGCTGCGCGGATTATAAGAATTGCCCTCTGTTCTCCATAGCTCAAGTTTCCGAAAGATTCGTGTTCGCGTCCTTCAAAACCTGCCAGTTTTAACCATTTTTTTGCCGCGGCGATTTCCATGTCTGTCTTTTTTTCGTACAAACCGATTGAATCGTGAAAGCCTGAAATTATTACGTTTTCGAGCTCTGTGCCGCCTACCATTCTGTATTCAACATGAAGACGGTAACTTACGATTCCAAGATTTTTTTTGATGTCCCAAATTGATTCTCCAGTTCCTCGTTTTCGTCCAAAAAGCCAGACGTCGTTGCAGAAAACTTGCTTGTTGTCGCCAGTTATGAGTTCCAAGAGCGTTGTTTTTCCTGAACCGTTCGGACCGCGAATAAACCAGTGCTCGCCTGGAAGAACTTCCCATGAGAAATCCTTTAAAACTTCATGTCCGTCCCAGCCAACATTTACCTGATTCATATATACAAGAGAATGTTCCGCAGAAACCGTATTTTGCTGAGAAATCGAATTCTGTGCTTCGGAAAGCTCGCTCAAAAACGCCTCTTTTTCTGACTTTCGGTTCGCATTTTTTTGAATATTGCGCTGTTCTATGAGCTTTTCGTATTCAGCCTTTGTTCCGCAGAATGAAATTTTTTTGTCCGTAAATTCCAAAACATTTGTAATTGTCCGAGGAATTTCGTGGTAACGTTCCATTGCCATGATGATGGAAGTTCCGTTCAAACTCCCGCTGTTTTGTCTGCCTACCATTGTCTGGAAAAATTCCAAAAGAATTGAACGGCTCTGTGCGTCAAGACCAGCAAACGGGTCGCTCAAAATCAGCAATTTTTTTCCAGAAAGCAGCGCGCGGCATAAAAGTGTCCTGCGAATTTCGCCTGTCGACATAAATTTTAGTCCGCGGTCAAGAATTTTTTCGACTCCGCACAGTTTTACTTCCGGCAAAGTTTCCAGCCGTTCGCCGATTGCTGGCAAAGGGAGATGTCTGTGCTTTGCGTCAGGACCACCCAAAACTTCGCAGATAAATCGTCTTCCGGAACGGCCTTCATCAATTTTATTGATATATTCAGATTCATCCAAATCGCGTTCTTCCTGAATTAAAAGAGCCGCACGTTCAAGAGAAACTGTTTCTGTTGATTTTTCAAAAATCGTGTCTTCGACTTTATTTGTCTTGTTGTTTATAAACTGTTTTTCGCCGGCAAGAGCCTGTAAAAAATCTGCTTTTCCGCCGCCATTCGGCCCGATAACAAGCCATGCTTCTCCAGCTTGCATCTGCCAGTCAAGTGATTCAATTTTTGTTCCGTGCAAATCCTGAACACGCACGTCTTTTAGCGAAATAAGATTGTCATTCATAGAATAAAATTATAATGAAACACAAAAAAATATAAAAGTTGAACAAAAATTGTGCAGGCAAAAAAGTCTCTAGCGGACAAATTTTTTTTTATTTGTTAGAATGTGATTATGAGTGCAATTGATTTTTATGGCAACGAACCGGGAAACAGTAAATCTGTCGTATTTTTGTGCAGTTCTTCTTTTGGACGTTTTTTGTATAATTTGACGCTTTTTTTGCAAATTCCTAAAATTATAGGAGCATTTTTACGTTCACCTTTGAGCAAATTTTTTATAAAAGGCTTTATAAAAAAAAATAATATTGATATGTCGGCTTTTGCCGGCGTTAAATTCAAGTCGTTTAATGATTTTTTTACAAGAAAAGATAATTCTCGTAAGCCGGAATTGTCGCCAGAAACTTTGATTTCGCCTTGTGACAGCGCTCTTAGCGTATTCAATATAGAAGAAAATTCAACTTTTAAAATAAAAGGCTTTGACTATGCGCTTAAGGATTTTTTTGAAACAGATGAATTTGACAAAACTTTTTCTGGCGGAAATGCGCTTATTTTTCGGCTTGCTGCAACTGATTATCACCGCTATTGCTACATTGATTCAGGCTCGCTTGAAAAAAATCATTTTTTAAAAGGAAAATTGTATTCGGTTCAGCCGGTTTGCTGCCGGACTTTTAAAGTTTATACAAAAAACCGGCGCAGCTGGACGATTTTGCATACGCAGAATTTTGGAGATGTCGCCCAGGTTGAAGTAGGCGCATTTAGCGTAGGCGGAATAAAAAATCATCACGAAAATTACACTTTTTCTAAAGGTGAAGAAAAAGGTTATTTTGACCTTCACGGTTCAACAATCGTCATGCTTTTTAGAAAAAATACGATAAAACTTGATGAAGAAATTTTGGCTCAGACTGCAAATGGCAAGGAAATAACAGTAAGATACGGCCAGCCAATCGGTAAAAAAGCGTAATATTTTTATATTTTACACATTTTTAGCATATTTTATATATTTTTATTCAAAATCTCATCGTATTCTTTAATAGTGAATTTTTGAAATTCGCGGAAATTCTAAAAAGTTGCGGAACTTTTCGCATGGAGGTTCGCTTGAAAAGACTTCTAAAAAAATCATTTTTTGCAGTATTTGCTGTTTTTTTTGCATTCAGTGTGTTTGCAAAAGGGAGTAAAGAGTACGTGACTCAGGAAATTAATGCTTCGGAGCGCTGTCTGCCTGTTTTTTATGAAAACATAAAATCTCGCTGGACTTTTAAAATGGGTTACAAAGATGGCGTTGATTTTAACCAGTGGAAAAAAGAAGGACTCGAAAAAGCACGAGAACTTATTATTCAGGAAGATGACAAAACGCCGTTCGATATGGTTGTTTTGGAATCAGAAAAGCGTGACGGCTACACTGCCCAGAAAGTAGTTTTTAATATTTCTCAAGACAGCCGTGTTCTTGCATATCTTTTGCTTCCTAATGGGAAAAAAGGACAGACTTTTCCTGCCGCCCTTATGCTCCACGACCACGGTTCAAATTTTGCCATTGGTAAAGAAAAAATGGTAAGGGCTTTTTCTTCAGACAAGGCAGTAGAAAAAATTCTAAAAATCAAGAGCAACAAGGAAGCCAGCATTGAAGCTGCAAAACTTTCTCCAGAAAGCAAGGATTTGTACGAAAAAATCAAGAATTCAAAAGCCTGGGCAAATCAATACTTTTCCGACCTTTATCCTGGCGACGAACTTGCAAAGCGCGGTTATGTTGTTTTGAGCTTTGATGCGCTTGGCTGGGGCGACCGTTCAGTTAAAAATTTCAGCACAGGAAGCCAGCAGTCTTTGGCTTCAAATATGTTCAACATGGGAACAAGTTTTGCAGGACTTATTGCCCAGGAAGACTGCCGGGCTGCAAAATTTTTGGCAAGTTTGCCTCAGGTAGATAAAGAGCGCGTTGCCTGCATCGGTTTTAGCATGGGCGGTTTCCGTTCTTGGCAGCTTGCCGCAATCAGCGACGACATTAAGGCTGGGGTCTCTGTTTGCTGGTTTGGTACGATGAAAGGTCATATCGTAGAAAAAGATGGTCAGTTGAAGGGAAATTCTGCATATTCAATGTTGCACCCGACAATAGCAAAATTCCTGGATTATCCAGACATCGCTGGGCTTGCTGCTCCAAAACCAATGTATTTTATTGGCGGAGATAAGGACGCTGTAAATCCAAATGCAGGAACTGAAGAGGCATACGAAAAAGTTCATAAAATTTGGACTGCTGCAAATGCCGGCGACAAGTTAAAGACCGAAATTGTGCCTGGCATGGAACACGCTTTCCCGGCAGAACAGCAAAAAGCGGCTTTTGACTGGCTTGATAAGCAGTTTAAGTAGTCATTCATGTAAAATTTTATCGATTGCCTGCCGCATCTTTTTATAAGATTCGCTTCCGGAATACTGTATTTTTTGAATAAATCCGACTTCGTAAGAGCCGAGCGCGTTTCCGGCAGCGTGGCAGGTAAATCCTTTTTCATAAGGCCCGTTTGTAAGCACAATGTGAGGCACAAGTCCGATTCCTAGTCCGAGCTGAACCAATGCCATGATTGCTTCGTTTCCTTCGGTTTCGGCGGCGATTTGAGCTTTGACGTTGCGTGATTCTATCCAGCGGTCAAAACGTTCGCGGGCCAATCCTGTTTTTGGCAAAATTAGCGGTACTGAAGAGACAATGTCCTGAGGGCTGCCGCTCACTTTTTCGTACGGACCTCCAGTGCTTGCTGCAAAGACAAGAGGTGTGCTTCTTACAGGAATACAATCTATTCCGCTCAGCCCCGTTTCTGGAATTGCCGCAACGGCTACATCGGCTTCTCCGTTTTTTACAGCTTGAATTGCACCAGCAGGATCTCCCGTTTGAACATTTAAATGCAAGTCTGGAAAACGCTCCGCAACTTTCTGCAAAAACGGCGGCATAATTGAATAGCAGGCCGTTACAGAAGCATAAACTTTTAAGGTTCCGGTTATGAGAGATTTTGATGAATTCAATTTTGCAAAAACATCTTCCTTCTGTTGCAGGCACTTTTCCGCAAATTCGGCAAATTTCTTTCCTTTTTCTGTTAACGCGGCTTCGCGGTTATTGCGTTCAAAAAGCTGACAGGAAGTTTCGTCTTCTAGCCTTGTAATCAAACGGCTGAGGGCAGAAGGACTTAAATTTATTTTTTCGGCGGTTTTTGCAAAGTGAAGAGTTTTTGAAAGAGTTAAAAAAGCATTCAGTTCAAAAAAGTCCATAATTCAACCTCAAAAACCTTAAAATTGAAATTTTTAAAGGTTTTTTATACAATTAGTTACAATAATATATAAAAATTGCCGATAATAAAACAGAATCCGGAGGAATTAAAAATGAAAAAAACATTTATCGCTATGACAGTTGCCGCTTTATCATTCAATATTTATGCTTTTGATCCTGCCGCTGCTGTTTCTCTTTCTGCACCTGTTAAGGATTATACAAAAACCACTTATACGATTACTGAAAAATTTGGTGAGTATTATCGTTCTCCAAAGGCAAAATACCTTCATGTCTTTGACGCAAACGGAAGACAGACAGAAACTTCTGAATTTACGGCAAAGGGCGCAGTTGTTGACCGTTTAGTTTTTGCTTACGATGCTGCTGGAAATTTAACATCAACGACAGGATTTGATTCTGACGGAAAAATAAGCTGGAAAACAGTTACAGTTTACGATTCAAACGGAAACAAAACCGAAGAATCTGAATACAATGCAAGCGATATGCTCGTTAACAAAAGTATCTGGAAAATAAGCCCAGAAAAACAAAGCGAAGAAGCATATTACAATGCGGACGGAGCACTTCTCGGAAAAACAATTGTAAAATTTGACGATGCAGGACGCGACAGCGAAGTTTGTTCTTACAACGCAGACGGTTCTTTGCAGCAAAAACGCGTTTACACTTACAACGATGCCGGAAAACTTTCTGAAATTTCTTATCCTCTTTCTGATGGAACTGTTACTCAGAAAGTAGTATTCCGTTTTGACGAAAAATATTCGGTTACAGAAGAGCAGACTTACAACGAATCAAACAAACTTGTAAAGAGAATTATTTATAAATACGATGACAAAGGAAATGTTGCAAGAACTACAACCTATGCCGTTTCTCAGAAATTCGGAACAACTGTAAACGAACTCATCGACATAAATGAATATTCTTACACTTACGGAAATTCATCTTCTGCAAATTCGGACGCAAAATAATTTTTTTGATTTGTAAAAAACGTAGAATTGGCTTTTAATGGCTGGTTTTGCAAATAAACAAAAAATGCTGGAATTAGAACAAATGTTCAGTTTTCCAGCATTTTTTTTTGCTTTTTTTTCAATTACTATTACACTCGTTTTTATTATTCAATTGTACGGCTTATTACGCCACCGCCACGAATTACACCGTCAATATAAAGAACGGCCGACTGTCCTGGAGCAACTGCGCGCTGAGGTTCCTTAAAAGTGATTTTCCACGGAGTTCCAGAATAAACCGTTTTGTCGTCTTCAGAAGGAATATATTTTTCTACAACTGCTGCCGCTGGTCTGCTTGCAAGCCGAATTTTCACTAGCGCTTCGACAGGTTCTGATGGTTCAATTCCTGCCGGCCAGACAAAATCGTCTGCAATCAGGGCATTTGAATTTAAGTCGTCATTTTTTGCCAGAACAACCAAATTATTTTTTGCGTCAATGTGCTGAACGTAAGCCGGATAATTCAATGCAACGCCAAGACCTTTTCTCTGACCGATTGTGTAGTGTTCGATTCCTTTGTGCCGTCCAAGAACATGACCGTCCAAATCGATGATGTCGCCAGGAACGCTCGGTTTGTCGTTAAAAAGCATTTCAAAATATTCAGGCGGAATAAAATCCTGGCTTTCTTCGCGTTTTGCCGCTTCAAGGTTTGCCTGTTTTGCAAGTTCAAAAACCTCTTTTTTCTTCATAGATGCGAGCGGAAACCTTACTTTTTCGAGAAGTTCCGACGGCAGGCGGTAAAGAAAATAAGTCTGGTCTTTTGTTGAATCGGCGGCTCCGGCAATCATAGCAGGCTTTGCGTCTGTCCCAAAGATTCCGGTTTCCGGACGGACAACGCGCGCATAATGACCAGTGCAAAAATAGTCAAAATTGATTTTAAGTTCTTTTAATCCGGCAAGCAGCGCATCAAATTTTATAAAACGGTTGCAGCGAATACACGGATTTGGAGTGCGGCCGGCACGATATTCGCTTTTAAAATATTCAAGAACGACTTTTCTGTAAGTTTCTTTTACATCGATAACGTGATACTCAATGTCGTGTTCTTTGCAGAATTTTTCGCACTCGGCAATATTTTCTTCTTCTCCAGGACCATAGCAGGCTTCCCGAACCGGTTTGTCAGTCTTTACTTCTGGCAATCTTCCGTCCCAAATGGACATTGTTGCTCCAATTACTTTACACCCATTGTTTTTGAGCAAAAGAGCGGTCAAAGTTGAATCAACACCGCCCGACATTCCGACAACAACAGTATCGCCGGCTTTTGGCATATCAAGATTTATATAATTCATAAAAACTCCAAGAATTCTGATAGCAAAAATTAAACGATATAAAAAAAATAATCAAGGATTTTTATATTTCGGAGCGCATTTTTTGCAAAAGGAATATTTGCCAGACAGAACTGTCCAGTTGTCGCAAAAACCGGCTTTCCAGGGTTCCGCTTTCGCTACATCCGCTAACGCGGATGCTCCGCACCCTTCCAATCCGGGCTGCAAGCCCGG
>DLLE01000056.1:45415-50939 GCA_002477955.1 Treponema sp. UBA7570 | reverse complement strand
CACTTCCTAGTTTTTTTTGGAAAATTGCTCGTCAATTGTCTTTGCAACGGCTCTTAACTGTTCGCGGGTCATATCTTCTTTGTGTTTGAGCATTTCCGCAGGAATTTGATATGCTTTTTCCAAATCTTTTGGCGTCAAAACTTCTTCCGGCGTTCCAAAAGCCATTTCTCTTCCGGGATAGAACAATAAAACGTAGTCGGAATATTTTTTAGAAAGGTCGAGCTCGTGCATGGAACAATAAATTGTAGTTCCGGTCTTTTCTACAAATTCTTTAAGATAGGCGAGGGCGTTTTCTTTTTGGCGGTCTTCCATTGCAAACATTGGCTCGTCCATAAAAACAGAGGCGCTTCCGTACAACAGACTGAATGCAAGAATTACTCGCTGTTTTTCGCCTTTGCTCAAATGTGTAAGCGGACGTTCCAAAAGCGAGCCGAGTTCAAAAATCCCGATAATTTCTGCAAGCAAATCACCGTCAGAACGTATTGCTTTTGCGTTGTTCTTTAATGCTCCTGCAGAATAAACCTGAGCAAGAAGCTCTCCAGTTTTGTCTTCAGTGTCAAATTCAACATTCTGGTAGATAACGCTTGCAAGAAGATTTTTTTCTTCCTGATTAAGTTTTGCAGGATTCTTTCCCAAAAGTTTTATATTTCCGCTGTCTGGCAAAAGCCTTCCAGACGCAAGCATTAAAAAAGTAGATTTTCCGCATCCGTTCTGACCTACAAGGCTTATAAAACCGCCCCCCGGCAATATTCCCGAAAAATGCTCAAAAACTGGGGCTGGAACAATCTGTTTTCCATTGGAATCAACATCGCCATCAATTGGCGGATAAGAAAACGTAACATCATCAAACTGTAAAAAATCCATACAATTATTTTAATAAAAAAATAAATTTGGATACAGTGCTTTTTTTTACAAAATTAGAAAGAAAAATAGCCCGATTTTTACAACCGGGCTGTTTTTTTTAGTCTTTAAATAGTTTTTTTATTTCAGAAGCGTAAATTGCGTTTATTTTATAGCGGCTTATTTCCTGTTTTGCCGAAAGCTCAACGCCAACTTCAAATTCTTTTGGAAGAACTGCAATTTTGTTGATTCTTTCAAACATTTTAAATCCATTTTTGGAATTTACACGCTGGCTTACCTCGCTTTCGAGCAGCCGCTTTATTTCCAGGCTTTTTGCTAAATCTTCGTATTTTTTGTACGAAATTTTTGCGTCCTGTGCAAACTGTTCGATTTCGGATTTTTCTGGAACTATGAGCGCTGCCAGATACCGCTGGTCCTGACCTACAACAACTGCTGTTTTTATGTAACGCGATTCCTGAATTTTCATTTCGATAGGAACAGGTTCAATATTTTCGCCGCCAAGCTGAACAATCGTGTCTTTTATGCGTCCGCACAAAACGATTTCACCGTTTGCCGTAAGACGAGCCAAGTCGCCTGTATTGAACCATCCGTTTTCGTCAATAACTTCTTTTGTAAGGTCTGGACGTTCGTAGTAACCTTTCATTACTGTCGGACCTTTTACAAGCAATACGCCTTTTTTGCCGCGTGGAACTTCTTTTCCTGTTGCAGGATCAACAACTTTTGCCGCAAGCTCACGGATTGGACGGCCAACATTGCCAAGAACCGGCCTGTTAAACGGCCGAACCGAAATAATCGGAGAAGTTTCTGTAAGGCCGTAACCTTCCACGAGAGGAACTCCGATTGCCCAGAAAAATTTGTCAATTGCTGGAGGAAGAGCGCCTCCACCTGCAACTGCTCCGCGGAAGTGTTTTCCGAGCATTGCACGGATTTTACGGAAAACGATTGCTCCGCCGAGCAATTTTATTGGATAGAGCAAAAGCCATGGAATAACAAATGCCGGCCACTGCAGCCATCTCTTGTCCATTCCGTAGCGTGTGGTTCTATCAAAAAGAACACGGTCGAGTTTTGAATGGAAAAGCGCAACTGTTACAAAGAAATTGAAAACTTTGAGAGTTATTCCTCCTGTTTTTCGCATTTTTCTGTAAATTCCATCGTAAATTGCTTCGATTACGCGTGGAACTGCCGGCAAAACCTGCGGGTCGAGAGACTTAAAGTCCTGCAAAAGAATTTGACCGATTGGTTTTGAATAGCACAAGGTTGCCGCCTGGGAAAAAACTACATATTCAACAGAGCGTTCAAAGGCGTGCCAGACTGGAAGCACAAGAATTCCGCGGTCGCCCGGATTAAGCCAAATTCTTTCGTCAATATCTTCGAGCTGCGATAAAAAGTTTCCGTGAGTGAGCATTACGCCCTTTGGCTGTCCTGTTGTTCCTGAAGTAAAGATAATCGAAGCCAGGTCGTCCCACTGTCCTTTATTGATTTCTTCATCGACAGTCTCCGGATTTTTTTGATTGAATTCCTCACCTTTTTCTTCAATCTGATTAAAAGTAAAAAGTGTTATTCCAGAATTTTTACATTCTTCAAAAGTTTTTTCGTCCTGATCTTCGATTGCGATAAAAGTTTTTAAAAGCGGAAGTTTATCTTTAATTCCAAGAATTTTAGAAATCTGAGATTTATTTTCGACAATTACGGTCTGAGTTTTTGCAAATGACAGAATATATTCAAGATCGCCAATTGTTGCGTCGCAACCGCGAGGAACGTCAATCGCACCGATTGAAAGAAGCCCCATGTCTATCTGCTGCCATTCTTTTCGGTTGTCGGAAACCATGCCGATGTGATCGCCACGTTTTATTCCAATTGAAAGAAGACCGCCGGCAAAATTTTTTGAGATTTCAAATGCGTTTTTATAAGAAATGCTGTCCCAAACACCTTCGCTGAGACGCGACATTTGAGCAGTTAATTCAGGATATTTTTTTGCAGTTTCTCTGAACATCCTTGGCAGAGTTTTTTCCATATTGCCTCCAAATTGCAATAGCACCAAAATGACACAATTTGTTAAAATGTCATAGGGTTAATTATATTACTAAAAAAATTTATTTTCCACTGTTTAAAATTTTATTTTGATTTTTACAGGATTTTGCAGAATTCTTCTAAAAGAGGGTCGATTTGGGTAAAATCTGGTTCAAATGGAAGCGCGCTAAAAAGTTCTCCATCGCCTGACTGGGGATTTGAACGTATGTAAATTTTTTTTTCTACAATATATTTATCAAGCAGGCTAAAAAGCATATTTGTAAAAATTTCTGCATGAATCGAAATTGCATTTTTTGTAGCCGGTGAAATTTTTTTTGCTTTAATTAAACTATTTAAGGCGATTATTGTCTGGTTTAAAAGTTTTGTTCTGGATTCTTTTGAAATGGCCGCCGCTTCTGGTGAAAAATATTTTTCGCTTTCGATAAAAGAATAAATCTGAAGAAGAGGTTCTTTTTCGTTTATTTTAATCCAGCGATGAACAATTCCTTTTAAAACTGCTTCTGCCGTGTATTTTTGTGCTGTTGCTGTCATTTCGGAAGGAATTAGAGCTGTTTTTTTTAGATATTCACCGCAAAAACGAATTGTATCATCGAGAATAGCTTCGCGTGATTCATAATGATTGTAAAGACTTGCTTTTTTGATTCCTAGTTTGCTAGCAATATCTGCAAGTGAAGTTCCGCCTACGCTTTTTATAAATGCACAGTCTAAAACCGCGTGAATAATTTTTTCATGGGTGATTTTTTCAGCCGGCATTAACTTTTCTCCATAATAAAAACCTAACAAACTAACAAATGTTAGTTTAATGAGCGGCTGGCGATTTGTCAACTTTTTAGACCTGGTTGCTCAAAAAAGCAGAAAGAGAGGTTTTTTCTGCTAAAATTATTTTTCTAAAACAAAAAGATACTCGCGGACGTGAATGTCGCGGTTTTTAAGGTTGCGGCTTCCTCGAAAAGCGTTGTATTTGATTTCTACGGTTTTTAGGTTTCCGTATTTTTTTAGCATTCCGGACATTTCGTCAAAACTTATAAAACCTTCAGAATTGTATGAAATTATTACATACTTACTTGAAATGCTTGAAATAATTTCTTCCATTGAATTTAAGGCGGCATACGGCTTGTTAAAAACCGAACGGTTCCAGTTTTGAACGATTCCGCTTACTTTGCTTATGTTTGCATCGAGTTTGTTTTTTAAAATAAGATTGAGCATAAAATAGTTTGAACCGTAAGGATGCTGATTGTAAGGCGGATCGAGATACGTTATGTCGAGACTTTTTAATTCTTTTGAGAGCGCGACTGCATCTTTTTGAAAAATTTCCAGGCCGGACTCAAAATTGCTAAAAACAGGCGTTTTTAATTCGATTTTTCCAAAAATTCTTGAAAGCGCATTTTTTCCGCTTGCGCCAAAGCAACCGATCCCGGTGTTTTTGTCTTTATAAAAACCTTTAAAAACTCCGCTTGTGTTTACGTGAATTGACGCTTCTGTGATTAAGGGCGCAAGAAAGAATTTTTTTAAGGATTCTTTTTTGATAACATCGTCGATGAGTTTTCGGTATGTGTCGATTAAAAGCGCATTTTGCTGTGTGTAAAACACGCGTTCGCCTTTTTGAATGTCTTTGTCGTTTTTTGGAGCGTAATTTTGCGAAATTATGCCGGGAATTTTTTCTATAAAACAGAGTTCTTCGATTTTGTTTTTTAAAGCCGAATATTCCTGAACGGGAAAATCTTTTTTATTTATAAGATAGCAGCCGTTTATGACCGCGGAATAATTTTCAAGGTCGTTCACGATTAAATTTGATGAATATTTTTTTAACATCCGGGCAACGATTCCAGAACCTGAAAAAAGGTCGGCGCAGACAAGTTTTTGACAGTTGAGTTTTTCTGCAATCAGAAGAATTTCTTTTTCTATGTGCTCAAGAAGACGCCGTTTGTTTCCAAGATATGTGATTATTTGAGTAGTAAGAAATTCGGGATTTTCGTCAAAATTTGCAGAGTCTGAATAATTCATAAAAATGTGAATAAAAGTTTATAACAGATTTTCAAAATTTTCTATAAAAAGAATCTAAAAAAGGTTGTTGTCTTGAGCAAAAAATGCCTGCTTTGTAAAAAAAACTTACCCCGGATGCGCAGGGCGCAGTCGACCGCAGGCTTGCCGAGGACGATGAGCGTGAGCGAACCCGGAGCAGCCGGCTTGACGGTGGATGTGGTCTGTAAAAATAAAATATTGATTTTTAGTGTTTTTCAGATTATTATTGAGTTGTGTCTACGCTATATATAGTTGGTACGCCGATTGGAAATTTGGGCGACATTACTTTTCGCGCTATTGAAACTTTTAAAAATGTTGATGTAATTGCGGCCGAAGATACAAGGCATACTTTGCAGCTTTTGAACCATTTTGAGATTCATAAGCCGCTGATTTCCTGTCGTTCGCAGAATGAAGTGATTGCCGGTCAAAAAATTATCAAGCTGCTTGATGAAGGACAGTCGGTTGCGTATGCCAGTGATGCAGGAACTCCTGGAATAAGTGATCCGGGTGCTGTCTTGGCAGGTCTTGCAAGGGAAAGCGGACACAATGTCGTTCCGATTCCGGGGCCTAGCGCTTTTGCAACGTTGGTGAGTGTTGCTGGTGCTGGCGG
>DLLE01000056.1:43528-45305 GCA_002477955.1 Treponema sp. UBA7570 | reverse complement strand
CTTAGAGAGCTTTTGGCAACTGGAGATGCTGTTGTTTTATATGAATCTCCGTTTAGAATTGTTAAACTTTTGACTGATATAGCCGATATTGATAGTACACGGCGCGTTGTTGTTGGTCGCGAGCTGACAAAAATGCACGAAGAAATTATTGGCGGTACGGCAGAAGAGATGCGTGTCGAATTTTCTTCAAGAGCTAAGGTTTTGGGAGAATTCGCAGTTTTTATTTCGGGCAATAAAAATGCTCAACTTTCGGAAGATAATGCCGATAATTAAGAAGTAAGGTAGGTTTAAAATGATGGTACAGAACATTAATGGAATCAATCCAATCAACAATGTACAGAGCTCTCGCCGTACTAATGGCATGGAAAGAACTTCTATTACAGATACTTCTGATTCAATCAACGTTTCTGACGAAGCAAAAGAAGCTGCAAGAGCATATTTTTTGAGCCAGGTTGCAGAAGAAACTCCAGATGTTCGTTCTGACCTTGTTGCCTCTGTTAAAGAAAAAATAAAAGATCCAAATTATTTAAATTCTGTAACAATTGGTTCAGCCGCAGATCGTATTTTGGATTCCTGGGGTTTTTAACTTAACCGTTTATTGATTACTTTAGAAGCAGAACATTTTGTTCTGCTTTTTTTGTTTAGTTTGGAGGACTGGCTGCGTATGACAGATTTTGTGTTTAGAGTTTCGCCTAATGTGATTATTTCTTCTTATGCTGCAAGCCGGCTTGGACAGTTTGCCTGCGAGTTTGGAAAAAGGTTTATGCTTGTTTTGGATCCTGTCTTGCGTTCTGTGGGCGCTGCGGACAAAATTACACAGGCTCTTTCTGACCGTGGAGTTGATTTTTTTATTTTTGACGAAATTGCGGAGTCGGCAGATACAAAGGCTGCGGCTTCTGCTCTCAATCTTGCAAAAAATTCTCATATTCAGGCGGTGATTGCAGTTGGCGGCGGAAAAACCATAGAAATCGCCCGCTGTGTCGCTGCATTTTTTTACGAAGAAAAAAGTATCTATGACTTTGCGGATGGCGCAGTCCCTTCAAAATCTCCGCTTCCGCTTGTTGTGCTGAGCACGACTTGCAGGTGTCCGGGTGTTTTTACAGATAGAATTGCAATTTGTGATTCTCGGACGAACGGTTTAAAACTTTTAAAAGTTCAGAATGCGCTTTGCAAAACTACAGTTTTTGACCCTGCAATGTCTGTTACGCTGACCGAAAATCAAACTTTTTCAATGGCTGTGGAAAGCGTCTGTCTTGCGGCGGAAAGTTATTTTTCTCAAAAAGCGAACTTTTTTAGCGATATGACCGCAGAAAAATCGGCAGAACTTTTGCGTTTGGCTCTCGATGGTTCAAATTCTCTGAATATTACGACGTCAAAAGAAGAATTGCTTTTTGAAGGAGGATGTCTGGCAAGTCTTGCGTCTAGCGCATCGTCTTTTGGCCCGGCAGGACTTCTGGCTCTTGCGGTAAATGCTAGATTTAAGATAAGCCGTCCTCTTGTTGCCTCGGTTATTTTTCCATACGTGATTGAATTTTGCGCAAAATTCAAGGCTGACCGTGTTGCAAAATTTGCGAACTTCTTTGGAATTGAAAAAAAAGATTCTGAGGCAGAGCAGGCCCAGGCTTTTGCAGACAATATCCGTGAACGTCTCGCAAAAGAAAATCTGCCGCTTCGTTTAAAAGAGCTTTCTGTAACAATTGAGCAGCTTGCCGCTGTTGCCGAAGATGCGGCTTCGACCGACTGGATAAATTTTATGCCGTGTTCAATGACAAGCGAC
>DLLE01000056.1:21948-43438 GCA_002477955.1 Treponema sp. UBA7570 | reverse complement strand
AAAAAAATGATTGATCCTGGAAAATTAACACAGCTTGAAGGCGGACAAAAACGCAGAAAACTTGCGCTCACTCTCGGCGCTTTGGAACGCGATATTGATGGAGTTCCTGAAAAAGGCAACGAATATTCTTATAAGTCTATTGCCCGCGCAGACTACGTAAAAAAAATTGTCGAAATTTGCTTAAAAGATCCGCAAATGCCTTCTGATGACGCAAAAATCTTAGAAAATGCGCTCAAAGAAATTCCTTTTAATGAAAAACGCTCTTGCAATCTTGCCCGCAACACAATGCTTAAAATAATTGGAACTTTTCCGGCAGAGTGGGATTTGATTATTGCGCCCCATTCTGAAGTTTTTGACGAAAATGGAATTGTAAAGCAGAGAGATTTTTTTGAGGGCGTGAGCGTTTATGCGGAAGATATTCGTTCTCCGTTCAATCTTGGTTCAATTTTTAGAACGGCAGAGGCAATGGGTGCGGAAAATGTTTTTGTAAGTCCAATGTGCGTTCCGCCTGACCATCCAAAAGCAGTGCGAAGCGGCATGGGCTGTATTGAAACTCTCGGCTGGCAGAAAAAAAGCCTTGATGAACTCGACGAATATTCCCAAAAAAACGATATTCCGATTTTTGTCCTCGAAACTGGCGGAACTCCGCTCGAAGAATTTAAATTTCCCAAAAAAGGAATTTGCATAATCGGTTCGGAAGAGCTTGGAGTAAGCCCGGAAGCGCTCAAAAAAGCATCGTACGGCCGGGTGACAATTCCAATGAAAGGTCTTAAAGCCAGTTTGAATGTTGGAGTTGCTTTTGGAATTCTTATGCAAAAATGGGTCGAATCTCTGGAAAAAAAATGATTTTTGGAGTTTTTGACTGAACCGCAATTCGTGTACTAAAAAAAACTTTTTAAATTTCTAGAATTATCGCTCCAGATTTTTTATCATAATCTGCATTTTCTAAAGATTTTGGCCGTTTTACAGAAAGCAAATCTCCGTTTTTGGGGCGGATATTTGTTTTATCAACCGCAAGAACAAGTCCAATTTCTGAACAGCAGTAATATGCGGATTTGCGGATTTCGGGGAGTTTTATAAAGTCCGAGGCAATTCTCAGTTTTAGATTTTCAGAATCATTTTGAGACGGTTTTTCTTCTGCCATTGGATTTTTTTCTTTGCTGACCAAAACATAGCTCAAAGAAGCACGCTCTTTTTTCAAATTTGCATTTTTAGAAAATCGTAAAAGCTCTTCCGGGGCGTCTGCTGTGTCAAAAGCAAAGTTGCACCATTTTCCGCCAGGATTGGAAGAAGTCCTTCCTGCCATTGGGCATACGTGAATATGCGGACATGGACTTAAAGGCATAAAATTTTTTCGGATAAACGAATCGCGCATCAAGCTTACAAGCCTTGCCGAGCGTGGATCGCCCGGTTCAATAAGCAAAATTGTCTGAGCCGAATTTGTTTCTTTATCAAAATACTTTAGTATGTCGTTTGTATAGTTTTTTGCAAGAAAATCCAGAGGCATTTCGTTTGTCTGGGCAAGTTCATTGAATACGTTTGCGCAGGTTATAAGGGAAGGTTTTTGTTTTATTTGAGTCCCAACTGCGCCTTTGACGCGGACAATTTTCCACGGATTTTGGTCTTCTGTCAGGGTTTTTGCCGCAATCGAAAGAAAAATTTCTTCTCCGGCAGAAAGAGCGCCCTGGCTTAAATCCAAAACATAAAAAGTCAGTTTTTTTGAGCGCAGTTCCGGTCTTGCAAGCCAAAGCGCACAAGGAACAGTTAGAGGCCCGGAACCAAGGTCAAGACAAACATCTTCTTCTTTTAGGTTGAAAGCGTTTTTTGGAAAATTTGCAAAAAGTCTTGTAAGGCGAATTAAATTCCACCACATAAAATAAGAAATATACGCAGAAAGCTGAGAAGCGTCGTTCATGTAGCCGAGACGGCGGCTGTTTCTGTCGTCGGTGAGCTGGTGGCTTAAATTTTTTATCTGTTTTGGAAGAAGAACCTGCTGTTTTGGCGAAAGATTTCTGGTATCAGCAACGATTTTTCCGAAATTTTTAAGAATTTCGAGTGAATCTTCTGGAATGTTTTTTAATTCAAACATTGAAACGGTTTTTGAACTTTTATTTTGAGAAAAATTGTTTTTTCTGCGGTTTTCAATATTCGCTTTTTTTTGCGGAATTTTTTTATCTTCAGTTTTCGCGTCGTTTTTCT
Organism: Treponema sp. UBA7570; assembly: GCA_002477955.1. Lineage (GTDB taxonomy): Bacteria > Spirochaetota > Spirochaetia > Treponematales > Treponemataceae > Treponema_D. The sequence continues at coordinate 41,239 of DLLE01000056.1, read as the reverse complement.
GCGCCTTTTCTTCTTTGCGCTGTTTTTTTAATTCATTTTTTGCGGCGAATTTTGCAGAATTTTCGGCTTTATGCTGTTTTTTGCCGGAAGCTTTTTCATACCATTTTGCTTCTTCTTTTTTCATAAAATCTTCCTGATTTTGATTTTTTTTGCCCGGTTATTTTCTGTATTTTCGGATAATCATATACATTTGACTTAATTCGGAACGAATTTGCCGGATTGAATCGAGAATTTCGGCTTTTGAGTCGTAATCCATTGTTTCCCGCAAAATTTCATCCCGAGCGCCTTCAATTGTAAATTTTCGTTCGTTTATGAGATATTTTAACCGGAGAATCAAGTCAATATCTCGTTCTGTGTAAATCCTTCGTCCGCCCAAATCTTTTTTTGGAGCAAAGCCGGGAATTACTTCTTCCCAATAACGCAGAATATGAGATTTTATGCCTGTAAGCTCCTCAGCTTCGCCGATTGAATATGTCACAAACTTTCCTTTGATTTTTATTCAAACCGATTTTCCCAGCGTTTTCGGCTAGATTTCATTTCGAGCATGACTGGAATCTGGTCAAAACCTAAATCTTCACGAATCCTGTTTTTTAAGTAAGTTACGTAGCTTTCCGGAACGTTGTCAGGACTTGTTGCAAAAATTCTGAACGAAACCGGATTTGTTCCTGTTTGCGTCATATAGCGGATTTTAAAGTGGATTGCCTTGCTTGCCGGAGGCGGATAACGGAAAAGCCAGTCGTCCAAAGCCTTGTTCAGGGCAGAAGTTTCGATTTTTGTCGTAAGCTGCTTATAAAGGCGTACTGTTGTTTCCATCAACTCTTTAATTCCATCGCCGGTTAAAGCGGAAAGGCGCAGAATTGGAGCAAACTGCATTTGTCCGAACATATATTGAATGTAATCAACAGTATCCTTGTAGACTTTTTTTGTCTGCTCTTTTAAGTCCCATTTATTCAAAACAAAGATAATTCCACGGCCGCGTTCGTATGCGAGTGAACAGATTTTTTTGTCCTGGTCAGCGAGTCCCTGTTCAGCGTCAATCATCAAAAAAACAATGTCGCATTCGTCCAGAGTTTTTATTGCGCGGTTTACAGAATAATATTCAACGTTTTGCTTTACTTTTGCTTTTCGCCGGATTCCTGCTGTATCAAGAACTTCAAATTTTCGTTTGCCCCAGGTAAAACTTCCTTCAACAACATCGCGTGTCGTTCCTGCATAGTCAGAAACAATTGAATTTTGAGTGTTCGTAAGGCGGTTTGAAAGCGTTGATTTTCCAGTATTTGGTTTTCCGACGATTGCGATTTTGATTACAGGCTCTTCGATTCCTTCCTTTACCTCAGAAAAATCGAGGTGGCTTGTAATTGCCTTTGCAAGTTCTGTTATGTGGTCGCCGTGGTCTGCCGAAATAAAAAGCAGTTCATTAAAACCGTACTGAAGATAATTCCAGCTGATGTTTTCGCCAGAACCGCCTTCGCATTTGTTCACGGCAACTACAACTTTGTTCCAATATGGCCGCAAAAGGTGAATAAATTCCTCGTCTTCTCCGGTGATTTTTCCGGCTTCGAGCAAAAGAAGAATCAAGTCTGCGCGTTTTATTACAGAAAGTGATTTTTCAACGACAAGTTCGTCCATTTCGGATTCCCGGCTTTTTAAATCGCGGTCAAGCTTAAAACCGCCGGTGTCAACAAGGTGAACAGGTTTTCCGCCAATAAAGGCAGTTCCTTCAACAGGATCTCTGGTTACGCCTGGAGTTGGATCGACAATCGCAAGCCGCTTGTGCATAAAACGGTTAAAGAGAGTCGATTTTCCTACGTTTGGACGTCCGGCAATAGCGACTGTCGGAAGGTTAATGTATGATTTATCTGGAAAAAATTTTAATTCTTCGGTTGCATTTTCATCTTTTTGACCAAATTCATCGCCTGTTTCTGAATCCGAAATTTCTTCGTTTTTTTGAATAGAGTCGTTTTCCGATGAATAAAAATCGTTATTTTCGTTAAAAATTTGTTCGTCGGACACAATTTTCTGAGGCTTTGGTTTTGAAAAGTCCGGCTTTGATTTTTTAGTTTTTTTCATAGACCGTTATTTTACAACGAATTAAGTTGTTTTGACGAGATGCTTTTTAATTCTTTTATCGTATATTTTGAGAGAAGTTCTTTGATTTTGCAAATCATTGCCGGGCTCATGCTCAAATTTCGGATTCCCATTCCTGCAAGAACAAGGGCACTTGTTTTTCGGCTCGCCATTTCGCCGCAGACAGAAACATCAATCCCGGCTTTTTCCGCTTCGCTTATTGTGTTTTGAATCATTCTGAGAACAGCAAGATGAAATTCGTCATAAAGCGGAGCAACAGAAGCATTTTCGCGGTCAACGCCGATTGTGTATTGAGTAAGGTCGTTTGTGCCGATTGAAAAAAAGTCGCTCACTTTTGCAAGGCAGTCTGCTGTCAGAGCGGCCGCTGCGGTTTCGACCATAATTCCAATTGGAACTTTCGGGTTGAATTCGATTTTTTCGGCAGAAAGCTCATTTCGGACTGATTCTGCAATTTCCAAAGTTTTTTTTACCTGTTCAACGTCTGTTATGAGCGGAAGCATAATTTTTAAATTTCCGAAAACGCTTGCTCTGTAAAGCGCGCGCAACTGGGTTTTTAGCTGCATTGGATTTTCAAGGCTGAGACGGATTGCCCGAAGTCCCATGAGCGGGTTTTTTTCTTCGTTAATGTGAATTTCCGGCGAATTTATAAGCTTGTCGCCCCCTGCGTCCAGTGTGCGAATTGTAACTGGCTTGCCGTTCATTATCTGCAAAACCTGCTTGTACGCTTTGAACTGCTCTTCTTCATCAAAAAGGCTTGAACGCCCGCCGTTTGTTTCGCTCATAAAAAGAAATTCTGTCCTAAAAAGGCCGATTCCGTCCGCGCCTTCTTCAAGCGCGAGCTTTGCTTCTTCGACAGTTCCGATATTTGCGTAAATGTGAAATTTTACGCCGTCTTTTGTCTGAGCTTCGATGTTGCGGAATTTTTCGAGCATAAGCCTGTGAGCTTTTTCTTCGTCGATTTTTTTCTGAAAATTCTCAAGGGAAGTATTGTCCGGATTTGCAAAAACTTCCGCATTGTTGCCGTCAACAACGACAGTTTCGCCGTTTTCGATTTGAGAGGCAATGTTCTCCAATGCAAAAACAGCAGGAATTCCGTAATTTCGTGCCAAAATTCCAACGTGGCTTGAAATTCCGCCTTCGGTCAGCGCAAGACCGGCAATTTTTCGTTTTGAAAGAATGATTGTGTCGCTCGGATTTAATTGAGTTGCAACAATTACAGCTCCATTTGGAACGGTTTCGATGTTAAAAGGATGAAAGTCCAGCATATCGTCCAAAACTTTTCCAAAAATGTCATAAATATCCAGGGCGCGTTCTGCCAGATAGTCGTTTCCGCTTGAGCGAAGCTGTTTTGCGTATTTTGCTGTCTGGCGGTCGAGAACGAATTCAATATTGAGCGAATGTGAATAAAACGCTTTTTTTAGTTCTTTGATGAATTCAGGATCATTTAGCATTAAAAAATAAGTTTCGTAAAGTTGATTTTGAATTTTATTGTCTTTAGATTCGGTGATTTTTTTAGAAATATCTGTCGAAACATTTGCAAGCGATTTTTCAAAACGAGCCCATTGCTGGTTGTGGTCAGATTCTTCTATTTTTTTGCGCGGAATAACTCTCTTGACGGTTTCAGGAACAACAAAAGCCTTGCCAATGCCAATTCCAGACGAAGCCGAAGCACCTAAAAAAACGTTCATAACTGTATTTTAACTTTCGGGATAAAGCCTGTCAAATGACGTTTTTCCGGCAATTGCGGCAAAAAACTTTTTGAATAAAAAAATGCTGAATGCAATTTTGTCCGGAAAAAACTAGCCCGTGCCGGAGCAGCGCGAAGCGTCCGGCCTTGGCGGATGGAGCGAAAAGCGGAACTGCGCAGTGGACGGATTGACGGCGGTTTGCGCTCCAAAAACATTAGAAGAAACCTTAAAATCTCGACAGCGGCGGGGAATTTTTGGTATACTTTTCTATATTTTAATTATTTTGCGCTGCATTTTTGTGGCGACGGAGTTTTTTAATGGCAGATAAAGATTTGTGCCCTTGTGGTTCTGGTAAAACTTACGCTGAATGTTGTGAGCCTATTATTAAAGGAAGCAAAGACGCTCCCACTGCTGAAAGTTTGATGCGCGCCCGCTATGCTTCTTACGTAAAGCACGAAATTGACTTTATTATCAATTCTTGCGAAGAAGGCGAAAAAATTGCTGAAATTGACCGCAAGGCTACTGAACAGTGGTCAAAAGAATCTACATGGCACGGTTTAAAAATTCTTAACACTCAGAAAGGTCAGGAAGCTGATGACGAGGGTCTTGTAGAATTTGAAGCATCTTATACTGACAAAAATCATTTGAACGAAATTCATCACGAAAATGCTTACTTTAAAAAAGTGAATGGAAAATGGCTTTACGAAGTAGGCGATGTAAAACCTATGACGGTGGTCCGCGAAGGAAAAAAAATCGGCCGCAATGACCCTTGTCCATGCGGAAGTGGAAAAAAATATAAGAAATGTTGCGGCCGCTAAAAGGAATGTCCCAAAAGTATTTTTTCTGCTATTTTCGGGCTTGTCTGAAAATCTAAATATTTACAATCATTTAGAGATTGTTAGCCGAGTTTTTTTCAGAAACATCGCAGCGTCAAGCACGGCAATGGCATTTAGAGCTTATTGGGCGGTTCTTTTGTCGTAGAAGGAAGATAGAATGGCACAGATTGTTACGGGTTTTCATGCGATTGAAGAAAAAGTTCGCCGTGCTCTTGACAGCGGAAAAATCGACGGGCTTTCTCTTCAGCTTGCAAAGACTGGCCCGCGCATAAAAAAAATTCTCGAAAGCGCAAAAAAAGCCGGAATTCCGGTTATAAATACCGACAAAAATGCTCTCGACTCGCTGGTAAAAGTTTTGCCGGAAGTTGCGCGTGATCATCGTGGAATCGTAATGGTTGTCGAAGGCGCTTCTGAAAAAGCTGAAAATGATGTTGATTTTGACAGCTGGATTGCTTCTTCAAAAGCCCTGGAAAATGAAAAACAGACTGTAATTGTTTTGGACAGTGTAACCGATCCGCACAATGTTGGCGCAATAATTCGTTCCTGCGACCAGTTTGGTGCAAGTCTTGTCGTAATGCCTGCCCGTCACAGCGCAAACGATTTTTCTGATAACGAAATTATCGCCCGTTCTTCTGCTGGCGCCAGTGCTTACGTTCCTGTCAGCGTTGTAACAAATCTTGTCCGTGCGGTTCAGCAGTTAAAAGACGCTGGATTTTGGGTTTACGGGGCAGATGCTGGCGGAGAAAATATTACAAAATTAAATTTTCCTGCAAAAACCTGCATTGTAATGGGAAGCGAGGGAAAAGGAATTGCACGTCTTTTGGAAGAGCAGTGCGATTCAGTTGTTTCGATTCCAACTTGCGGAAAAATTGACAGTCTGAATGTTTCTGTTGCGGCTGGCGTGCTTTTGTATGAAGTTTATCGTCAGAAAATTTAATAAAATGTTTTTGCGTTAAAAAGAAACTGCATTATAATAAGATAAATATGAGGCCTAACTTTTTATTTGAAGACGAAAAATCTTCCGACAGCCTTACAAAGCTTTATACGCGGGATGTAGTCGTTGATTACGTAAATTTTATGGTTGCAGAGGGAATCCCGTTTTCTCTTGCAATCGTAGATATTGATAATTTTAAATACGTAAACGACACTTACGGGCATATTACAGGCGACAAAGTTCTGATTGAAGTTGCAGAAAGAATTAAAAAAGTTATTGAAGGTAAAGGTTTTGTAGGACGCTTTGGCGGAGATGAATTTTTAATTGTTTTTCCAGAAATAACCGATTATAAGGAAGTTTGGGAAAATGCCCACAAGCTCATGAATTTTATGAATTCAAACGAAATCAAGGATTTTCTTGGGCTTTATGTGACAATAACTATGGGGATAAGCCGCTTTCCTGAAGATGATTCAACTTACGAAGGCTTGCTGGAAACTGCCGACAAGGCTTTGTATCGCGGAAAAAACAAAGGCAGAAACTGTTTTATAATCTATCTGCCGGAAAAACACGCAAATATTGAACTGAAAACCGAAAAAGATCGCTCGCAAAGCTCAATGTATCTGCATTTTAACGTGTTTAGAATGCTTACGAAAATTGAAAAACTGGATACAGGCATAAAAATGCTCTTTAATTTTTTGAGTTCGTACTTTATGGCTGATCATATTTGTATTCAAAAAGGCGATAAAATCTATTTTGAAAAAGTTCATAAGCTGTCGCGCACAAAGGATTTTTTGCCGATTGACTTGTCGCTTGTTGACCACGCAATGAACGCCCCGGCGGATTTTTTTTATGTTAATCAGCTTGAAGCTCTAAATTCGTCTAATCAAACCGAACTTGCCAGCCAGTATTCTGCTCAGCGGATAAAGGCGGCTTTTGCCTGCAAAATTGCAAAGGCGGAAGATGGAGAGCTTGTTATTCTTCGTGTTGACTCGACCATAAAGCGAATTTGGCAGCACAGCGAAATGGACATTTACATTACGACAGCTAAAGTTTTGGAAATGCTCTATAACAGCGGCAGATTTGTTTTGGAATAATTTAGTTTGTTGAATGTCAAATTTTGAAAAGAATAACAGGTTTTTGTTGACGTAAATCATGCTTTAAAAATAGAGTCCAAACAGAATGTCTGCAAGATTTACGTCTGTTTGCCGGATTAGTAGGCTGGGTTTTAGTTTAAAAATTTTTTTACTGTTTCGGCGATTTTGTCGTCCTTGCAGTCTTTGAAGAAGAGGTCGCTGAATTTTTCGCCGGCAAATGCTCCTTTTACGAGTTCTTTGTCGAGAGATTCGAGAATTTCTGTAAATGGCTTGAATGCGGCTTCGCGCACGCCGTCAAGAATTTTTTTGTTGCGCTGTTCTGGAACTGCGCGTTCTTTTGGATAACCGCCGCCGAAATTTTCTGAAAAAAGTTTTTCAAAAATATATTCGAGATTTAAATCTCCGCCCCAGCCAAAACCGAGTGCAAATGGAAGTGAAATTGCGTTTCCGTCGTTAATTTGTGCAAAAGTGTAGGCATCGAGAGGGCTTGCAACGTGTCCGCAGATTACGCCAGGAAAACTGTTAAGCGCGAGCATTGCTCCTTCGCCAGTGCCACATCCTGTTACGACAAAATCAGCTGCCTTTGAGTTGAGGAGTGTTGCTGCCAGAATTCCGTTTTGAACGTAAGTGAGCTGTGCTTTGTCGTCTGCACTGTACATTCCGTAGTTTACAACTTCAAAACCATGTGCGTCGGCAACTTTTTTGAGCGCATTAAAAATAACTGCGTTTTTTGCAGCCTGAGAATTTTCGTTGATAAGAGCAATTTTCATATTGAACCTCACAATTTTTTTATAACAGATTGAGTCTAACAAAAAAAATGAAAAATTTCATCAATGGAATTGGAATTTTGTAATTTTAATTTTGCGGCAAGGATTGGAGCAGCGCGAAGCGTCCGGCTTTTGCCGGATGCAGCGAAGAGCGGAACTGCGGAAAGCCTGGTTTTTGCAAAGCAAAAAGCCGCCCTTATTTTAGAAATTTTTCTTTTATCTGCTCGAGATTTTCGCATTTTAGCTCCTTGGCGAGGGCAAATTCTTGTTCGGCAAGGTCATTTTGGCCGTTTTTTAAGTATGCGACTCCGAGATATGCGTGGATTACGGCGATTTTCGGCGCGAACTCTGCGCCTTTTTTAAGGCTTTCGATTGATTTTTCGAGGGAGTTTCCTTCTTCGAGGTAGAGCATGCCCAGACTTGCCCATCCTTCGCCTTTTTGTTCGTTCATTTTGATGGCGTTTTTGTAGGCTTCTTCGGCTTTTTGGTAATTTTTTAAGGTTTGCCAGTCCATTCCGAGTGTAACGTAATTCCGGTAATCCGGTTTTTTTTCGAGTGATTTTTCCATCCAGATTGCCGCGTTCTCAAAATCCTCTTTAGCTGAATAAATGTTTGAAATAAAGGCAAAAATCAATTCATCGGAATAGCGGGTCTGTTTTTCGAGAGCTTCGTTAAAAAGTTCGAGCGCCTGGTCATATTTTCCGGCTCCGTAAGCGGTGACTGCCTGCTGTACGCTTGAATCTCCAGGCTTTGTGCACGAAAAAAATAAAACAGGACTAAAAAGAATAGCGCTTGAAATAAAAATTTTTCTTAATTTTTTTAACATAAGGTAAGAATAACAGTTTTGCAATTGTAAAATCAACATCGGCACTTTATAATTGAATGAAATGACTAATTTGTTACCAATTGCCAGCGGAAAAGGTGGCGTCGGAAAAAGTTCCTATGCTGTAAACCTTGCGACAGTTCTGGCTCAAAAAGGAAAAAATGTTATTCTTGCGGATTTGGATTTTGGCGGAGCGAATTTGCATACTTTGCTCGGCTTAAAAAACAATCGCGCCGGTCTTGGCAATTTTATTTATCGTCAGACTGAAGATTTTTCTTCTCTTTTGCAAGAAACGCAGATTCCCGGTTTGAAGTTTATTGCGGGCGACTGTATGTATCCAGGAACTGCAAATATGGACAATTCGTCAAAACGCAGGATCATAAAGGCTCTTAACGCTCAGGAAGCAGATTATGTAATTTTGGATTTGGGAGCTGGAACAACTTATAACACTCTGGACTTTTTTCTGCTCACATATAATTCGCTTTTGGTAACAACGCCCGAATTGACTTCGATTTTGAATGCGTACAGTTTTTTGAAGGCGGCGGTTTTCCGGTTCTTTATGAGGCAGTTTAAGGCAAAGAGTCCGGAAAGGGAATTTATAAACGGGTATTTGAAAAGTGCGGAAACTGGCAGCGATGCGGATTTTGTTGAACTTGTCAAAAAAATCTGCAAAAATTTTCCAGAGACCGGAAAATCTGCAAAAACAGAGCTTTTAAAATATAGACCGCAAGTTATATTCAACCAAGGACAAAATTCTGCCGATTTAGAAATGGCAAAGAGATTGCGTTCGCTTATTCAAAAAAAACTTGGCATAAATATGGATTTTGTCGGTTTTTTGCCAAAAGACGAACAGGTGAGTTTTTCAGTTGCCTTGAGAAAGCCTCTGGCACTTGCAAATCCGGGTTCTGGTTTTGTGAGGGGAATTGAAACTTCTGCGGAAAGAATTATGATTCACTCTTACAGATACAACGAACTCAACGGTTTTGAGGCAGATGATATTTCGAAAGATAAGGATTTAAAGATTCTTGATAAAGAATTTACGGCTGCATCGGCAGAAAAATAGATGCTGACGCGGTAATTTTAATGGGAGCAAAACAAATGGATTTACAGCTTATTTTAGATTCAGTAAAAGAAACCAGCGATTTATCTCAAAAATATTTTTTGGATTTGGGAAATTTATTTCCATCGCTTTTGAATAAAGAAATAAGCCCTTCGCTTAGAAATTTACAGGCGGTTATTAAAGAATTAAGCGAAAATAACGAAAAATCGACTGCGGCAGAAAAAGAAGTTTTTAGCAATTCACAAGATAAATACAAACCTTTTCTCGACCAGCTCAACAGCAAAATCGAAACTCTCTCGGAGCTCGACAAATTTATTGCCGGCGTAAAAGAAGATTCTGAACAAATGGAGCTTATTGCCTTGAATGCAATGGTAATTTCGATAAAATCAGGCGAAAAAGGCCAGGCATTCAGCCGTATTACGGAAAATTTGCAGCGTCTTTCTAACGATATGTTCCAGTATTCTGACCAGCTTTTGGCGGAAGAAAAACAGCTTATTGAACACATAAATAAACTTAAGGATATTTTTTCTGGAATTTTGGCTTCGCAGGAAAATGTTTCGACAAGCGGAAACGCAGGTTCTCAGAAAATTGAGTCAATCATCAGTTCGATTTCTGCTCCTCTTTCGGCAATGGACGGCGACATTGAGTTGATTTATCCTCCGATTCAGAAAGCGATGGAAAATTTGCAGCTTCAGGATATTATTCGCCAGGGACTTGAACACGTGACAGCCTGCCTTAAGGAAGTAAAAACTCAGACAGAAGTTCCTGGAAGCGATGAAGAACTTGATTCGGTTTGCTTTAACATTGCGCTTTATGAACTTTGCGTCGATGTTTTGAGCGATATTATAAATTATGTTTCTAAAGGCTTTGTCGAGTTTGACGAAAAATGGAACGATGTAACAGAAAAACTTGAATCAATTAAATCTCAAAAAAATAATTTTTCGGCCCGTTTTTTGGACGAAACTTCTGGAAGCGAAGAAAATATTGCAGCTCGCCTTTCTGCGGTAATCGGCAGGTTTAAGGAGATGATGGACGGTTTTAACAGTTATCATCTTGTTCAGAAAGATTTGCTCCACGTAACTCAGAGCATAAACGAAAAAGCTCGCACAATGTACACGGTTTTTGGAAATCTTCGCCCTGTTATGAGCAGACTGCATCACGTGCGCATTTTGCAGCAGATTGAAGTTGCAAAAAACGAAGCGATAAAACAGGTAAAAGATTCTGTAACGGACATGGACAACTTGATTAACTCTTCAAACTTGTCTCTCGATTCTATGGAAAAACTTTTGTCTGTATTTATTCACGAAGCATCGAATCTTCTTGTTGAATTTAACAATTCTATTACAAAAGACAATCAGAGCATGATGGATTTGCGCAAAGAAAAAACTGAGTTTTTTGATGAGCTTCAGATTACACAGAAAAACCTTTACGAAATAATCGCTCATTTTGATGTTTTCCCTGAAGGTTTTGACGAAAAATGCAGACTCGTGGCGGAAGATCTTTCTGGAATAAACAATCTGAACCTTAAATTAAAAAAATGCCGCGACGATTTGTCTGAGCAGGTAAAAGAGCTTTCGTCTGTGCGTTCAAGACTTTTTGCAGCGAAAAATATTTCTGAATGGAACATAAAAAATTCAAAATTTAGCGAAATTATAAATCATTTTACGATTACGGCTCATAAAGAAGCAGCCGGAAAGATCGGCGGTTTTGAAATTGAACATGGAGCAGAGCAGGGAGAAATCACTTTCTTCTAATTTTTTACATGAACCGCTATTTTGACCTTCATTTTAATAGAAATATTGTTACTCTTTATCCTGGAGAATATTGGTCTTCGACAGGCCCTGAGATGATCTCCACTGTTTTGGGGTCATGTGTAAGCATTGCCCTTTTTGATCCGATTGCAAAAGTCGGCGGAATGAATCATTTTATGCTTGCAAGGGACACTAATTTGGATATTGACGGTTCTCAGGACAGACGTTTGGGCCGTTTTGGAGAATACGCAGTTGAGATGCTTGTTGCCGACATGGAAAAAAAAGGCGCATTGTTAAAAAGATGCTTTGCAAAAGTATTTGGCGGAGGAAATATATTTAATTCTTCTGAGCCTCAGAGCGGAAGATCTCTTGTCGGGGCTGCAAATATTGATTTTGCATTCGAATATTTAAAATCTCACAACGTTGAGATAAAAAGTTCTGACACTGGCGGAAATTTGCCACGGAAGATTTTTTTTGATCCGGTTAACTCAAAAGTATTTTTAAAGCACATAGATTCGCACAATCCGGACGATGAGGATTTCATAAAATCTAAAGAGCAAAAATATCTGGAATACCTTGCAGAATTAAACCGTCTTGCAAAAGGCTTGTAAAATTTTAAAGCTAAAAATTAGCTTTTTTAGAAACTTCTTCAAATGCTTTTTCGACATCGGCCTCGATATATGAAAGAATTTTTTCTGGATTTAAAATCAAAATAAAAGATTCTTCACGGCGCGCAACCGATTTTACAAAATCCTGGCCTTCTTTTATTCCATAGTCTTTTGAGTCGGCTTGAATTATGTTGAGCCGGCTCACGACATCAACTTTGTCGGCGAGAATTCCAAGCAAGACCGGTTTTTCGTTTTTTTGAGGAATTTCCATTATGATTACCTGAGTTCCCGTTAAATCGTCAGAAACTTCAAGACCAAATAACTTACGCAAATCGGCAATTGAAACCACTCCGCCACGCACATTCATCACGCCTTTTAAGTAAGGCAAGGAATTTGGAATTGGAGTGATTGTTTCAAATTCAAAAACTTCTTTTACATACTTGACTGGAAGAGAAAACATTTCATCTTTTAAATTGAACGAAAAAAACGATTCTGTAGAAAAATGACTTTCATTCATAATTTGACGTCTCCTAAAACTGACGATAGAATTATTATACAAGAAAATTTGCAAAATTTGAAATTTTTAGAATTCTCTTGTAAATGATAGAAATTGCTTTGGGGAGCTTAGTTTGGCTGCAAAAAAAGAAAAAAAATCAAATATTATAAAATGGACGGAAACTGCCGGGATTGAATCTGCTGAGAAGCTAAAGATCGAACTGCAAAAAGCGATAGACGAAAATCCGCTTGTTTTTATTGATTTAAGTGAGCTTGAAGATATTGATCTTTCGGGAATTCAATTGATTTTGGCCGCAAAAAAAGAAGCTGATGCCAAGAAGAAAAAATTTTTGTTAAAGGACAATATTCCTCCTGCAATTTTAGAATACGTTTGTGGCTGCGGAGTTTCTTTTGAAGATTTAATCGACAAAACAGAATCAAAATCGGAGGAGAGTAAAAATGCTTGAACAAATCAGCTCAGTTTTTCTTGAAGAGGCAAATGAACTTTTGGACAATCTCGAAGAACAGCTTTTGACGCTTGAGGAAAATCCTGCCGATTCAGAAACAATAAGCGCTGTTTTTAGGGCGATGCACACAATAAAAGGCTCATCGGCAATGTTCGGATTTAATTCAATTTCTGAATTTACGCACGAAGCCGAGTCCGCAATGGATCAGGTTCGAAACGGGATTGTTCCTGTTTCAAATGAACTTATAGATTTGCTGCTCAAAGCTCGCGATCATATTCGCTTTATGCTCGATGCCGGCCAGGAAATTACGCCGGAAATCATGCAGACCTCGCAAACTTTAATTCTTGCTTTTAAAACTTACGTTGCTAGAAATGGCGGAACTGTTTCAGAAGATGCGGCAAATTTGACCGGAAATCCTTCCCAAAAGCAAAATCCTGCCGCAAAACCAAAAGAACCGGATTCGACTTACCGAATAAAATTTAGACCAAGCAAAAAAGTTATGCAGAACGGAACTCGCCCTGAGCTTTTGGTCAAAGAACTTTCAGAAATGGGAAATGCGACTGTCGTTTCTTTTTATGATTCTTTGCCGGAACTTTCAAAGCTTAACGCAGAAGAATGTTATTTTTCGTGGGATATAATTCTTACGACACAAAAAACGGAAAATGATATTAAAGATGTTTTTATTTTTTTGGACAATGAATCTTCATTCACCGTCGAAAAAATCGAATTGAATCCGGGTGAAAATCACAGAATTGGTGAAATTCTCATTGACCGAAACGATGTTTCTAAAAACCAGATTGATTCGGTTATGCAGGAACACAAGCAGCTTGGGCAGATTCTCGTAGAAAAGCAGCTTGTTTCTAACCAGCAGATTAAGTCGGCTTTGGCAGAACAGCAGCATTTTAAGGCAATGAACGGCGAAAATCCTGTGTCAGGCTCATCGCCTTCTCAGAGTTCAATTCGTGTAAGTTCTGAAAAACTGGATTCTCTCGTAGATTTAATTGGCGAACTTGTAACTTTTAATGCGCGTCTTGAGCAGCTTGCAATAGAAAAAGATTTGCCTGTTTTAAAAAATTTGAGCGAGCAGAGCTCGCGGCTTGCGGTTTCTTTGCGAGACACTTCCCTCGAAATTCGGATGCTGCCAATTGGAACGCTCTTTACAAGATTCCGCCGCACTGTTCGTGATCTTGCTGAACAGCTCGGAAAACAGATTGATTTGGTTATTGAAGGAGCAGAAACTGAACTTGATAAGACTGTTGTTGAAAAACTCAACGATCCGCTTCTTCATTTAATCCGAAATTCTGTAGACCACGGAATTGAACTTCCTGTTGAGAGAATTGCAAACAAAAAAAATCCTAAGGGAACTGTAACTCTTTCAGCAAAACATCAGACTGGAGCGGTAGTAATTACTATTTCTGACGATGGAAAAGGCCTGGATAAAGAGGCGATCAGAAAAAAAGCAATAGAAAAAAAATTGATTTCGGAAGAGGAGAAAATCTCTGAATCGGAAATTTTTCATCTTATTTTTCAGCCGGGATTTTCGACTGCAAAACAGGTTTCAAATATTTCAGGCCGTGGCGTCGGCCTTGATGTTGTAAAAAAAGACGTGCTCTCGCTTGGAGGCTCAGTTTCGATTGAGTCAAAACCGAACAAAGGCACAAGTTTTATTCTAAAAATTCCGCTTACGCTTGCAATTATCGACGGAATGCTCACTCAAGTAGGAAACACAAAGTATATAATTCCTGTAAGTACGATTTCTGAATGTCTTTTTTTTGAACAGACTGGCAAAAAAGCCGAAACTCTTTTTCCTCATACGCTTGTTCACGGAAAAGACATTCCTTGCATTGATTTGCGGAAATTTTTTAAGATTCCAGAATCATATTTAAAGAAGAAAGAAGTTGTTACAATAAATTCTCAAGAAGGGCAGGTCGGAATTATTGTCGATAAAATTTTGGGGAGTCATCAGACCGTAATCAAGCCTCTTGGAAAACTTTACCAGAATTGTCTTGGCATAAGCAATTCGACAATTTTGGGAGATGGTTCTGTAGCTCTAATTCTCGATGTCTATAAATTGGCTGATTTAGTCAATTCAAAAGAAACAGGAAAAAAATAATGTGCGAAATTGGATTTTTTGCTCCTGCAGAGCTGACAGATTCTCAGTTTCATAAACTTTCCAAATTTATTCATACAAATGTTGGAATAAAAATGCCGGACGAAAAACGGCTTATGGTTCAGTCCCGCCTTGCAAGCCGCTTAAAAAGCCTAAAAATGAACAATTTTGACGACTATTTAAAATTTGCTTTTTCAAACACTCCGGAAGGAAATGAAGAAATTGCTCTTATGATAAATGCGGTTACGACGAACCTGACAAATTTTTTTAGGGAAAATGTGCATTTTGAGTATTTAACCAATGTTGTTCTTCCAGAACTTGCACAAAAAAATGAAAAAAAAATTGAACTTTGGTCGGCGGGATGTTCAAGCGGACAGGAACCTTACACGCTTTCTATTGTTTTGCAGGAGTTTATGAGAAAAAATCCAGGCAAAATAGAAGATTATTCAATTCTTGCAACGGATATTTCGTCAAAAGTTTTGGATAAGGCGCTTGATGCGGTTTATCCGATGTCGGAAGTAGAAAGTTTGAGCTATGACTTAAAAAAACGATATTTTTTTAAAAGCAAAGATTTAACAAATCCTTGCGTGCGTTTAAAACCGCAAATTCGTGAAAAAGTTGTTTTTGAAAGGCTGAATTTTATGGATTCGGTTTATCCAAAAACCACTCAAAAAAATGCGATTTTCTGCCGGAATGTGTTGATTTATTTTGACAAAGCAACTCAGGAGAGCGTAATCCGCAAACTTTTGCAGCATTTAGTTCCGGGAGGATACTTATTTCTCGGACATTCGGAGACGGTTTTCGGAATGGAGTTGCCGTTAAAAACGGTTGGACCGACAATTTTTAAAAAAGAGTAAAAAAAGTAAAAATAGGCGGGCTTAAATTCGGTTTTGTGAATAAGCGCAGAATTTGAATTTTTTCCTGACAAAAAACGGACAAAAAAAATGATTATAAAAGTTTTGGTAATTGACGATTCTTCGCTCGTAAGACAGACCTTGTCGCAGGTTCTTGAAACAGATCCAGAAATTCATGTAATTGGAACAGCTACTGATCCGATTGTTGCTGTTCACATGCTTCAAAATGAACGCCCAGACGTAATTATTTCCGACATTGAAATGGCCCGGATGGACGGACTTACTTTTTTGCGAAAGATGAATGAAACAATTGACCCGATCCCAATCGTAATCTGTTCTGCACTCGTAAAAAATAATTCTCCGGAAGAGTTAAAGGCCTATGATCTAGGTGCATGCGAAGTTATTTTAAAGCCGTCTTTTCAAACAAAACAGTTTCTCGAAGAGTCAAAAATTCGTCTTTGCGATGCGGTAAAATCTGCATACAGCTGCACTGGAAAAATCAAGCAGCTGATTCCTTCTCAGGCGATGTCACATTCTTCTGCTGTAAAAAAATCATCTGTTCAAAAAAACGAGGAAGTTTTTAACCTTGCAGAAAACGACATTCAAAGGCGGTCTGTTGAACCGAAGTATACCGCCGATGTTATTATGAAAAAGCCTGATATTCAGATTGCAAATTCTCTCGGAGTTTCTGAGCCAGTTGTCGTGGTTGGCGCAAGTACAGGCGGAACTGAGGCTTTAAAAGACTTTTTGGGCGCTTTGCCGGAAGATTGTCCTGGAATGGTCGTTGTTCAGCATATGCCAGAGCACTTTACACAGGCTTTTGCCGAAAGATTGGACAGACTTTCAAAAGTCACCGTAAAAGAAGCTGCAAACGGCGATGTTGTAAAAGTTGGAACGGTTTTGATTGCTCCAGGAAACAGTCATCTGCTTTTAAAGAGAGAAGGAAATTCATACTTTGTTGAAATAAAAGATGGTCCCCTTGTAACAAGGCACAGGCCTTCTGTCGATGTTCTTTTTCGTTCTGCTGCGCGATATGCCGGAAAAAATGCAATCGGCGTAATAATGACCGGAATGGGAGACGATGGTTCTCACGGAATGAAGGAAATGCACGACGCCGGAGCCTACAATATTGCCCAGGACGAAAAAACAAGCATTGTCTGGGGAATGCCGGGCGAAGCCGTAAAAGCCGGAGCCGTCGATAAAGTGCTGCCTTTGGACAAAATCGCGGAAGAAGTCTGCACAAAAGCAAAAATTATGCATATGAATTTTAATCATATAAAAACGTGTTATTAAAACAGAAAATGAGTAATTAAATGGTAGAATGTAAATAAGTTTGTATTGCAACTTAAGGAGATGAACTAAATATGTCGAAAAAAATTCTTGCAGTTGATGATTCTGTTTCTATAAGGAAGAGTATTTCTTTTATTTTGGGTCAGGAAGGCTATGAAATTGTAGAAGCCGAGGATGGAGTTGACGGACTGGCAAAGGCAAAGGCTGATAAATTCAATTTAATCATCACAGATATAAATATGCCGAATATGGACGGAATTGAGTTTACAAAAGAACTCAGAAATACCAACGGTTATAAATTTACGCCGATAATCGCCCTTACAACAGAAAATCAATCGTCGAAAATGGAAGAAGGCAAGGCTGCAGGAGCTACAGGCTGGATTGTAAAGCCATTTACTTCAGAAAAACTTATTGCCATAGTCAAAAAAATAATCGGATAGAAAATGTCTTTTAGTGAGAGGTCTTTATGAAAAGTATTCGCCATGCAGTTACCGGATTTGTAGCACTTGTTTCAGTATTTTTAGGAATTTCGTTAGCTGGAATTTCAATATTTTTTGCCAGCGATGCAGTAGATATTACATCAAATCATGGAATAAGCGCTCTTATTTATACGACAAAAGAACTTATAGTTGAAGAAATTCAAGCAAATCTTGATGTTGTAAAGGCTCTTGCAACCCGCGAAGATTTACGCTCAAACCTCTCTATAAGAGAAAAAGCTCTTATTTTAAAAGGTTCTGAAAAGAATTTTTCTGGAGCAAATTATTTTGTTTTGGCAGACAAGGATGGACACGGATATACATCGAACGGAAACAGATGCGAGATTAGTGAACGCGAGTATTTTAAACAGGCTATAAACGGAAAGCCTTCAGTTGACGGTCCTGTAATTGCAAAAACGACGGGCGCGCTTGCGCTTTATTTTGCAGTTCCTCTGCGTGACGAAAAAGACAATATTTCTGGAATTCTTGCAATGAAGACAGATACAAGTCTTTTGGACGAGTTTACGGAAGATATGGATTTTGTTAAGGGGACAGAATCTTTTATAATCAACAGAAAAGACGGAATTTTGATTGCAAATACCATTGCGGCCGCAAAAGGCAGCAACTCAACTTTCGAAGCGCTTTCAGTGGAAAATAACATTTTTAAAAGTCTTGCCACTATTAGCAAAAAGATGATGAATGGTGAATCTGATATTGAAAAAATAAAATTTCACGGCCAAAAGTATTACACCGCTTACTCTTCAATTGGAGATGAAAAAATTTCGACAGACTGGGCATTTTCAATTATGGTTCCAGAAAAAGCGTTTATGAGTTCCGTTGATATGATGAAAATCCTTATGTTTGTAGTAACTCTGATTTTTGTTGTAGGTTCAGTGGTTATTTCATGGATTTACGCCTCATCAATTTCAAAACCGCTCAATAGCATACGTGATGCGCTTGCAAGCATTTCGAACGGAGATCTTGTTATAAAGGAAAAAGATTTAAAGCTTGTTGAAAAACTCAGAAAGCGTAAAGATGAACTTTGTGATATGAGCATTGCGCTTTCGAACATGGTTACCTCGCTTATAAAAACTATTCAGTCTGTGCGCGAAGCCGCAATGAACGTTCGTGCAGGCGGTGAACAGCTTTCTTCTTCGAGCCAGGCTGTTTCTTCCGGGGCAAGTGAACAGGCCGCTTCTACCGAAGAAATGAGCGCAACAATGGAGCAGATGACGAGCAATATTCGTCAGACGGCTGATAACGCGACAAAAACAAGCCAAATTGCCGCAAAAACGAATGCAGACAGTGAGGCTGGAGGTCTTGCCGTAAACGAGGCTGTAGAAGCTGTAAAAACAATTTCTGAAAAAATCGGGGTAATCGAAGACATTGCCGGACAGACAAATATGCTTGCTCTTAACGCTGCAATTGAAGCTGCTAGAGCAGGAGATGCTGGAAAAGGCTTTGCGGTTGTTGCAAGCGAGGTTAGAAAGCTTGCAGAACGCACACAGGCATCTGCCGCAGAAATCAGTAAAATTTCTGTTCATACTTTGGCAACTGCAGAAAACGCAGGAAAAATGATTGGCGGGCTGGTTCCTTCAATCGAAGAAACTTCAATGCTTATTCAGGAAATTGCTACAGCAAGCCGTGAGCAGGATAACGGAGCGCAGCAGGTTTCTACGGCAATTGTTCAGCTTGACAGCGTTGTTCAGCAAAATGCAAGTGCTGCCGAAGAAATGGCTGCTATGGCGGAAGAACTCAGTTCTGAAGCACATAAACTTGTTCAGACGATTGCATTCTTTAAAACTCCGGACGAGTTTAATCAAAATGTGGCAGAAACCGAAGAAATACTTAAAAATTCTGTAGAAAAAACGGAAGAGCAAAAAAAACAGAAAAAGGAAGACAAAACTGAATTTGAAAATTCTGCTGAAAAAAAGGTAGTTGAAGAAAAAA
>DLLE01000056.1:0-21917 GCA_002477955.1 Treponema sp. UBA7570 | reverse complement strand
GAAGAAAAAATTTCTGAAAAACCGAAAGACAATCCGATTTCGGGAACTGTTGTTCGAAAAACAACTGCCGATTTAATAAAAGACGCAGATTTTGAGGAATTTTAAACGCAGATGAAAAATTCATTTTTAACGTTTTTATTAGATTCAAATATTTGCGCAGTAGAAATTACAAATGTTCTCGAAGTTCTGAATTATGGAAATTTTACGATAATTCCTGGTGCAAAAAATTATATTGAAGGACTGATTTATTCTCGCGAGCAGGGAATTACGGTTATCAATTTGAGAAAAAAATTCGGCTTAAAAGAAAAAGAGCCGGACAAAAGTACTAAAATTATCGTTATTTCCGTAAAAAAAGAGGAAGAAGAGAGCGAAAAAATAACGCTTTATGGTTTGGTTGCAGACCAAGTTTTGGACGTGCAGAATCTTGAAGAAGATGATGATGTTGAGTCAAAATGCAAAAGTTCAATCCCTAAAGAAAATATTAAAAAAATCTTGAAATTCGAAGATAAAAATATTTTTATTCTTGGTCTTGAAGATTTGTAAATAATTTGTCAGAATTCAACGAGCGCTTTTTAAGGCGAAATAATTTTGTTAAATATGACGGCGTAATTTTATTGACCTTACAAAGTCATTTTTATATCTTTAAAGTAATAATTATTGGAGGCTATAAAAAAATGGCAAAAGCATTTGAAATGAAAGACTTTGACCTTACTGGCAAAGTAGCTTGGATTACAGGCGCTTCTTATGGCATCGGTTTTGCAATTGCAAAAGCATTCCATGCTGCTGGCGCAAAAATCGTTTTTAACGACCGTGGACAGGAACAGTTGGAAAAAGGTTTTGCAAACTACAAAGAAAACGGAATCAACGACGTACACGGATATATCTGCGATGTTACAAAAGAAGATCAGGTTATTGAAACTGTTAAAAAAATCGAAAAAGATGTTGGCGTTGTAGATATTCTTGTAAACAACGCTGGAATCATCAAGAGAATCCCGATGACAGAAATGTCTGCAGAGGATTTCCGCGCTGTAATCGATGTAGACCTTAACGCTCCATTTATCGTTTCAAAAGCAGTAATTCCTGGAATGATTAAAAAGGGACACGGAAAAATCATCAACATCTGTTCTATGATGTCTGAACTTGGACGCGAGACTGTATCTGCATACGCTGCTGCAAAGGGCGGACTTAAAATGCTCACAAAGAACATCTGTTCTGAGTACGGCGCAGACAACATCCAGTGCAACGGAATCGGACCTGGATACATTGCGACACCGCAGACAGCTCCTCTCCGCGAGAAACAGCCAGACGGCTCTCGCCATCCGTTCGACCAGTTCATCTGCGGACGCACACCGGCAGGACGCTGGCTCGACCCAGAAGAGCTTGCAGGACCAGCAGTATTCTTGGCTTCTGACGCTTCAAACGCAGTAAACGGACACATCCTTTACGTAGACGGCGGAATCCTTGCATACATCGGAAAACAGCCTAAGTAAGCAGTAATGCAATAATTTGAAAAGCCCTTCGGTTTTGCAATCGAAGGGTTTTTTTATGAAAAATTTAAATGCAAAACAGATATTTTATGCGTTAGCGATTGCAGTGGTTGCCTGGCAAGTGCGAAGCACCGGAGGCGCATTAGACGCCGTAGCCACGGAAAGCGCGGCCTGTGTGTTTTTTAGTGCGGAATTGTGTTTTTTTTATGTTTTTGTCGCCATTTGGCTGGCGGGCAATGCCGTTTTTGATTTTTTGAGCAGTTACAGGAAACGCCCAAAATAAAAAAAGCGACAGATTTATTATCCATCGCTTTTTAGAAAATTATATTTTGTGGCTGCAAATTGTTAGCTGGTTGCTAGCGGACAGTTAGACTTCTTCGGCGCAGCTCTTAAAGCAGGCAATGCCTTCGGCCATGTATTTTTCGCGGAGCTTTTGGCAGATTGCGATTATTTTTTCAGCCTCTTCTTCCTGACAGTAAATTATGTACATTATGTTGAGCTGTGGCCAAATTGCGTCTCCGAGGCGTGGATTTGAATAGCCGGCTCCCATTACGTTTGCCAGTTTTGTGTAACGGGCGGCGACTTTCTGTTCCTTAAATTCTTCCATAAAGTCTTCTTCGAGCGCCTGGGAAGTAATAATTTCCAGCCGTGTCAATTTTCCGGCGTGTTTTCTGATATTTTCGATATATGACATTTTATTCTCCATAAAGACCTCCTCTCCGACTTTTGTTTTTATTTATTGCCGGACTGTTTTATTTCAATTGCCTTTTGCTTTGCGGCTTTTTTTGCGGCCTTTTTAAGCCGTCGGCTATTAAAGATATAGTAAATTGACGGCATAATAAAGAGCGTCATTAACGAACCGAATGTCATTCCTCCGAATACTGTGAGTGAAATTGGTTGCATTGAAGACGAGCCTTCTCCTGGGAAGAATGCCATTGGAGCAAGCGAGATTACGGTTGTCAATGTTGACATAAGAATTGGGCGCAGGCGGTTGCGTGCTGCCTGAATACATGCTTCTTCGAGTTCGTAGCCACGTTTTCTAAGAAGGTTTGTGTAGTCAACAAGAACAATACCGTTGTTTACAATTGTTCCGACAAGAACCAGAACGCCCATGATTGTAATTACGTTAAGTTGGTTTCCAGTGAGCGCATAAATTGTCATTACGCCGATAAACGACAATGGAATTGTAAGAATTACAATGAACGGGTCGAGCATTGATTCAAACTGAGATGCCATTACTACGAATACGAGGAAGGCTGCAAGAATGATAACAAGGCCGAAGTTAAACACTGCTTCCATCATGTCTTCGAGGTCGCCAGAATAACTGATAATTACGCCGTCTTCTTTTGTAATGTTCTGTTCGATAAGTTTTACAACTTCTTTTTGAACATCGCCGATAGAAAGTCCTTCGTTTGGCTTTGCAGTTACGTGAATGATTCGCGACTGATTTTCGCGGAAAATTGTAACAGGAGCGGTTGATTCTTCATAATGCGCAAAACTTGAAAGAGGAATTCTCTTTCCGCTTGAAGTTACCATGGAAATTGAGTCGAGATCGCCAAGTCGTTCGCGGTCTTTTTCCGAAACGCGGACAACAACATCAATATCGTCTCCGTTTTTTGTAAACCGGCTTGCGGTTTTTCCGTTGATTACGCCTGCTATTTCTGAACCGACTGTATAAACGTTAAGTCCGAATTCCTGCATTCTGTCGCGGTCAAAAATAATATTTGCCTGTGGAAGTCCGTCTTCAAGGTCTGAATCTACTTCGCTTACCCAGTCTTTTCCTTTTTCTTCGAGAACTTTGCGAACTTGGCGTGAAGTTTCCATTACAAGATCCAGATCGTCTGATTTAATGTTTACAGATACACCGGAAGAACTTGAAGCGCTGTTTGCATTTGCGGCAAAACTCAAGGTTGCTCCTGGGAACATTGTAAAGTATTTTCTGAGCTTTGCTTTTGCTGTTTTTTCGTTGTCGTATCCTGGCAGACGGTCTTTTGGTTCGTACAAGCTGAATGTTACAGAACCTGTATTTGTTTCTGATGATGAAGAAATCATGCTTGTTCCGCCGACTGTTACGCTTGAATATTTAATGCCTTTTAATTCTTCGAGAGCCATTGTTTCAAATTCGCGGATAACATCTTCCGTAATTGAAAGTTTTGTTCCTTGCGCAAGTTTAAAGTCCACTTCAACGCTGTTAGCAGCAGACGCCGGCATAAAGACGAATCCAACTAGTTTAATTGCGCCCATTGAAACAAAGAAGAGAACAACAATTGCCGCAATAAATGTTTTTCTGTGGTGAAGTACAAATGCAACTCCTGACGCATATTTTTCATCAAGTTTGTCAAAGAAGTTGTTAAAAAACTTGTTTATGGCATAAGCAAAACCTCTGCCTTCGTTTCTTGTTCCGCCGACTTTAGATACATATTTTGAACACAAAACCGGAACCAAGGCAATGGCAACGACAAGAGAAGACATAAGCGAGAAAATGATTGTGTATGCCAAATCGTTGAACATCTGTCCCATCATGCCCAATTTTTTCTGGAAAACAAGCATTGGAAGGAAGATACAAACAGAAGTCAAGGTTGAACCCATGATTGAAGTAACCATTTCCTGTGAACCAAGAATCGCTGCAACCTTTGGTTTTGCATCGCGCTGAATATAAGAGTAAATATTTTCAAGAACTACAATCGAGTTATCTACAAGCATACCAATACCTAGCAAAAGTCCTGCCATAGAAATCATATTGATTGTAATTCCTTTTAAGTACATACAGACGAGTGTAATCAAAACAGAAAGCGGAATTGAAAGTCCTACGATAAGCGTTGATTTTAAGCTTCGAAGGAAGATGAAAAGGACTGCAATTGCTAGCAAAGCACCCTGAACTACCGAATTTACAACTTCGTTGATTGTCTGAGAGATGATGTCTACAGTGTTTGAAGTTTCGAGAATTTCAACGTCTGCAGGAAGTTCCGTCTGAATCTTTGGAAGCTGTTTGCGTACGTTTTTTGCAGCCTGAACAGAGTTTTTGCCTGACTGTTTTGTAAGCATAATCATTACACAAGGACTGCCGTCAAGATATGCAAGTGTAGATTCGTCCTTGTATCCATCGTAAACGTCTGCAATGTCGCGGAGACGGATTGTACGAACTTCGTAGTCTGAGCCTGCTTTGTAAGAAATTACAGTGTTTTTAAGGTCTTCTATGCTTTTGTATTTACCATCGTTTTTGATTGTATAATTTATATCTCCAGAAGTGATTGTACCGCCAGAAGACTGAATGTTCTGAACTCCAATCATCTGCGCAACTGTGCTGATTGTAAGCCCATAGGCTTCAAGCCGGTCTCGCGGAATGTCTACGTTGATAGATTCTTCCCGTCCGCCAGAAACTGTTGCGGAAGCGATTCCGTCAAGCTGTTCAAGGCGCGGTTTGATTACGTCTTCGGCCATAGTCCTCAATTCTTCTGGAGTACGGTTTCCTCGCACTGCCAGATTCAAAATTGGCATCATTGAAGGATCCATTTTGATTGTAATAGGTGAATCGGCATCATCTGGCAAATAACCGCGCACCATATCGATTTTGTCCCGGACATCTCCTCCTGCGGCGTCAAGATTTGTACCGTAATTGAATTCGAGGAATACGATAGAAAGTCCTGACATTGAGCGGGACTGCATCTTTTTTAAGCCCGAAAGACCGGAAAGGGAAGTTTCGAGGGTTGATGTAACGCTTTGCTCAACTTCTTCCGGACCTGCATTGTCGTAAGAAGTAAATACAATCATGTACGGCAAATCCATTTCCGGGAACATATCAATTGGAAGCTGGGTTGTACAGAAAATTCCAAGAATAACTGCCAGTACAAAAAGAAGTTGGGTTGTTACGGGTTTATTTACACACTTTTCAGAAAATGTCATATAAATCTCCAGATACTGTTTTTTCGGCTTAGTTTGAAGTTGAATTTGAAGTGATGTTTACTTTTACGCCATCATTCAAAAGCGACATGCCTTTTATTACGATTTCATCTCCGGCTTTAAGGCCTTTTGCAATTTCAGTTTTGTTATCGACAGAAAGTCCGGCTGTTACAGGAACAAGTTTTACGGTTGAGCGTTTGTCTGAATGAGGCTCAACTACGAAAACGTAATTTGCTGAATCGCGTGTTACAACTGCTGTCGAAGGAATTACGATGGCGTCTTTTACAGATTCTGTTACGAGCCTTACGCGGCCGTACATTCCGACTTTTACGCGGCTGTCTTTTTTGTCAAAATGAAGCTTTACGCCCATTGTGCGTGTTGCTGTGTCGAGAACCGGGCTGATTTCAAAAACAGTTGCCGGAAATACAACGTTTGGATAAGCATCGAAAGTTACAGTTGCTTTTTGCTTGTCAGAAATTCTGCTGATAAAGCGTTCTGCAATGTTGATTTTGATTTCGAGGTCGTCTGTGCGCGCAACATTTGCAATAGGAGAAGACTGGCTTACTGTCGAGCCGATTGTAGTTGGAAGAGAAGTGATTCTTCCTGTAATTGGTGAGTGAACCGGGCTGTCGTTGTAAACTGCTCCTGCGCGAAGCGGGTTTACATAAGCGATTACCTGACCTTTATTTACCATGTCGCCAACGTTTACGAGAATATTTGTAATTTTTCCTCCCTGATCCGGCAAAACGGCAACTGAGTTTACAGAACTGATGTCTCCGCCAAATTCAAGATAATCGTCGAGATTTCCGGCTGCGGTTGTCAAAGTGCTTACTGCAAAAACCTGTTCAGCTTCCGAGTTTGCTTCTGCGGCAGCGTCGTTTTTTTTGCCTCCGCAACTTATTGCCAAAGGTAATGTTATTGCAAGAGCGCCAATTGTAAAAATCAATTTTTTAAGTTTCATAAGTTTCCTCCAGTTTTAGATATGATATTTATTTTGTTATGGCAGAATTAGATCCGCCTGTTAGTTTTACATTCAGAGTATTTTCCAAATCCATAAGAGCGGAAATATACTGGTATTTTTGGTTCAACTGGCCAAGCTTTGCCTGATTCAAAGAATTTTCAGAATCGCGCAAGTCCAGGAGTTCTGTA
The DNA here is from genome assembly GCA_002477955.1 of Treponema sp. UBA7570. Classification (GTDB taxonomy): domain Bacteria; phylum Spirochaetota; class Spirochaetia; order Treponematales; family Treponemataceae; genus Treponema_D. The sequence goes on along the minus strand of DLLE01000056.1, from coordinate 15,381 downwards.
GTTCCGCTGCGGTAAGAGCGCAGCTGCATATCATAGGCTTTTTGAGCAAGCTGAACTGAGCGGTTCATATTTTCAATCTGCTGTTTTGCCTGGTTTAACGTATCCACGGCTTTGCGAACTTGAACCTTCTGGTTTTCTTTAAGGCTTTCAACTGCAAGTTCAAGCTGTGCAAGCTGCTGTCGGTAATCTTTTACCTGCTGTCTGTTTGAAGACCACGGGAGCATATTTGTAAGGTTCCAGGCAAGCGTTAAGGTTAAACTTCCTGAATCGTACCATTTGTCATTTTTTCCCAAATCTCCTGCAAAACCGAATGCCTTAGCGTTGTTGTATGGAAGTCCTAAAGAAGAACCGTCTGTGTACATCGGAGTCCAGCCATAGCTTAATGCAAATGTCGGAACCCAGGTTGAAAGGTCGAGGGCGGTAATTCCTAATTTTGCGGTTTCCATATTTTTCTTCATTGACTGAATCTGAAGGTCGTTGTCTGCGTATTTATTAAGCAAGCCTTCTGTCGTTACATCGACATATTGCGGCTCGATAGAACTTGTAAGCTCAATTTTTGTGCCGACTGGAAGTCCGATTAAAAAAGCAAAAGTGTCGAACTGCTGGTTCAAAGTCTGTTCTGCAGAATCAACTGTCGGTTTTGTATTTTCGTAGTTTACCTGAGTTTGCAAAAGGCTGATTTCTGGAACAAGGCCGCTTTTAAAGTTTGCTTCCGCCTGAATCATTCGCCGACGAGCATTTTCGAGAGTCGTTTTTTGAATTTTTAAGCTTTCCTGCTGAAGAAGAAGCCCGTAATAAATTTTTTTGACATTTACGAGAGTTTCATTCTGGCTTTGTTCCCAGCTTATTTTTCCTGCCTCGTAATTTGCCTTTGCAATTTGAATTTTTGCAATGTATGCAGGTGTAAAATTCCAGCTTACAGAAGCGCCTCCGATTACATCCCACCGAGATTCCTCATCTGGATAATCTGTGATGCCATATTGGGCGTAAGAAGGACTGATTTCGTTTGAGCGTTTCATTGTTCCGTTTACAGAAACATTTGGCAAAAAAACGTTCCAGCTTACGTCCGAAGCGCGTTTTTTCATTTCTAAATCAATGTCGTTGCTTTTTAAGGTGCGGCTGTTTTTTAATGCGTATTCAACAGCCTGGTCTATCGTTAAAGTAACGGTTTTTTCTTTTTGTTCCTGGGCAAAACCAGCAGAAATAAAAAGAGTTAAACTGAATGCAACAAGTAATTTTTTCATTTTGTTTCTTTACCTCCAATATTTTTTACTTTTATTTTAGGACTGTCAAAAAATTCAAAATCCTGAAAGGCTTCATTTTTTAGTCCAAATTTCAGTTCCTTAGTTTAAAATTTTGCTCCATACATCAAAAAATCAAACATATAATTCAAGGCCTGGTTAGTTTCTTCGTCCGAAAACTCGTGTTTTATTTTTAGAATTATAAGCGAAACAGGCAAAAGACCTGACCAAATCGTAATATGTTCCGGACGAACCGAAAATCCAAGGTCAACTTTTTGGGCAATCTCGGTCATTCTCGTTTCCCAGACATTATTTGGGCCTAAAAACTCTTTTTCGTCATCGACAGTGTGTTCTGCTCCATTTTGCAAAAGCCAGCAGCAAAGTGACAAAATCGAAGACCGTGTGGAAAAATACGAAATCTCGGTTTTCATATTGATATAGATGAATTCCGTGTAAGTTTTGGCTTCGGCGCAGTTTTCTTCGCAAATTGTTCCTAAAAGCGAAATTTCCTTTGCAACAAGATGAAGAAGCATTTTGTTTTTGTTTTCAAAATAAAAATACAGGCTGCTTTTTGCCAAGTTGAGCTCGTCGGCAATATGTTCGACTGTAACGTTGTTTATTCCATATTTTGCAATCACATTTGAAAAAGCGGTAAAAATTTTATCTTCTTTTGGCAAATCTTCTTCGTTAATTTTGCAAATTTCATCGAGTTGCGCAAAACGCTCTTTTGAAATTTTTGAAGTCTGATTAGATTCTCCGATTGTACCGACAATTCCTTTTTGAATAAAATTCACCATTTTTTTTGAAAAATCACCGGGTGAATCCGTTTTTTTTCCGCAGATAATTGCTTTTTCACGTAATTTTATAAAATACAAAATTGTAACTGCGCAAAAATAAATGCGTGAATATTTTGCCAGCGTGTTTTTTTGATAAGATTTGTCAAAATCGTTTTTCAGGCCTCTTGAACGAAATTCATCACAAACTTTTTTTTCAAAATCTTTTATCTGCGCATGAATAATTATAAAGTAGTTTATATATTGAGAATTTTCTGTAAAAAAGCTGATTATTCTTGCAATTTGTTCATTTAGGTTTTCTGAATCAGAATTTTTGTTTTGAATTGCCGATAGCTGAGAGTAAAGAATATCAAAAAACTGTTTCTGCATACTTTCTACAACAGCATCTCTGTTTTTAAAATGACGATAGATTGCCGTTTTTGAAATTCCGACTTTTGCCGCTAGCTGGCTCATCGAAAAATCCTTAAAATACGGCTGTTCGTAAAAAGAGAATGCTGCGTCTAAAATAAGCTGCTTTGTTGAAGTTTTTTGAGACACGACAACTTCCTTGTAAAAAAAACTACCGAACAATCGGTAACTAAAATATATCGAACAATCGGTAACTTTTCAAGGTTATAATTAAATTTTATGAAAAGAATTTGAGTTCATCTGTCTGGAAAAAAATTAAATTGAATATGAGCCTTTTTTTTTGTAAAATAAAAAAACTATGGAATTTACACAAGAATCTATCGACGCCCTCGTTGTCAACGAAGTGGACATTATGAAAAAAATTGCGGAAGAGCTTAATATCCGTGTAAGTCAGGTTAGCGCTGTTATAAGTTTGATTAACGAAGACTGTACAATTGCCTTTATTTCGCGTTACCGCAAAGACAAAACTGACAATCTTAACGAAGTTGAAGTTGCTGAATGTGATCACAAGTTTAAATCATATAAAAATCTTGAAGAACGCCGTCTGGAAATTGTCCGCGGAATTTTTGGCCAGGGAAAACTAACCGAAAGCCTTTACAATGCTGTTATGGGCGCAAAAACTTTGACAGAGCTTGAAGATTTGTGGGCGCCGTTCAAGAAAAAAAAGAAAACCCGCGGAATGGTTGCAATAGAAAAAGGTCTTGAGCCTTTGGCAGATTTTATTGAAGGACAGAACGACGATGCCGCAGTCGAAGCCGAAGCGCAAAAATTCATCAAGACTGATAACGAAGATGCCGCTTTGAATGTTGAGTCGTTTATGGACGCAATTGCCGGAGCGCAGGATATTATTGCCGAGAGAACTTCCCAAAATCCTCAGAACCGCTCGGATGTCCATGATCTTTACATGGCGGAAGGCGCAATCGAAACAAAAGGAATTGTTCCTGAAGGAGCTGATGCCGAAACTGCGGAAAAAACTTCTACATATAAAATGTACTGGGATTATTCCGAAAGTTTGAATCAGGTTAAGCCGCACAGAATTCTTGCAATGAACCGCGCAGAGCGTGAAGGCGCGCTTTCTGTAAATATCAATGTGCCGGTTGACGGTGCAATCGCTCTTTTGCAGAAAAAAGCAAAACCTTCTAATAAGTACCACAATGATGCGATTGAAGATGGACTTGTCCGCCTTCTTTCTCCTGCCGTAGTCCGCGAAATTCGCAGCAACGAAACTGACGAAGCTGACGACCACGGAATCGAGCTTTTCTCAGAAAACTTAAAAAATCTTCTTATGACACAGCCAATCAAGGGAAGCCGCGTTCTTGGCGTTGACCCTGGCTACAGAAACGGAACAAAATGCGCCGCTCTCGACGAAACTGGAAAATTCCTCGGATTTTTCAAAATCTTTCAGGAGCAGAATCCGCAGGACGCTTACGAGCAAATTAACAATGCAATCGACAAATACGACATTCAGGTAATTGCAGTTGGTAACGGAACTGGTTCTCAGGAAGTACAGGCGATTGTTTCTAAAGTTCTTTCTGAGAATTATTCTGATTCTGATGTAAAATACACTGTTGTTGATGAAAGCGGAGCTTCTGTTTATTCTGCTTCTCCTGTTGCGACAGAGGAATTTCCGGAACTTGATGTTATGGTTCGTGGCGCAATTTCGATGGGCCGCCGTCTTCAGGATCCTCTTGCCGAACTTGTAAAGATCGATCCAAAAGCAATTGGCGTTGGACTTTATCAGCACGACGTAAATCAGAAAAAACTTGCTGAACAGCTTGATGAAGTAGTTTCGTCAGTTGTAAACAATGTCGGCGTTAATCTGAACACTGCCTCTTATATGCTTTTAAAATACGTTTCTGGAATCAACCTTTCAACAGCAAAAAAAATCGTTGCTTATCGCGACACAAACGGAAAAATCAAGAGCCGCGAAGAGCTTAAAAAAGTTCCTGGAATTGGACCGAAGGCTTTTGAGCAGTGCGCAGGCTTCCTTAAAATTGCAGAAAGTTCCGATCCGCTCGACAATACTTGGGTTCACCCGGAAAACTACGAAGTTGCCCGCGAAGTATTGTCTTACGTTCAGCAGAAAAAGACAGTTCCTGCAGATGTAAAAAAATCTCTCTGCGAAAAATACAGCGTCGGCGAAACAACTTTGAACGATATAATAGAAGAACTTGGAAAACCAAACCGCGACCCTCGCGACGGCTATCCGGCTCCAATCATGCAGAAGGGCGTTGTAAATTTTGAAGATTTGACCGTCGGAATGAAAGTTACCGGAAAAATCAAGAATGTTGTTGACTTTGGTGCATTTGTTGACATTGGCTTGCACGAAACAGCTTTGATTCACATTTCTGAATTGAGCGACAATTTTGTTTCTGACCCAATGGACGTTGTAAAAGTTGGCGATGTAAAAGAATTTACGATTATCGATCTCGACAAAGACCGCAAGCGCATTTCTCTTTCGTTAAAGAGCGACGCTCACACTCGTCTTGGACAGACAAATGAAGGCAAAAAGCCAAAGGCTATGGACGGAAGCGCTCCAAGACGCAAGGTTGTCGTTGTTAAAAAGGGAGGCGAAAAACCTCGCGAAGCCGCATTTGCCGGTTCTAAGCGTCCGGGCGCAAACCGTGGAAGCGATGACGGCTTGTCATACAATCCGTTTGCAGCGTTCTTCAATAATCAGAAATAATCGAAAAAAGCGTTATTTTATAGGAAAATAACGCTAAAATTATTGGAATTTGCCATTTTTGCTTTATACTTGTGGTATGAAACAGAAATGGCAATTTTTTTTAGTCCTTAGCGGACTATTTGCAGGTTTTAATTTTTTCTCATGCGACTTGGAAGCTCCAGAAAGAATTTCCATAAAGACGAGCGGAACAAATTACGAATTTCCGCTTGGCAGCGGCTCTTTTTTGATTCGCGACAAGATGAGCGCAAGCGAGCTGCGCAAGAATTTTAGCGAAAATCTTTCAGAAGGTTCGGAAGAAATAAAAGTTTACGATTACAATCCGACTAAATGCAACGACGATGTGCTTCAATATTTAATAAAATATCCGATTAAGGAAGTATCGCTTGGGCTTTCTGCTGACGGCACAAACGATATGAATTTTTCGACAAAGATTGAAATTTCAAATTTGAACGAAAATATCGGAGAGGCCCTCAAAATCGAAGAAAAATCTTATCCAATTATAGAAACTGGCACTGATTCGGTAATTCCAGAAAACAAGGGAATCTCTTTTAATATTACGGCACCTTCTTTTTCAAGAATTAAGCTTTCTGCCGGAAGTTTTAAAATCTCTGTAAATCCAGAAAACGCTGTTTCCGAAGATTTTGAATTGAACGCAAAAGTAATTTTGTGTGACGAAATTGGAAATGAAATTGCTTCGAGCGAAGAGCGCAATATTGCTTCTGGAACAGGAGATTCTCCCCTTGTGCTCGACCTGAGCGGAAAAATTTTGCAGCCTGAAATGAGATTTAAGCTTTCTGGAACAATGAAGGGCGGAACAGCAGGCACCGTTCATAATTTTAAAGTTTCTATGCAGGCAGATTCTTTCAAGATAAAGCAGGTTGCTGGTTTAACCATGACTGCCGAAGAAATTGGAGACTTGGACGATAATCCAGAGACTCCTGACGGCTGTGTTTCTTTTGAGAGCGACTTTGATTTTAGCGGTATAAACGATTATTTAATCAGCGCGGAAATCGAATCTGGAAAATTGAACGTGTTCAGCACAATTCCAGATGGCTGGAGCGGAATTACTGCCGGCATTGAAAAAATAAATGTTTCGCAGGGAGACGGTTTTAAGGTTTCTGAAAATGAATTTTCTGACGAAACATTATCTGCCGAAGACGCCGCAAAATATCTTTTCAATAAAACCGCAATTCTCGAAAATCAGACTATAAAACCTTCCGATGATGCAGGAAACGTCAAGGTAAGCGGACAGGTTTCTGTCAGTTTTGAAAATGCAACCCTTATTTTTGATGAAGCAACTGCCAATCCCGAAGTAGAAATCGGCGGTTCTTGTAAGATTGATAAAATCAAAAGCCTTAAAGTCGACATTTCCGCTTTGAGCGAGGCTTCGGATTTGACTGGCGAAGTTGACACCGGCTTGAATTTCTCCAATTTGTTAAAGGACAATCTTGGAGATGCGAGCGACCTTATAAAAAATATTCAGTTTTCTGGAGTTGAAGGTTATGTTTTTGCGATTCAGCCGGGAATTGAGGTTTTTAACGGAGTCAATTATTCGAACTGTAAACTGGAAGCTGTTTACGAAACTGACGGAATTAGTAAAACTTCTGAACTTGTAAATGGCAGTCTTGGCCTTAAAGAAACTCAAATTGATTTGGATGCGCTTGCCGACGAAGATTATATGATTACAGATTCTTCGATTTTTTCTCCAGAAAACTATTCTGTAAAGACGAAAGATTCTGCGGTTTGCGAGCTTTTGAACGATATGCCGGACAGTTTAAAAATCAAATACGAATTGAGCGGTTTTTCAAATGCGACAAATGAACTCGAATTAACTGGCGAAGATTTTGAAAAATTGACTGAATTAAAGTCGGTTCAGATTTTTATTCTTCTTAAAGTTCCGCTGCAGTTTACTTTGACAGACAAGGTTGATTTTCCGCTTGATTATCATGAAGCAGACGGTTATGTGACGGTTTCTGACATTCGTCATCTTATAAATACAATAAACGGCGACGATGACTTTGACGAAAACGAAGACCTCTTAAAACGCGACAGTGAAGAAGATTTTGAGGATGTTACAGACTATTTTGATCTTGTAGATTCGGTTTCGATTTATTACAAGACAACAAATTCTACTCAGCTGGAAATTTCGGGAAGTATAAAAGATGACAGAAATCTTATAGAAGAAAAAACTCTTTCGTTTGAACAAAGCGAACCAGGCGCAAAGTTCAAAAAAATTGGACTGACTGGCGAAGAAATAAAAAATGTTTTTGACAATTATCCTTTTACACCAAAAATTCCGGTCAAAATAAAGGCTGACGGACAGTTAAGGCAAATTCCTCGCAATGCGGAGTTTGGAATGTCAGGATATGTTCAAGTAAAACTTAGCGGGCAGGTTGAAATCTGGAACAAAAACGAAAAGGAGGAAAACTAAAATGAAAAAACTTCTTGTTTGTTTTTTGACTTTTATTTGCGCTTCTCTTTCGTTTGCAGAATTGAAACGTTACGACCGTAAAATTGAACTTGGGATTGAAACAGAAGCCGGAGCTTCTAACAATTTTGTCCGCTTAACGGACTTGCTTGTAAAAGACCTTGTTATCGACTTGGACGAATTTTCGAATGAGCTTTCCGATGACGGTTTTATAATAGATTTTAATGCCAACGTAAAAAGCTGGTTTGCGCTTAATTTTAACGAAAAGTTCAGGCTTAATTTTTTCTGGGGAATTGACGGCTCAGGATATACAGGCATTTCAAAAAACTTTTTTGATCTTTTTTGCAAAGGTTTTGAAGTAAATTCGAGCGAAACGATTGATCTAAAGATTTTTAGCGATGTTTATGTTCAGACTGGAGCAACATTCAAGACAAAGATAAAAGATTATGGAGTGCATTTTACGCCGGCAATTTTTGCTCCTGTAATTCATATTATGGAAACAAAAGGAACAGCAAAATACACATCGAACGAAGACGGTTTAATGCGCGCAGAAGCAGATTTGCCGTTAAATGTTTATTCTGCAATTGATTTGGATGGAATTGACGACAAGACAATTGATTCTGCATTTATTCAGGAATCTCTCTCTGAACTTGTAAAAAGCGCCGGTTTTGACTTTTCGGGCGAAGTTGAAAAATCGTTTGGAAAAAGACTTGATCTTGGAATTTTTACAAGAATACCAGTTGTTCCAGGACGCTTAAAATACAAGGCTTATAAACGCTTCTGGGGAGTTTTTGAGCAGCAGAATGCCTTTGGTATTTTTGACGAGACAAATTCTTATACAAAAGATTATGGTGAAGATGATACCGTTTACAGCAAGGAAACAAAAAAAGTGCACAGGCCGTTTATTTTCGGTTTGGAAGCTACCTGGAGACCTTTTGGAGCGTGGTGCGAAATTTGTCCGAAAGTTGATCTTGCAGTGCGGAATCCTTATTCAAGCGACTGCATGGTTTACGGTGAATACAATTTATCCGCAGACTTCAGGTTGCTGAACGTTGTTGGCTTGAAATTTGCAACAGGATACGAAAATCTTATCTTCAAACATTCTATGGGCTTTATAATAAATGCCCATATTCTTGAAATTGACGCCGGAGTTCAAACTCGGGGCGCGGACTTTTCAAGAAGTTTCGGCGTAACAGGTTTTGCCGCTTACGTCGGATTAAAAGCAGGATTTTAGTTTTTAATGATACCGGTGTGCCCATGCGCGCGGGCTCATGCCGGTATTTTTTTTGAATACTGAGCTAAAGTAATTCTGATTTTGAAAACCAAGGCGCGAAGCAATTTCTGCAAGTTTTATAGATTCAACCTGGAGAAGATTTTTTGCCTGCTCAATTTTTAATTTTTCGTGCAATGTTTGAATTGTAAAGCCCGTCAGTTCCTTTGCTCTGCGTACAAGATGAGATTTACTTACCATAAGCTCATCTGCCATTTTGTCGAGATTTGTCATTTCACTTAGATGTTCAACCAGATAATTTGTAATTTGCCGGACAGTAATTCCATTCCGGTTTTCCTGCGAATTTTCGGATTTTAAATGCAAGATTCCAACAAGCTGCTCGCTTGAAAGCAGCATTGACCGTTCTTTTGTGCGGCCTTCTTTTAAGTAGACAGAATGAAGCGCATTGCTCAAAAGCATTCGCACAGTGTCGTAAACAGAAATGTTCTGAGTGCCGATTTCCAAAAAAGCATAGCCAAAGTATCTGTCAGCGTGATAAAGAATTTCGAGCATAAGACTGTAGCGTCTGCCGTGCGGAAAAAAAGTTTTTGGAATACAGGCTGGATCGTAAACTTTGAAAGGCAGTTTTTCCTTTATGTCGAGAGGCGGCTCCGGCAAAATCAATTCGATGTTTGAAGAAGTCAAATCAATTGTCATATTGTCGGAAAGGCAAAGCACAATTCCCGGAATTTCCATTTCTGAAAGCTGATAACGCAAAACGTCTTGAATTTGTTTTCCAGTCGTCGCGCTTGCAAAATTCATGGCAATTTGAGACAAATTGTTCATTAAATAAGAATTTTCGCGGGTTGAGAGAGTGTCGTATTCAATAAAAACTGAAACAAGTGAACGCAGCTGATGAAAAATATTTTCGATATGAGAAAACTGTTTTTCATCGTCTTTTACCATTGGAAGAATGATTTTTCGCAAGTTTGTAATATTTTGCTGGAGCTCGCTATTTACAAGGACAGAATCTTTCCGGATATTTTGCAAGAGATTTTGAAACCATCGCAATATTGAGCTAGGACTTTTTTGTTCATAAATATCATCAAAAATAGCATCAATAAGATTTTTGATTTCTGCTTCCGAGCGTCCTGAAAAAATATTTCGGGTTAATTTAAAAAGATAGTTTCTAACTTCTTCTTCGGACAGATTTGAGCCATGCATAGAGTTCGATGTGTTTATTTCTTCGCCGGCATCTTCAATGCTCTGCTCAAAACAACCGCAAGATTGGCGGATAAGAAGGGTTGTAGGAACAAGACGCGTCTTGAATTTTTCTTCCGGAGCCATAATTCTGTCGATTAAAAGTTCAACAGCAGCATAACCGCGCTTAAAATACTCAAGATTCATCGTTGTAACTGGAGACCGCGCGGTAATTCCATTGTATTGGTTGTTAAAGCCTGTTACGGCAACATCTTTCGGAACGCAGATATTTTGTTTGTCTAATTCTTCGATTACAGTGGCCGCAATAATGTCCGAAGACGTTATAATGCAGTCGATTTCTGAGCGGTCTTTTAAGTTGTAAGCAGAACAAAGTTTGTTAACTGCCATGGCAATGTCGATCGAATCCATCGTTTTTGTCATATAGATTGAATCAGGCAGTTCTGAAATTCCGTATTTTTTAAGTTCGTTTTGAAAAGCGTTAAGACGGCGCATATGTGGTTCTGAAATTTTTGAACCAATAAAGACAAAGTGCTTGTAGCCGTGCTTATTTATAAGATGATCCATTATCAGCGCGATTGAAGAATTGTTGTCTATGCGGATACACGGAATTCCTTCAATATCAAGATAACCGATGTCTACCATTGGAAGCGGTTTTAAAGCATTAAAAGTTTGAACTATGGTTTTTGTGTCTAAAAAAGAGCAGAGCGAAGAAGTCCAGGTTACAAGTCCGTCAACGAGAGGAGCTTTCATAAAACGGAAAGTTTTCAGATAGTGTGAAATAAAATCAATATCGTCAAAAAGCGAATATTTGATTGCTCCTGCAAAGTTGATGAAATTTAAATCGTAATCAGAGGCGGCCTTCATCATGCCGGCAATGTATTCTTGACCGATAAATGAACGGAAATCGGCAATTCCTGTAAAACCGACAGTAACACGGTTTCCCTGATTTTTGCGTTGAGTTAAAAAAGCGCGGCGTTTTGCAATTCCTTGGTTCATAGTTTTTCTATTATAGCACTACAATGAGCATTTTTTATAGAAAAATTTATAAAAATAATGAACCGAAGTTTGCCAAAAAAAAACTAATTCAATCCCATAAAAAAAGGAAGAATTATTACGGAAAGAACTCCGCAGACAGCAATGCTCAGACCGCTCATTGCGCCTTCAACATCGCCCATTTCCAGAGCTTTTGAAGTTCCCATTGCGTGCCCGCAAGTTCCGCATGCGACACCGCGGGCTACAGGTTCTGCAATTTTAAAAAGACGACAGAGAATTAGGGCAAAAGTGTTGCAAAAAATTCCTGCCACGCTGACCATCATAATTGTAAGGGCTGCAAGGCCGCCGTTCTGTTCGGTGATTGCAATTGCGATTGGCGTTGTAATTGATTTTGGAAGAAGAGAAACGTATTCTTCGTGCCCGATTTTAAAAATAAGGCAAACTCCAAGAACAAAAAAAGCGTTGGAAATAATTCCGCTTACTATTCCAAGCACGATTGCAAGCGCATTTTCACGAAGTTTTTGGAATTGACGGTAAAGAGGAATTGCGAGAGCGACTGTTACCGGCGTCATAAGATAATACAAAAAATTGGCGCTTTTTAAGTATTCGGAATAAGGAATTTTAAAAATAATCAAAACAGCGATTACAATTGCGCTGGAAACAAAAAGCGGCGAAAAAAGAACAAAATGTGTTTTTTTATAAAGCCAGGTTGCCGCCAAAAAACTTATAAGCGTTATTGAAAATCCAAACGAAACAGAATTTGTTAAAAAAGTTGAAATATGCTCCATTTTTTAATCCTTATTGTCTGCCATAGAATTTGACGGCTGAGATTCTAAATTGCCGGAAGATTTTTTGTTATTTCGGGAACGCGCAAGTTTTGCAAAAAATTGAGTTACGTGGCCGACAACAAAAAAAATAAAAGTTGTGCCGAGCAAAGTTATAATTAAAATCGGAACCCAGTGTTTTTGAATAATTGGCCAGGCAACGATTAAACCAACGGTCGAAGGAATAAAAAGAAGAGGCATAATTTCCAAAAGAAAATCAGAAAAAACTTCGACTTCCTGCAGCGGCATAATTTTAAACTTTAACGCGCAGAACATGAGCACAAGGCCGTAAATCGAAGCCGGGACAGGCAGCGGAATAATTTTGTGCAAAACCTCGCCAATAAAGCAGATTGTTACAAAAATTGCGAATTGTTTAACGAATTTCATAAAACTAACTCAAAAAACGAATATTAACAAAAGTTATAGCAAAAAAGCCGTTAATTTAATATAAAAAACTCAAAAAAATTTTGTTTTAAGAGGCCGGAGCGCAATTTGCCCGCAAACCCGCTTTCCACAGTTCCGCTATACGCTGCATTCGGCAAAGCCGAACGCCTCCGGCGCTGTTCCAATCGGGGCTAGGTTTTGTGGCAGGAATTAAAATAAACCTACAGGCAGAGCAATTCTCTTAATAAGAAATAAAATGCAATTTCTAAAAATATTGTCAAAAACTATTAAAATTACAAAGTAAGCGACAAGATCGAGGATTACAACTGTAAAAAATTTTCTTTTAATTGTTAAAAAAGAAGAACCGCAGGTAAACTGAAACGAAAAAAACACCAAAATATAAAGCGCAAGAAAAATCAAGAATTTATCGTTTACAAGGCTTAGACAAAGTGTAGAAATTGCAAGCAGGAGAATTGCAACGATTTTATTTGCGCCGTTAGCTAAGAAAAGCAAATAAAAGAATTTGAATAAAAGGTAAAAAATAATAAGTGCAAAAATTACAAAAACGGCAGTTTCAGAAATATTTTCTAATGGAGAAAAAGAATTAGCTAGTATAATTATTGTGTTAGCGTTTAAGTTAATAAAAAAATTTTCTAGTTGGTCAAAATTTAAAAAATCATGACGGATATAAAAGATAATTCCGCAGGCAAAGATTACTTCAAAAATAATGTCAAAAAAGTGAAAAATCCCGCGTACGAATAATTTATTTTTGAATGATTTTGTTTTTTTGCAAGGAGTTTGAACCTCTGTTTCGTCAGAAGTTTTTTGTTCTGTTTTAGATTTTGTTTCTGGCTGCGAAAAATCGTCTGTATTGCAATTGTTTTGAGTTTTTTTATGAACTTTGGAGATTTTTTTTCTAAAGTCAAGAAGTTTTAAGCCAATTGAAGTTAACCAATTTTGAATTGCAGAAATAATTTTTTTGAAAAATAATTTTATCTTAAAAAAGAGCTCAGAAAAGAACATTTTTGTTTTAATTTTAGCGAGGCAAAAAACACTTTTACATTTTATAAAAAAAGACTTCATACTTTCCCCTTCAAAAATAAAATTATCTGCAAATGTATGTCGCGACAGTCTGATAAGAGCCTGCTTTTGTGGACGAAACGCCTATATTAAGTTGGCTGACATTTTTCGGAACTGAAAAATCCAAAGAGAATGTTCCGTCACCATTTTTCTGCATTTGTGAAAAATTCTTGCCGCAGATTACAGCCGCAAAATTTTTGCTTGGACAATTAATTTCAAAATGATAGGTTTCATCTTTTTTTTAAGGCATTTCAATCGGGCAAATTACTTTTGCATCAAAAGAATTCTGATAAATTCGAGGATAACGAATTTGACTTCCTTCCTGAGCATTCACAAAAAATTCTGCACATCTGGTGCCTTGATTTCCTGATTTTTTATAATAGAAAACCTGAATCCGGTAAGTTCCTGCTTCGGGAAATTGAATTACGGTGTTTGAAATATTTCTGTTCGTTTGGGTAAAAGTTGCGTTTTCAATTCTCTTGTTTTTTTCTGTCTGAACTACTGAAAAATCTAAGTAATAGTTTGCTTTTGTTTCATATTCAAATTGAATCGAATTTAAGACTTGATTTGTTTTCTTGGGTAATTCTGCATTTTTAATTATAAAATTTTCAGCGACTTCAAAAAATTTCGGCCTAAAATCTGCAAGTTTTAAAAACTCGGTATTTGAAACCGGTTCTTTTAAAAGTTGTTGTTGTTGTCTTTCTGGCAGATGTGTAAAAATAAAATGTTCTGGTTTTATAAAAAGCCAATCAGTTGTATATTTTTGAACCGAATTTTTTCCGTTCATGTAACCAGAATCCCAAGTGCTATCGATAAAATAATAGGCGTTTTCAATTTTTACCATATTCCATGCATGGTTTGAATCCGTATTGTTTTCTGTCATAAGGGAAGTGCCGACTCCGCGTGCATAGCCGGAAACCTTTGAATTTTTAAAATTTAAAGTGTCCAAAAATTTCTTCAAAAGATTTGAATATCCCTCACAAACTGCATAGCCAGTTTTTAAAACATTTTCATAATTTTGAGGCGGAACTGTTCCTGCCCAAAAATTCTTAGCATCATATTTTACATTTAAAGCAACGAGGTCATGTGCAATCTTCACTTTTTCAAAATCATCTGTAGAATTTGAATTTATAAATTCGCAGCATTTATTTACGTATTCTGCCGGATTAGAAGTTTTTAACTTTGCAATGTTTGTAGGAATTTTCTTTGCCATAGGATGCGGCGTATCTGTTCTAAAAGAATAAGCTTTTTCGTAATCTTCTGGAATTTTATACATTGTTGAAGAGACTTTTTTATTTTTTTGAGTTTCATTATTTTGAATGTTGGAATTTTCACTCTCGAAAAGAGAAGAAATTGCTTCTTGTAAAGAATCAATAGTTGTACAAGAAGAAATAATAAAACTTAATATTACGCAAAAGGTTGTAAAAAGTAATTTTAATTTAGATTTCATAAAAATATTTTAGCATAAATTCTTGGAAAATCAATTTAATAGGTAATAAATATTACTTTTAAAAGAGTTCTAAAAAACAAAAATGTCTGCATAATTTTTACTTATGAACGCAGACAAATCTGATGTTGCACAAATCTTTGCTCAGAATTTAAAAAAACATAGAAAAAGAGTTGGACTAACACAAAAGCAACTTTCAGAGCGTCTGGAAATTTCTCAAAAACATCTTTCATTTATTGAAACAGGCGTTCAATTCGCTTCTGCGTCATTGATTGACAGAATCTGTCGGGAACTGAACATTTCCTGCGGAGATTTGTTTGCAAGCGAAAAAGACGTCAATATAAAAGAAGTGAATATGATTTGCGCAATGATGCAGAATATTATGTTTCCTCGGCTGACAACGATTGAATCAAAACTTGAGAATATAGAAAAAAAACTGAACAAAGAACAGAGTATGTCTTTATAATTGCCCAAAAACGAATATCTCATTAGAATAGAAGAAATTTGTTGTTTTTGAACAAAAAAATGTGGCTCTTGCGCCACCAGGATGGATAATATAATGGAAAACAGTAAAAGAACAGTAACTTGCGGCGAGCTTACTAAGGCTGACGTTGGCAAGAAAGTTGTATTGAACGGCTGGGTTAGCCGCACGCGCGACTTGGGCG
>DLLE01000052.1:97822-120348 GCA_002477955.1 Treponema sp. UBA7570 | reverse complement strand
AGTTCGAGTCTCTCAGTGCCCATTCTTTTTTATAGTTACGGGATGTAGCGCAGCTGGTAGCGCGCTTGGTTTGGGACCAAGATGTCGCAGGTTCGAATCCTGTCATCCCGATTAAGTCTTGCTAAATACAGTAAGGCTTTTTTTATTTTAAACGAAAATACAGAAAAAAGACCGTACAGGATTCGAAGCGTAATGAGCGCGCCAACAGGCGAAAAGGTGGCAAGGACACCGCCGTCAGCGAATGCATCCGCCTGCATAAAAAAAAGGCTGTCCTAAAAGCTATAAAACTTCATCAAGGACAGCCCTATGATTTTTAATTATTTATTGCTAGCGTTTAAGAGAAAGAACTGTTTCGAGCAAGGTATCAGCAGTCTGAATAGTTTTTGCATTTGACTGGAAGCCACGCTGTGTAACAATCATATCGGTAAACTGTTCTGAAAGGTCTACGTTTGACATTTCGAGCGCCCCAGCAAGAAGACTGCCTTTTCCGGCAATTCCCGAAATACCGATGTTAGCAAGACCTGAGTTATTACTTTCTACATAAGTATTTTCACCAGCTTTTTCAAGTCCATTCTGATTTGAAAAAGTTGCCAATGCAAGCTGTCCTATTGTGCGGCTAGAACCGTTTGAATAAACTCCTGTAATAATTCCTGACGAATCGATTTTGAAGTTTTCAAGATAACCCATCGTGTAGCCGTCCTGAAAGAAAGCCTTTGTTGATGAAGGAGAAGCGCTCTGCGTAATGGTATTTTTCTGGCTGCCAATTGTTCCGAGATTAATATCCATTGTCTGACGGTATGGAGTTCCATCTTCGTTTGGATTTGCTCCAGGTACAGTGTAACTTGCCTGAAGGATTACTTCGCCCGTAGGATTTGTAAGATTTCCAGCTTCGTCTGTTACTGACTGGAGAGTTCCAGTATTATCGAAATTTACAAGAAAAGTATTGCCAACTCCGTCTGTTGTTCCAAGTCCAACGCGAGTCTGAGTAAAGTCGGCATTATTTGCATCAACATTCACTTCTGCACGCCATTGATTTGGCACTCCAGGAACGCGGGTAAGATTAATTGTAAGAAGGTGTGTATTTCCGAAACTGTCATAAACTTTTTCTTCGATTGACCAAGTTCCCTTTGCAATGTCAGCCGCATTAGCTCCTTCCTGAATTTCTGGCGTATTTTTGTTAAGGTTGCAAGCATATTTTACAGAAGCGGTTGCCTTTGCAGGATCTTTTGAGCCTACAGGAATTACAAGGTCTTCCGGTGTGGCAGATGTCTGGAGAACCATTTCGCCGTTAATCTCGCGGGCCATATATCCCTGTACTTTAAAACCGTTTGCCGGATTTACGAGAGTTCCATCGCTGTCGAGAGAAAAAGCTCCGGCACGAGTGTAGTATGATTTTTCACCGTTTTTTTCGAGGAAGAAGCCGTTTCCCTGAATGGCAAGGTCTGTTGCAATTCCTGTTGACTGAAGATTTCCCTGTGTAAATACAGTGTCGATTGAAGCAACTGTCATTCCAAGACCGACCTCCTTAGGATTTACACCGCCCTTTTCTTCTGTCGGTTTTGCAGCTCCGGCCATCTGCTGGCTTATCATGTCCTGAAAATTAACACGGCCGCGTTTAAAACCTGTTGTGTTTACGTTGGAAACGTTGTTACCGATTACATCCATTCTCGTCTGGTGGTTCTGAAGGCCAGAAACGCCCGAATAAAGTGATCTCATCATATATCTACCCTCGTTCAATGTACCGTCAAAGGTTGGTACAGTTATTTAATTTTTTTATTGTGCAACCGTAAAAACTGGCATTAAATGCCGTAAATTGCTTTTATCTTATCCATGCTATAATACATGCCGTTTACAAGAACCTGCGGCTGACTTCCTCTTGTTGCCGCCTCAACCTGACCTTTTACCGCAACATCGCCCGCTTCAACCTCAACTGTTTTTCCGAGCATTGACTGGGCTTCGCTGGAATTGATAAGTCCTGCCATTTTTTCAAAGCCCTGGCTCATATTCGTCATCTGTTCCAAAGAACTAAATTGCGCCATCTGAGCAATAAAGTCTGTATTTTCAAGAGGATTTGTCGGATCCTGATTTGAAAGCTGAGCAATCAGAATCTTCAAAAAATCATCTTTTCCTAATTCGTTACTGGTTTTACGACCGTTTACAGTCAAAGTTTTGTTAAATGAATCAACTGCATTTTGAATCTGAAACTTTTCTGTCGCATTCATTGTTGTTGTAAAACTCATTTTTTTCTCCCAGCTTTCTGCAAGCATTTATAAAATTTTTCGGCAAAATTTTTCTTCAGTTTAGTTTTTTGTAAAAATCAGCAGCAATTATGCAACAATATTCACAGCATAACTGTTATTCTCAACGTAGCGGGCAACTTTCTCATCAGCAAGTGCCCCTCCGTCCGCTGTATATTCTGAATAAACCCGGTTTGCAAAAAACTGCGACTGTCCGTTTTGTGAATTTTGTTCGTGATTTTGCGCAAACTGACCGCCCTGGTTTGCAAAATTCAAGTTGAATTCTCCGGTTTCGAAGCCACTGCCGGCAAAAGCATTTTTAAGAGCGGCAATACTGTCTTTTACAGCATTATAAGCTTCCTGCGAGTGAACAGTTATCGAAGCCGAAACTGTTTTGTCCGAAAGATTTAAGGCGATTTTTACATTTCCGAGTTTTTCCGGATGCATTACAAGATTTATGCTTCCGGTATTATTGTCGCGCAAAACGATATTTCCTGCCTTTACAAAATCCGGCGCATTTGCCTGAATTGCATTTGAAAGCATATTTTGAAAAGTTGACCCGTTTGCAGCGGCGCTCTGAGTGTCAGAAGCAGTTATGTTCTGATTTACAGAATTCGAAAAATCCATTGTAATCTGAACGGTATTTTCGTTCTGCTTTTTATAAGCAAGATTAAAATCCTTGCGTTCTTTTGTTTTTTCAACCTGAATTTCAGCGGATTTTGAATCGATTTTTTCTGTCCGCAAATCAGTCACCTGAATTTTTGCAGATTTTTTTGTCTGTTTTAAGTTTTCTTTGTTTTCATCAGAAAGTTGTGAATTATTTTTAGAAAATTTCAATTCTTCGTTCAAAACAACCGTTTCACCCTGAATTTCTGAAAGATTTTCCGCGTTTTTAAGAAACATTTCAGGATCTTTTAAGGCAAGATTCTGCGCTTTTTCCAAAAGTTCCTCGTCGCTTGCTTGTCCCGGAATAAATTCAATGGCACTGTCGATAAGTTCCGCAAAATCCTCGGAAGACATTTCTTCAATTTCGTCTGTTTCTGAAATATTTTTTACAACAGGAGTTTTCAGCCATTTGAATTGCTTCTGAGAAATTTGATTTTTTTCAGTTTTTTCAAATTCAAGAGAATCTTTGAGCGAAAGATTTTTTAGCTCGTCAGTTAAATCTATTTTTTCGGCAGGAATTTCTTCTGGTTGAGAATTTTTTAGCAAAGCCAGAACTGCATTTTCTGCATTTTTGTTTTCTGACGAAGATTTTTCAGATTTTTCGAGTTTTTCGTCTTTTTCAGAATCAGAATCCGCCCTCAAACCTAAGCTTTTTTCTTTTGAAGTTTCTTTGATTTTGCTCTGCTGAGAATGAACCATTTCTAAAAACGATTCGCCTTCTCCAGAAAATTTTTGGGCAGAGATTTGCTTTGTCTGAATTTGAGGCACAAAAGAATCAAGTTGAATGCCCTGCATAATCAGAACCTCCGGTCGTAAATCAAACACCTAAAAAAGTTCCGATTTTTGCCTTTTTAGATAAAAAGGCAGGCTCAGTCGAGTTTTTCCGGCTTGCTCGCCATTTTTCGCTGAATTATAGCAGCTCTTTCCGAAGGCATATTCATAAGCCATACAGAAGTCATAGAGACAGTGTTTGAAGCTAACGCCTGGGCATCTGTTTTTCGGAAAATGTCGATTATATCCTGATCGTCCATTCCGAGAAGCTGCTCAACTGCCGTTTTTGGCGGCATATTCTGCAAATAGGTCGAAATTTGTTCGATGTTTGTATTTCTATCATCGTACTTTTTGACCTCATTGTTGAATGTTTTTTCTCTTTCTTCTTGAGATTTTTGCCTGTCTTCCAGTTCGCGCGCAATCGCCTCGTTTGCGGTTTCTGAGCGTGCAATGTCCGATTCTCTTTTGTCGAGTTCCTGACTGCGAATTTCGAGGGCTTCAAGCCTTTTTGCAAGCCTGTCGTCTTCTAAATTTGCCTGCAACGGCTTTGATGAAGTCGCAGAAACAGAAGTCTGAGGCTGAAGTCCAAAAAGTTTATAAACCGGAGCAAAAATAGACTTTGCCTTGATTATTCCAAGATAATCAAACCACAAAAGTCCGCCAAGAATAATTGCCAAAATTAAAAAAAGCAATGCTATTGACTTTCCGACTCCACGACTTCTTGCCATTTTCCCCGCCCAAAATCACTTATTTTTGATTTTTTAATTCTTTTTAAAATATAAAAATGCCGCTGCCCAATAAAATAAATTCAATTCGCATATTTTTTGGCAGACAATCCAATGCTTTAAGTTTAACTTATTTTTTATTACCACGCAATATTTGAAAAAACCGCATAAAAACCGGCTTTCCATTTTGAATTTTTATCTGTTCTCAACAAATAATTTATGTAAGCGCCGAGAGTAAAATTACTTGAAGATGAAGCAAAATAACTCGTATTTGGAGCAAAAGTAATTTCTCCGGAAAAACCCAGACTGTCCGAAAAATCTTCGTATTTTAGTTTCTCTGCAATCTTAAAGGTGCGTTTTACAGCAAAAAACTCTTCCGGTTCATATTTTACATTTGCGGAATATGACATTTTTAAGGCAAAATGCTGGACATAAACCGAAACTGCCGGAATTCCTTTTTGAATTTCATGCGAAAAAAGCTCAATGCAAGCATCCCCGGAAGCAAAATATTTTTTAGAAGGAAAAATTGCGGCTTTCAGCTTAACAGGAAGAAAAAACGGAACAAAAATTTGAGTTTCCGTCCCGCAATTCAAATATTTTTCATTTTCATCATAAATTTTTCCAAAACAATCAAAATCGTACGAAATTGCAGTTTTCTCAAAATCGACAAAGGGCTTAAAATAAAATCCAGTTTTTTGAGAATGTTTAGGACCAAAACTTCGGACAGTCGAAAAATTCAGGAATATTTTTCCGTCAACTGAATTTCCAGTGCGCCGATATTCATCAGTTTCTGTTTTTCCGTCAACCAGAATTTTTCCTTCAGAAGATGTTTTTTCAGTTCCAGAAACCCAGGTAAAACTAAGTCCAGACGAAAAAATTGAATAAAATCCCTGCCAAAAAACCTTTGTGACAGCCGAATTTAAATATGAATTCTTAAATCCAGAAGAATCAAAACAAACATCTCCGCAGAAAGCATAATTAAAACAGTCATTTCCCCCTGAAATTGAACCTTCCAGGGCAAAATGCTGCAAAAGCAAATCAAAACCTGCCGACAAAACCGTAATTTTATCTGTCCACGGAGTCGAAGTTATAAAAGTTGCGCCCCAAATAAAGTCATCGTCAATTTCAAAATCGTGATTATAAGTTTTTGCTGTTCCAACAGGAAGAAAAGCGCCGTTAAAAAAATATTTTGCCGGACTGTATTTTGTTTTCTCAAACTTTTCTTCTGTCAAAAAATTTTCACGGCTTTCCGGTTCAAAAGCTTCTGTTTTTTCAGAAAAATCCGACTTTTCAAAAAAAATGTTTTGCTCAGGAAGTATTTTACTCTCAACCGGAACAAATTCCTGCCAGTCATTTTTGTCAATTTTTACAAAGTGCAGCGGATTTGAATCGTATTCTTCGTTTATGACTAAAAAACCGTCTTTGCAAGGCACAGCCTCGATAAAAAACACAGCGCTGTCTTTTGAAAGCAACTCAATTCTTGCATTCAATGTATTTTTATCAATAAAAATTTTTCCAAGCCGTGCAAGGCTCTGGCTTTCCATTTTTGCCCAGACAAAGACAAAACTTAGAACGCAGTTTTCTTCCTTTTCAAAATGAACGTTGTGAATAATTCTATCGCCGAACGTCCATTCAGCCTTTCTTCCTTTTTGATCCTCGTACAAAAGGCTCCAGGAAAGACCGTTTTTTACAGGAATCAGACCGTGCGTTTTTTCAAAATTTTCGCGGCTGTGCTCAATTTTCTGTTTTTTTTTGGACTTTAAATCATATTCAAAATCTTCTACTTTTATGTTTGAACTGCCGGCAAGCCTGTTTACAAAAATTTTCGTTCCGTCATCTGAAAAACGCAATTTTTGAACATTTTTTGCAGTAAAAAGTTTTTTTGAATCAAGATAAACCGTGTTTGAAAAAAAATCGAACCAGACAGTTTTCCACTCGCCGGTTTGTCCGTCAAAAAAAGAATCCAGCGTTTTTACAAGAGATTTTTTTCCGCCTTTAAAAAAAACTGAATTTTCCGCAGAAATAAATTCATTGTAATCGTCAAAGTCGATTTTTGGAACCCAAAGGTTTTCGTAAAAATCGTTCCAGGCTTCGTCAAGTTTTAATCCAAAAGTTTTATAAAAAATGCCGGCGCAAAAAGAAAAATCGGTTTTGCTTCCAGCGTTTTTCCAAAACTGCGCATATTTTTCTTTTCCGTATTTTTGAATCAAATATCTGGCAAAATGAGAGCCAAAAATATACGCATCGTTTCCGTACGGAAAAATATCCCTTGCTCCGCTAACATCGCGCCACGAAGGGAATTTTTTTTTGCCCGAGAGAGATTTTAGTTTTGCCGCAGCAATTTTTTGAGTAAAGAACGGATCGTTCAGCCTTCCGCCTTTTTTCTGGCTTTCAAAAGCAACTGCCGCTCCTTCAAACCAAAAAGAAGTAAGTGAAATTCCTGCCGGAGTAAAAAAATCCGCAAAAACCGACATCCCCCGCCAAAACGGAGATTTGGAATTGAGCGAAACTGCATGAACCAATTCATGATAAAACATTGCCTCTACGCTTTTTTCGTTCATATCAAGCTCGTAATCCATTTCTGTGTCATAAAGAACAATCTGATTGTACGGCGCCATCGAAAAATAGGCATTTACCGCCTCAACCTGGTCAGTTATCGAAACAGGAAATCTCTGGTAAGGCTCGTAACCAAAGTCTGAAGCGATTTCCTCATAATACGAATCGCAGACAGCGGCAATTTTTTGAGCAGTTTGCATACAACTGTCAGGAAAAATAATATCAAAATACCGCGTCTGTATTTCATTCAAACCGCCCTTTGTTCCGCTCATGCATCCGCCACGGGCAAAGACAGAAAAACAAGAAACAAAAACACAAACTAAAGCAAAAAAAAGTCTTTTCATTTTTCGATTTTGCAGACAAGCCTTAAATCAAAGCGGCAACCGCAGTTCCTAAAGTAATATCATTCTCAACACAAACTGTTTTATAAGAAATTCCGCATTTTTTGTATGCATAATCAAAAAGATATTTTTCTGTCCGCTCCTTAAGTCTATGAGTTTTGTAAAAAGTTGTTCCGTTGCAGACGATACATACTTTTTTTGCAGGAGAATTTCCTTCAATTTTACCTTTTTCTGTCGCAATAAGGTTTGCAGCCAAAATCGAAGCCGCATAATGCGCGCATCTGTCTACAGCGGAATCCAAAAGCTTAAAGGCAAGTTTTCTGTCTTTTTCTGTAAAACAGCATTTTTCAACAGGATTTTCGTTTTTGTCCTGCAATTTTTCATCAAAGCCGTTCAAAAAATTATCCGCGTCAATTGTAGAAAGCAAAGCCAGTTTTTTTAAATTTTCAGCCGCTTTTTTAGAAAAAAGATTTTCATTCGCCGCAAATTTCAAAAAAGAAAGGCAGGTGTTTCCCAAATATGCGCCGCTGCAACATTTTTCCAAAGGAAACTGAACAGGAATCGCAGTTCTTTTGTCTGCATCAATGTCAAAATCGCTGAGCTTAAAACTGTTGCATTTTCCGCTTTCGCAGACAATAATCTGACTCTGCCCTTTTTCGTCCCAGATATTTCCTTCAGGAGCAACAAAGGCCGCGTTCATTCCGGTCCCAAGAATAAAGCCGATGTAAGAACCAGCATTCTTCTCCTTTACCTTTCCGGCAAGAAGAGCGCCGACAGTGTCGTTTATTACAGAAATTTTGCTGACTTTCCAGCCGCGTTTTTCAAGTTCATCTTTAAGGCATTTTCCGACAGGACAGCCAAGAACGCTCCTCGCCTTAAACTCTTTGCTAAAGGCATTTGGAATTGCGTCGTGCTCCGGAGTCATATCAAGCGAATATGAAAAACAAAAACCGATTTTCTCAGCCTTGCCTTTCAAATATTCAATTCTGTCAGCAATCGCGCTAAAAAATTCATCCTTAGAATATTCTTTTTCGGTCGCTGGCATAAAACTTTTCTTGAAGTCCGAAATTTCCGCATTTCCAGAACCGTCAAAACTGACAAGACAACTTCTAAAATTTGTTCCGCCGGCATCAATCACAATAACCTTCTCATTTTCGGGATTTTTCGAAGGCGGAAGCATCCATGTCCGGCTCATATCCATTCCGCGGTTTTCGGATTTTGGACGCCTCATATCTGTCAAAATCTCATCAACAATCATCTTCGACACAAAATTATGTCTTTTAAAAAAAAGTTTTAATTTAAAATCAGTAAGCATAAGCCAATTATAAACCCAAAATAATTTTTTACAAAACGGATTTAAAATACCCCTTATTTATTTCAAGGCAAAAATCAAAAAAATAAGGAGCGCATGCCACCATCTTATCCGGCTAACCGCCCTTTCGCTTACGCTCCATTGCTCCGCAACTTTGGGGCTAATATCCGGGCTAAGATTTTCTGTCAATAAAATTCAACTTTCCGTCTGATAAAAAACTTTAGGCAATACCCAAAAATCAAAAAAAATACTAAACTTCATATTCCTATGGCTACAGATTTATCAGACCTCAAAAACGAATTAAACCCGGAACAATACGAAGCCGTAATGACTATAAACGGCCCAATTTTGATTATTGCCGGAGCAGGTTCAGGAAAAACCCGCGTAATCACCTTTAGAATCGCCCATATGCTCGATTCCGGAGTTCCTCAAAGCCAGATTCTTGCGCTCACCTTTACAAACAAGGCCGCAAAAGAAATGGTTGAACGTATCAAGGAACTTACCGGAAAAAAGCTTCCCCTTCTTACGATTTCGACATTTCACGCATTCGGAGTAAAAGTTTTAAGGCAGGACATTTCAAAACTCGGCTGGCGCGAAAATTTTTCAATTTATGACGAAACAGACCGCAATGCGCTCATAAAAGAAACTGGCCGGGAACTGCGCTATTCGCCCGAAGCTCTCGACATTTACAAAATCGGAATTTTAATTTCGGACATAAAAACCGGGCGCAAACAGTGGAACGCGGAAAACGAAATGTACCGCGAACTATACGAGGGCTACCAGGAAGGTCTAAAGCTCTACAATGCCGTTGATTTTGACGACTTGATTGTTCTTCCAATCCGCCTTTTTAAGGAATTTCCAGAAATTCTTGCAAGCTACAAACAGCGCTACAAATACATAATGGTAGACGAATTCCAGGACACGAGTCACCAGCAGTACGAAATGATGCATCTTCTTGCAGACCGGAACGTTGCGGTCGTTGGAGATGACGATCAGAGCATTTATTCATGGCGAGGAGCAGACTACCAAAACATAGTCAATTTTGAAAAAGACTTTCCTGCTGTAAAAGAAATCCGCCTCGAGCAAAATTACCGCTCGACAGGAACAATTCTTGCGGCGGCAAACGGAGTAATCAAGCACAACACAAACCGAAAGGACAAGCAGCTCTGGTCTGGAAAAGGAGAAGGCAAGCCGATTGAAGTTTATAGTCCGGACAACGAAACAGCCGAAGCAGACTTTGTTGTAGAAACAATTCAGGCGATTTCTGCCGAAGAAAAGCGCAAATATGACGATTTTTGCGTCTTATTGAGGGCAAACACTCAGTCGCGCGCAATTGAAGAAGCCTTTTTGCAGGAAAACATTCCTTATACGATGAGCGGCGGAACTTCATTCTTTCAACGAAAAGAAATAAAAGACATAATCTCGTATCTCCGCGTAATTTCCAACCACGACGACGATGTGAATCTTTTAAGGATTATAAATGCGCCAAGACGGGGAATCGGACGGGCGACAATTGAAAAATTAAATCAAATTGCAAAAAATTTGAGCTGCTCGCTTTACGAAGCCATAAAATCTCTTCTTGAAGTTCCGGAAGACGAAGCAGACCTTTTTATGCAAACCTCTCCGTCAAAATACGGAATAGACGATGGACTTGATTTTTCTGAGGGAACTAAAGATTCTCTCAAGGACTTTATAGATATTATAGATTCAAACAAAAGCATGCTAGGCGGACACGGACTTTCAAAAAAAGTGCGCAAAATGGTCGAAGACATCCACTATTTTGACTATCTTATTTCAGAAAATCCAAAATCAGAAAAAGCAGCCAGATTCAAGTTTCTAAATATCGAGTCCTTAATCAATTCAATCGAAATGTGGGAAAACAACCCGGAAACTCAAGATCCGACTCTTTACAATTATTTAAACAGAATCACGCTTTTGTCGCGCGACGACATGGACGACGAAGAGGATCACGGAAAAGTCAACCTTATGACGATTCACGCTTCAAAAGGACTTGAATTTCCGGTCGTTTTTATAATCGGCTGCGAAGAAGGACTTATTCCCCACGGACGCGCAGTTGACGAAGGCGGAAATGCGGCCGTCGAAGAAGAAAGAAGGCTTTTTTATGTTGCAATTACGCGTGCGAGAGACAAACTTTACATTTCATCATGCTTAAAGCGAAGGCACATGCAGTCTGTCGTTGAATGTACACCTAGCCGTTTTCTTGAAGAAATTCCTTCAAGCCTTGTAAAATACTATGAACCTCCAGCGCCAGTTGATGATAAAACCGCCGATGAGTTTTTCGCGCAGATGAAAAAAAGATTCTCTGCACCGATTGTACCAGGCTTTAACAATCTGCAACGTTAAAAAACGGTAAAATATCGTAATTTTACAAAATAAAGACAGGAAAAATTGTTAAAGGAAGATTAGAATATAAATATCTCAATTAAGGAGGAGATATAAAAATGAAATTAGTTACAAAAGTAACAACAGCTATCGCAGCACTTGCAGCAGTTGCAATGCTCGCATCTTGTGGATCTACATCAGGAGCTTCTTCAGAGGCTTCAGCTCCAGCAGCTGCACCAGCAGCTTCAGGAAACGCTTCTGTATGGGAATGGAAATCTATTCCACTTTCAGATATTGGTACAAACGATACAGTAATCGATGATCGTTTCATTCTTGACCCAGTTTCTAATCCATTGGACGCAGAATTTGCCGCAGTTGCAGGAAAAGCAAAATTCAAGACTGAAGACCTTGGAACAGCTATCTACCTTCAGAACAAAGCAGCTTCTAATAAAGACAATATCAAAGATGTTTTCCAGGCTGCATTCGAAGTAGTTGTAAAAGCTCCTGCAAAAGTTACATTGACAATCTCTGGAAACGGCGATGCTACTCCAGCCCGTGTATTTGGCGTATTTGATCCAAGCGGTGCTATGATTGCTTCTGTAGACAATCTCGGTCAGGATGCAAAATCAGAACTCGTATTCGATGCAGCAGCAGCTGGTGCTTACACAATCAAAGCTTCTGGTACACGTATCTACGGTGTAAAAGTTGAATCTAAATAAGTTTAATATGTAAACTTACCGAAAGACCGGGTTTATTAAAACCTGGTCTTTTTTTTTAATAAAATTAGATGATGTTGAAAAAAATATTTACATCAACCTTATTTTTTAAATTTTTTGGAGAAAAAAAATGGAATTGATTTATGGAATCAAGGACAGACCAAGCTTAGGAAAAGTAATCCTTTTTGCGCTTCAGCAGCTGCTTGCAATAATGGCGGCGACAATCGCAGTTCCTGCAATCGTTGGAAACGGACTTAGCGCCTCTGCGGCCCTTTTCGGCGCCGGAGTCGGAACGTTTGTTTACCTTCTGTTCACAAAAAGCTCAAGTCCTGTATTTTTGGGAAGTTCATTCGCTTTTATCGGCTCAATGTTCAGCGCTTTTGGCGGAGCTGCTTCTGTTACAGTCGGTTATTGGGGACTTATTATCGGTGCTGTAATGGCAGGTCTGGTTTATGTAATTATCGCAATAATCGTAAAATGCTGCGGTGTAAAATGGATTGACCGGCTTATGCCACCGGTAATCATCGGTCCAACAGTTTCCATAATCGGTCTAAGCCTTTCTGCGAATGCTGTCAGCGACCTTATGAAAACTTCGGTCGAAGGCGGAAGCACATACGTTGCGCTAATCTGCGGACTTATTACACTCGCCGTTACAATGATATGTTCATCTTACGGTAAAAAAATCGGCCGTCTTATTCCTTTTATCATAGGAATTCTTGCAGGCTACCTTGCAGCATCAATTTTTGCACTTATCGGCTATACAACTTCAAACACGGCACTTACCGTAATAAATTACCATGCTTTGCTTGAAGTAAAGAGTTTTTTTGCAATTCCTAAATTTACTTTTATAGCAGGAGGAATTGAAGGCTTAAAAGGAATAACTCCAACTTACCTTCTTACAATTTTTGCAGCCTACGTTCCAGTTGCGTTTGTTGTCTTTGCAGAACATCTTGCAGACCACAAAAACCTTTCTGCAATAATTGGCGTAGATCTTCTTAAAACGCCTGGACTTACACGAACTCTTTTAGGAGATGGAATTGGAACAATCGTTTCTACGGCATTTGGCGGCTGTCCTAACACAACTTACGGCGAGTCAATCGGCTGTGTTGCAATCACCCGCAACGCTTCAACAGTTTCTATCTGGGGCTGCGCAATTTTGTGTATTCTCTTTTCTCTTATAAGTCCGCTTGTTGCATTCCTCGAGACAATTCCAAACTGCGTAATGGGCGGTGTTTGTGTTGCTCTTTACGGTTTTATTGCAGTTTCCGGATTTAAAATGTTCCAGAAAGTCGACCTGAACATAAACAAAAATCTTTTTGTAGCTTCGGTAATCTTTATTACAGGTGTCGGCGGAATGGTCGTAAAAATCGGAGCCGTAGAAATTCGTACGGTTGCATGCGCCCTTATTTTAGGAATTTTAACAAATATCCTTCTCGGAGGAAATAAAAATCCTAAAAAAGACGAATCTGAAAACTAATTTGTTTTTACAAAACCGCACAATGTCAAATCTGTGCGGTTTTATTTTTTCAGCACCTTGCAAAAAGCAATCCGTTCAAAATCCTGCACAATTCCATCGTCAGTTTCTACATCGTCATAGTAATAGCAGTGTCCGCAGTAAACATATCCGTTTTTTTCGACTAAATGCCGCATAGGAAGATTATTGCGATGAGTATCAATTTTTATACATTTTACGCCGGGCTGATTTTCACACCAGCTAAAAATAAACGAAGCAACCCCATTTACCTTCATTCCGGACGCGACAGAGTGAATGCACCAATAATCTTCTGTGTTTTCCGGCCACTTTCCGTCTTTTAAATCGTCATAAGAAGGCTCTTTTTCGTGCATGAACAAAAATGTGCCTGCGACTTCCTCAGTGTTATTTTCGTTTTTATAACAGCAGACAAATTGAATTTTTTTATTGATATTTGACTCAATATTTTCTTTGTAGGGACGGTCATTTCCCCACTGAGTAGAATTTCCATTCGCCTTCATAAAATCCCGCGCTGACTGATAGATTTTTTGAATAGAATCTAAATCTGACAATTCTGCAGTGCGGATATAAAATTCAATCTGACGTTTTTGCATTTTATGCCCCGTAATAATTTATAAGTGTCGTTACAGGAGTCGGCGACAAAACTTTTTCATAATTCAAATCTGGAAGACCGATTACGCCTGCAATTTCCGCAACTGCCGCTCCAGCCATTGCAAAAAGTTTTTTAGCAGCATCTAAGGTTCCGCCGGTTGCAATCAAATCATCAATCAAAAGAATGCGGTCAGAAGTTTTTACATCGCTTTTATGAATTTCGATTTCTGCAGAACCGTATTCAAGGTCATAAGACTGACGGTAAACTTCGCCTGGAAGCTTTCCTTTTTTGCGAATTAAAATAAGCGGAATTGAAAGTCTGTCAGCAAGAGGAGCAGCGAACAAAAATCCACGGCTTTCTGCTCCTGCAATGGCCGTGATTTCGCCTTTTTCTACAAGCGGACGATATTTTTCTTCAAAAAAATCAAGGCAAAACTTAAATGCCTGCGGATTTGTAAAAATACTTGTCACATCATAAAAAAGAATTCCAGGTTTAGGAAAATCTGGAACACGACGGATTGCACGGTCTAAAACTGAATTGTCTTTCATAAAAAAATCCTCTATTTTTTTGCTACGGTTCTGATTGAACCCATTTTTATTCTTTTTTCGCGGCTCTCTTCCATCAATTTCATAAGGCTGTCTTTGTCATCATTTTTTATTGCATTCTTGAATTTGTTTATTTGATTTTCAAAATTTTCAATATGCCCGACAAGTTTTTCTTTATTTGAAATAAAAAGTTCAGTCCAAAGAGGAGCGTTTATCATGGCAATTCTCGTTAAATCTTCAAAACTTCCTCCTCCAAAAGCTGTAATTTGCTCGTCTTTTGCGCTGTCAACAAGAGAACATGCAATTACGTGGCAAAGCTGGCTTGTAAAACCGATTTTGTAATCGTGAATATCGCAAGTCGTTTCTGTAATCCGGGTAAAACCGATTTCTGAAATAAAATTCCGCATTGTTTCAAGATTTTCAGACTTGTTTTCAGGAAGCGGACACAAAATATAATTATGATTTATGAACATTTTTGCAGTCGAATTGACATAGCCTTCTTTTTCGCCGCCAGCCATCGGATGACCGATTATAAAATCAACGTCAGGACGCAAAATTTCTGGAAGAGATTTTTCAAAGATGCCTTTTACACCAGAAATATCAGTAACGATTGCACCGCTCTTAAAAAATTTTTTGTTTTGCTCCAAAAAATCAATCGTCGCATGCGGATAAAGACAGACATAAACAAAATCACACTCAGGAAGCATTTTTTCGTATTCGTTTGAAGTAAACGCTTTGTCGGCAACTCCTTCGTTTAAAGCCTGAGTAAGACAGGAAGTGCTTCTGTTGCAAACATAAATTTTTCCTGTTGAACCGCTTTGACACAAAATATTTTCACGGATTGCTTTTGCAATTGATCCGCCCATTATTCCCAAACCTACAATTCCGTATGTCAAATCTTTTAAATTCCGCATTTTTTCCTCTTTTTGGTGTTTTTTGTATCGTTTTACTGAACGTTATTCCTCTAACGTCTTCCAAAAAATTCCAGGTTCTTTAATCCGCGCTTAAATTGCGGAATTCTGGCGCTCACAGTCGTATCAATCGGGCTTGTGTCGCCGCGTTTTAAGAAATGATACGCAACTCCAGCAATCATCGCTCCGTTGTCGCCACAAAGTTTTAACGGTGGAAATATGCAGTTTAAATCGGTGCGTTCTGCAAGCATTGAGCGCAATCTTGAATTTGCGGCGACTCCGCCTCCGGCAACGACAGTTTTTATTCCGGTGTCGTCAACAGCACGCAAAAGCCGCGAAACAATCGTCTTGCAGGCAGTTTCCTGAAAAGCGGCGCAGATATTTTCGTTTGTTTTTTCATATCCAGGCTTTAAAAATAAATCCGCCTGATGAATCACCGCTGTTTTTAGTCCGCTAAACGAAACGTCATAACGGTGGTCGTCGCCCTTATCAAGTTTTGGAACAGGAAAACTAAACGCCTTAGGCTCCCCTTTCTGCGCAAGACGGTCGATAATCACTCCGCCAGGATAGCCAAGCCCATAAAATTTTGAAACCTTGTCAAAGGCTTCGCCAATCGAATCGTCAATCGTAGTTCCTAAAACTTCAAGATCATCGAAACCATTCACCTTAGCAATAATCGAATGTCCGCCGCTAACCAAAAGTCCAATATAAGGATACGGAATATCGTTTACAAGATGAGCAGCATACATATGTCCGAGCATGTGGTTTATAGCAATAAAAGGTTTATTTGTCGCCCAGGCAAGAGTTTTTCCAAAAGTAAGGCCGACCAAAAGAGCGCCCATAAGACCAGGACGATTTGTCGAAGCAATGGCATCAATATCGTCCAAGGTTAAATCCGCTTCTTTTAAAGCCTGTTTTACAACCGGCAAAATCCACTCTGCGTGCTTGCGGCTTGCAATTTCCGGCACAACGCCCTTATAAATCTGGTGAAAAGGAATTTGAGTAGCCACAACGTTGCTCAAGATTGTTTTTCCGTCTTCAACGACGGCACAAGCTGTTTCATCACAAGAACTTTCAATTCCAAGAACCTTCATTTATTTCTCCAAATAATAGCAAAATACCAATTCTTCACGTTAATTTTAACGAAGCGTTGAAGGAGTTGCAAACCTATAGCCTGCTTTTAGCAGATAAGGATACATCTGTTCAAGAAGTTTTGGCAAAATTTCTGCGCTTTTATCTACGTGAGCAATCACAATCGCGCTGCCATTTTTGTTTGCCGCTTCCAAAGATTTGTATATTTCTTTGAGCATAGCCTCGCGCGAAACGATATTGTCGATATAAGGTCCGGATTTTTCAAAAATCGTCATATCGCGCTCAAGGGCAGCCTGAGGAGCCTTTGTATTTGCAGTCGTTCTGCTGTCCAAAAAATAAATTTTATTTTCAAGGCAAACATCTAAAACAGCCCCGATTCTCAAAACATCTTCTGTAACTTCGCTTCCTTCGTGGTTATTCAAGCCTTTTACACCGGGTCCGATTTCCGCCAGATTTTCATTTATGATTGAACTGATTTGAGAAAAACTCATGTCAACGCTGATTTTTCCAGGTCCCGGGTCAAGATTATGGTTTAAAGACTGCATCGGCTGGTGCAAAATAAGTTCCTTTCCAGAAGAACGGACAATGTATGCGCAATCTTTTGAATGCAAAAGTTTCGGCAAAACGGCAATTGTAAGCGGAAATGGCAGCGAGGCGTATCTTTTTGTATACTCTGCGTTCATTCCTGCATCGTCAATTACAAAAACCAAAGTCGCTCCATTTTGCGCCGGAGGAATTAAAAACGGCAAATCCTGTTTTTTTTCTGTGCTTTGAATCTGCTCATTTTTTTTAGATTTTTCAAGATTTTCTACAGTTTTGCTTTTATTTTCGATTCCAGGCTTCGTTTTTTGAATATTTTTATTTTCCGTTTGAATTTTATTTGTATTTTCTATAGATTTTACAGGATTTTTTTTAGAATCCGCATTTTGCTTTTGAGAAGTTTTATTTACGTTTTTAGAATTTTCGTCTTTTTTGGCAAAACCGGGAGATTTCTTTAACTCTTTTGAATCAGAAACTTCCTTCTTTTTTTGATTTTTGTTTAACTCACTTAAATTTTGCGGCCTTTGTTCTGTTTTTTTTTCGTTTTTTGCAATTTCCGCAACATTTTTTGATTTTGCGCTTTGAGACAAAACATTTACAGCAATGCAAACACAGCAAATCAAAAAAATAATTCCGCACAAAAGCGTCACTTTGTTTTTGTCGAGTTTAACTTTTTTAACTTTTCTGCGGCGCACAGAAGTTTTTTTTGAATGTGAATTTGAGTTTTTTTGAGTTTTCATTGGAACAAAGATGAATTTATATCTTTGTTCATAATAAGCAATTTTTCTGTCTTATGGAATACTTCAGGCAAAACTGAATTCATTCAACGAGCCTGCATATTTTTTCATTTTCTTTATAGCCCTCAATTCCATCTGCCGGACAGTTTCTGCGCTCACTCCCAAATCCGCGCTTAATTCGCGCAAAGTCGGAACATGCAGGTCGTTTTTAAAATTATATCTTCCATAAATAACCTTGCGCTCAAAATCAGGAAGAGAGTCAACCATCTTTTTAATCTGATTTTTTTCATGGACACGCAGATATTCAATTTCAGGATTGTAACTGTTATCCACGATTAAATCTCCAATCGTCACATTTCCATCTTCAGAGGCTTCAATGTCAATGCTTGTAATTGTATAAGAATACGAAAGAGCTGACTCTATCTCTTCAGGAGTTGCTCCGCAGATTTCGGCAAGTTCTGGAACAGAAAGCTCGCGATTTGAATTCTGCTTGTATTCGTTTTTTGCAGCAACAACCTTACGCAAAAGTTCTTCTTTTCGATGAGGAAGAGCAATCATTGAAGTTTTGTTATAAACATAGCGAAGCATATACTGCAAAATCCAGCTGTATGCGTAAGTCGAAAATCTTGTATTAAAAGAATAATGATACTTCGAAGCCGCCGCCATAAGTCCCAAATTTCCTTCCTGAATCAAATCCATTATCGAATTTTTTGAAGTGCATAAAAATTTTCTAGCAATGCTTATAACGAGCCTTAAATTTGAATTTACAAGTTGATTTACAGCCTGCGCGCTTCCTTTTTCAATCTGTTCAGAAAGTTTTTTCTCCTGCTCTGCATTTAAAAGAGGATATTTCCCTATCTGTTTTATATACGTTTCAAGAATTTCCATTTTTGCCTCTTTTTCCACTTTTTTGCTGAAAAGTGAAAAACCGTTTTGTATAAAATTACCGTCCTTTCATATAAAGCAAGAATTGTGCCAACTTTTATTTTCACCTCCAAAATAAAGGTCATTTTTATATTTATCTGTACTACAAGCAATTATTTTGTTTTTTATTTATCACTCTTATAACGCAAAAAATCGAAATGTCCATTTTTTTTATAAAAAATTTAACAAGCGTTCATTTTTTTGTACAGTTTTCAAAACTGTACACTTTTTTATACTGCTGAAAATTAGCATTTTTTTTATAAATTTTTATCTAAAACAGAAAAAAATGATTTATAATTAAAGAGATTTTTAGATTGTAATAAAAAATTAAAAAAGATAAGATAAAAATAGCCGAAAACGGCATCTGTTTTATCTTTAAAAGTTTGCGTTGCAAACTTTCTTATCATTCTTATCATCGGTTGTTTATCACTTCGTTGCGAAACAACTTAAAAAGTCAATCCTAAAACTGAAGTTTTAATCTTGACTTTTTATGGGAGAAAAATTAATGAGTGAAGAATTGTCTGCGCCACAGAAAGAAATCAACGGACTTGTTGAGCGCGCTCAGAAAGCGTTGGAAGAATACGCGAACTTTGACCAGAAAAAAATCGACTATATCGTGGCTAAAGCTTCTGTTGCGGCTCTTGACCAGCACGGAAGCCTTGCGAAACTTGCCGTTGAGGAAACTAAGCGCGGAGTTTTTGAGGACAAGGCGACAAAAAACCTTTTTGCCTGCGAATATGTTGTGAATCATATGCGTCATCTTAAAACTGTAGGAATTGTTGAAGATGACGATGTTACCGGAATTGTAAAACTTGCTGAGCCTGTCGGAGTTGTTGCCGGCTTGACTCCTGTAACAAACCCGACTTCAACTGCGATTTTCAAGTCTCTGATTTGTCTTAAAACACGAAATCCGATTATTTTTTCATTTCACCCGAGCGCGATAAAATGCTCGATTGCGGCGGCTAAAGTCTGCTACGAGGCTGCTGTTGCGGCTGGCGCGCCGAAAGACTGTATCCAGTGGATTGAAGAGCCTTCAATGGAAAAAACATCGCTTTTGATGAATCATCCTGGAGTTGCGACAATCCTTGCAACTGGCGGAAACGCGATGGTTAAGGCGGCTTATTCTTGCGGAAAACCTGCGCTTGGCGTTGGAGCTGGAAACGTTCCTGCATATATGGAAAAAACTTGCAACGTTCGTCAGGCTGTAAACGACATTGTAATGTCAAAGGCTTTTGACAACGGAATGATTTGCGCTTCTGAGCAGACCGTAATCATCGACAAAGAGATTTATTCTGACGCGCTGAAAATGTTCAAGGAATACAAGGCTTATCTTTGCTCTTCGGACGAGAAGAAAAAGCTTGAAAAATATATGTTCGGAGTTGACGGAGACCCGAGCACCGCAAAATTGAATCCTGACATCGTTGGAATGAATCCTGGAGTTCTTGCGAAAAATGCCGGATTTGAAATTCCAGCTGAAACGAGCATTATTCTGGCGGAATGTAAGGACATCGGCGTTCCTGAATGCCTAACACGCGAGAAGCTTTCTCCTGTTCTCGCTGTTGTAAAATCAAATTCAACTGAGGACGGAATCAAGAAGGCTGAAAGCTCTGTAAGATTCAACGGACTTGGACATTCGGCTGCAATCCACACATCAGACAAAAAAATCGCTGAGCATTTCGGCGACGTTGTGCCTGCAATCAGAATCATCTGGAATTCGCCTTCGACGTTCGGCGGAATCGGAAACGTCTACAACTCGTTCATTCCTTCTTTGACATTGGGCTGCGGTTCTTACGGACACAACTCGACTGACGACAACATCAGCGCGGTGAACCTTTTGAACATCAAGAAACTTGGACGGAGAAGAAACAATATGCAGTGGTTTAAGATTCCATCAAAAATCTACTTTGAGCGCGACTCAATCGAATATCTCCACCAGATGAAGGAGATTCACAAGGCGATTATCGTAACTGACCGCTCTATGGTTCAGCTTGGATATGTTGACAAAATCACTGACCAGCTCAAGCTCAACCGAAACGATATTCAGTACCAGCTCTTCTGCGATGTCGAGCCGGATCCTTCAATCCAGACTGTCAGAAAAGGCGTTGAGCTTATGCGCTCGTTCGAGCCTGACACAATCATCGCGCTTGGCGGCGGCTCTTCAATGGACTGCGCAAAGGGAATGTGGCTTTTCTATGAGAATCCTGATGTAGATTTCAACGACTTGAAGCAGAAATTTATGGACATCAGAAAACGCGCGTTCCGCTATCCTGCTCTTGGAAAGAAAGCGTTGCTTGTCTGCGTTCCTACAACATCTGGAACCGGCTCTGAAGTGACTCCGTTCGCAGTAATCACAGACAAGGAAGAGCACAAGAAATATCCTCTCACAGACTATTCTTTGACTCCGAACGTTGCGATTATCGACCCGACTTTCACATACGGTCTTCCTCCAAAAATCGTTGCCGACACTGGAATGGACGTTTTGACTCACGCGACGGAAGCGTTTGTTTCAACTCTTGCAAGCGACTTTACAGACGGACTTTGTATTCAGGCAATCAAGATGGTCTTCAAGTATCTTGAGCGCTCTTACAAGAACGGAGCTTCCGATGTTGAGGCGAAAGAGAAAATGCACAATGCTTCGTGCCTTGCCGGAATGGCTTTTGCAAACGCATTCCTCGGAATGAACCACTCAATGGCCCACAAGGTCGGAGGCGAATTCCACGTTCCTCACGGACGCGCAAACGCGATTCTTCTTCCGTTCACAATCCGCTACAACGGCGCGCAGCCAGAAAAACTTTCAACTTGGCCAAAATACAACTATTACAAGGCTGCAGAACGCTATGCTGAGCTGGCAAGAATTCTCGGTCTTCCTGCAAAAACAACTGCGGAAGGCGTTGAGTCTTACGCGAAAGCGTGCGGCGAGCTTGGAATGAAGGTCGGAATCCAGATGAACTTCAAGAGCCAGGGAATCGACGAGCAGGCTTGGATGGACGCTGTTGAAAAACTTTCTTACCTTGCATACGAAGACCAGTGCTCACCTGCAAACCCGCGCGTTCCGATGGTTTCTGATATGCAGAAAATCTTGAAGGAAGCGTATTCCACAACAGAATTCTTTGAAAAATAAAAAGATAGAAAACAAAAAAGAGGAAAAGACACCTTTTTTAAAGGTTTCTTTTCCTCTTTCAAACTCTTTTTCTTCCAAAAAAATGGTCATTTGTCTGTTATTCATTCAGATTTAATGACCATTTTTTATTGTTTTAGAATATTTTTCAAAAACTACAGTGTTGCAATAGTTCTTTCTATTCTCTTAAGGCTGCGCTCTTTTCCAAGGACGTGGATTGAACCAATAAGAGGCGGAGAAACACGGCTTCCAGTAACTGCCATACGAATCGGCATCATAAAGTCGCCAAGTTTAATTCCAAGTTCTTCTGCCTTTGCCTTTGCAAAATTTTCTGCGCCTTCGTGGTCAGTTTCAAAAACTGCTGCAACAAATTCTTTTGCAACCTCCAAAACTTCCTTAGTTTTTGCGGCATCGATTCTTTTTGGAATAATCTGGTCTGCAGAAGGAACTGCAGGTTCTGTAAACATAAAACGAACCATTTCCGCAGCTTCGGTCAAGAACTTCAATCTTTCCTGAATAAGCGGCATAAGTCCCATCAAGGTTTCTTTTACGTCTTCGCTCGTCATATTCATCGACTTGTCAACACAATAAGGCTCTCCGTCCTCTCCAAGCGCAACTCCAGAGAATTGAGGACCAACATTTGGTTTTGGCTGCGGATTTTCCGGATTGATTTCGAGAGTCGCGTCTCCTGTTCCAGTAATAAACGGCAAAGTCCATTTGTAAAGTTCTTC
Organism: Treponema sp. UBA7570; assembly: GCA_002477955.1. Taxonomy (GTDB): domain Bacteria; phylum Spirochaetota; class Spirochaetia; order Treponematales; family Treponemataceae; genus Treponema_D. Next base: position 97,999 of record DLLE01000052.1, on the reverse strand, counting down.
TGTCGAAAGCTGACGAATATAGTTTGCATTGTAAAATTCGAGTTTTTTGTAATCAAAAACAGCAGGAGCTTTATTCAAGTGTTCAAGGCTGAATTTTTCTGCAAGTTCTTTGAGAGTGTAAAACTCTTTTCCTTCTTCATAAGAACATCCCAAAAGCGCAACGTAGTTTATAATTGC
>DLLE01000052.1:74786-97656 GCA_002477955.1 Treponema sp. UBA7570 | reverse complement strand
TGGAGCGGAGTTGAAGGAATCCATTCCTGAGCGCGCATAACGTGCGAAATCTTCATAAGATGATCGTCAACAATATTCGCAAGGTGGTAAGTCGGAAATCCGTCTGACTTCAAGAGAATTGGGTCAGGAGAAATATCCTCGTTCTTCCATACAATGTCTCCCAAAATATGGTCGTGGAATTTTGTCTCGCCTTCCATCGGAACCTTTAAGCGAATTACGTGAGGAACTCCAGAAGCAAGCTTTTCTTTTACTTCTTCTTCTGTCAAATGCCGGCAGTTTCTGTCATAGCCAGGTGCCATTTTATTTTCTGTCTGAATTTTGCGGATTCTTTCAAGGCGTTCAGCATCGCAGAAACAATAATAAGCCTCGCCTTTTTCAATAAGCTCGTTCGCGTATTTTTTGTAAAGCTCGAAACGCTCGCTCTGAACGTAAGGACCGTATTCACCGCCCTTGTCGCCGCCTTCGTCCCAGTCAATTCCAAGCCAGGCAAGAGTATCATAAAGATTTTTTACGTATTTTTCGTCGTAACGTGTGCGGTCGGTGTCTTCAAGACGCAAAATAAATTTTCCGCCCTTTGAGCGCGCAAAAAGATAATTGAACAGCGCAGTCCTTACACCGCCAATATGCTGCATTCCAGTCGGAGACGGAGCGTAGCGAACACGAACTTCTTTAATATTTTCCATGTCATTCCTCTTAAATTCAATAAATGAATTTTATAATTCCCTAAATTCCAAATTTAAAATCCAGCATTCAGGCTATAAAAAAACAATTTTATCTTTTCATTATACTGAAAATAAGAACTTCTGGGCAACTATGGTAAAAAAAATCTACTTTTTCTTTAATTTTTTGCAGCACCAGAAAAAAACAGGAATCAAAAAGCTGTCCGCCAAAAGCCAAGCCAACGGACTCGCAGCACAAGCAGCGGCAAATCCAAACATCGGAATAAAAATAACTCCGATTACACCTCGTCCAACAAGTTCAAATGCTCCGGCAAATACAGCAACCGTTGAAAATCCCATTCCCTGAATCATAAACCTTACGACATTCACAAGAACCAAAAGAACATAACAGGCGCTGTTTACAAGCAAAAACATGCGCACATTTTTACAGACAAGCTCCACAACTTCAGGCGCTTCATTTTTGTTCATAAAAAGATTGGTCAACGCTTCGCTTCCAAAAAACATCACGACAAATGCAAAGGCAGAATAAATAAAACCGATAATGCAGGCGCTAAAAAGCCCGCTGTTCAAACGTTCAGTTTTTCCTGCGCCGACATTCTGTCCGCCATAAGTCGCCATTGTTGTTCCTAAAGCATCAAAAGGCGTCGCAAAAAAAATATTTATTTTAGCTCCAGTTGCAATCGAAGCAACATAAACTGATCCAAGAACGTTGACCGCAGCCTGCAAAATTACAGAGCCGATTGCTGTAATTGAATATTGAAGCCCCATCGGAACACCAGTTCCAAGAAGGCTAAGACTCCTCCTTGAACTAAAAATCCTGTCTTCCTTATTCAACCTTAAAATTTCAAATTTTGTGTGCATATAAAAAAAACAGATTATTCCGGCAATTCCCTGGCTTATAACAGTCGCATAGGCAGCGCCGGGAATTCCCCAGCCAAAACAAGCAATAAAAATCAAATCAAGAATAATATTTAAAACTGCAGAAAAAATCAAAAAATATAGAGGCGTCTTGCTGTCGCCAACAGCACGTATTATTCCAGAAAGAAGATCATAGAGAATTACGACAGGAATTCCAGCCAGAATAACCACAAAATAATCATAAGCGCCATCAACAACGTCGGCAGGAGTTTTTAAAAGTACGAGAAGCGGCTTGCAAAAAATCACAGTAACCGCAGTCAGAACAATTGCAAAAATTCCGCCCAAAACAGCAGAATTAAAGACAAACTGCCTCATTCCGCAAAAATCTTTTGCACCAAACTTTTGAGCAACAGGAATTGCGAACCCAGAGCAAAGTCCCATGCAAAAACCAATAATCATAAAATTGAGCGACCCTGTAGAACCAACAGAAGCTAAAGCCGAAACTCCCAAAAACTGACCGACAATAATCGTATCTACAAGGTTATAAAACTGCTGAAACAAATATCCAAAAAAAACAGGAACCGCAAAATCAAAAATAACTTTTAGCGGCCTTCCAACCGTCAAATCCTTTGTCATAACAGCAATATTATGAATAAAATTCGCGTTTTACAATCTCAAACACTTCTTTTTCGCGCCCTTCAAACAAAAAATTAGCAGACTTTTTAAAACACAATTCCCAGCTTTTTTCCCGTTCACAAAAATAAGGAAAATAATCACGGCGATTTTTCTCAAAATACAACCACAAAAAAAGCCAGATAAACTGTCCGCCAACCGTATAACAGGCTTTCTTAGCTAAAGGCGAAGCAATTTCAACTCTCGAAATATAAGTCGCGGCGTTTTTTCCTTCATTTTTTTTATTGAGTTCCATTGCGCCGGCAAAAAGCGAATAAGCTTCAAAAAGCGCCTCCTCGTCCTCTTCAATCGAAGCAGCCCTGCCCGAATTTTTACCGAGGGCAGCAAAAGGCGATTTATAAATTCTATAAGTGTTTACAACGCTCGACCGCAACGCCTGCGCACTGTGCCGGATTTTTTCTTCAAGAATCTCATCTTCCGAAATATCTTTTTTTTGCACGGCATCCGAAAAGCCCGAAATTCTCTTTAATTTGTCCGAAAAAGCCGAAATCGCATCCTGAATATTTTCCGTCATAAAAATCCACCCAAATTTAAAAGATAAATTTATGCAAGTTTGGAGCATAAATTTCGGTCAAACCCGCTTTTCATGGTTGCGCTCACGCTCATTCGGCAAAGCCGAACGCCTGCGGCGCCATTCCAATCGGGGCTACAATCCTATATTATAAATATAGCACAATACTTGTCTTGGAGGAACAAATGAAAAAAACACTTGCTGCTGTAACTGCAATTCTTCTTTGCAGTTCAATTTTTGCCCAGGAAAAAGTCTGGCTTTGGCCAAAAAAAACAGGTCCAGGCTCAGAAAAACTAAAAATCGCACAGACTGTCGAAGAGCGCGGAGGCGGAAACACTCATGACAGAATAATTTCCGGCGTAACCCAGCCTTACTTCGAAGTCTACAAGCCGTCAAAAGAATCGCAGAATAAAAAAACAGGGATTTTAATTATTCCGGGAGGCTCGTACCAGCGCGTAGTTTACGACAAAGAAGGCGTTCAGTATGTAAAAGCATACAACGATGCCGGATACACTTGTTTTGTTCTTGTTTACCGCACGCCAAACGATCCGCACAAAGACAGTTCTACAGTCTCACTTGCCGACGCGCAAAGAGCAATGCGTGTAATCCGCTCCCGTGCCCAAGAATTCGGCATAAATCCGGACAAAATCGGAGTAATGGGCTCTTCGGCAGGCGGACACGTTGCAGGAACTCTTGCAGAGCGCTACAACGATGAAGTTTACAAAATGCAGGACAAGGCAGACAAACAGGCAGACGGTTCATGGACAAATGCAAAACCGGCATTTCAAATGCTTATGTATCCTGTAATTACAATGCAGGACGGTCTTACCCACGCTGGAAGTCAAAAAAATCTGCTTGGGGAATCAGCAGCTCAAGCTCAAAAAGACGCAGCTTCCTGCGAAAAAAACGTCAGCAAGGACAATCCTATCGCATGGCTTTGCTGTGCCGTCAATGATAAATCAGTAAATCCAGAAACAAACATCATTCCTTACTGGACCGCTCTTCGCAAAGCAGGAGTCCGCACAGAACTTCACGTATTTCCGGCGAGCGGACATGGTTTTGGAATTATGGGAGCATCAGGAACGGCAAAAAAGTGGCAGGCTCTTTCAATTGAATGGCTCGACACTTATGTAAAATAACAAAAAAAACGGACAGAATTGACAGCCAAAAATTGACCTCAATTTTGTCCAAATTAAATTTTATAGGGCTTTGCTTTCAAGCATCATCCTGTCGTTCATTTCTCCGGCAGCACCAAATTTTGCAAGCAAATCGTCAACCTTAAGACTCTTTTTTTCTTCACCACGAACATCGTAAACAATTTTTCCGTTCATCATCATAATGAGGCGGTTTCCATATTCAATCGCATGCATCATGTTGTGTGTAACCATAAACGCAGTCAAATGATCTTCTTCGATAAATTTTTTAGTCAATTCAAGTACACGAGAGGCAGTTTTTGGATCAAGAGCAGCGGTATGTTCGTCCAAAAGCAGCAAATCCGGCTTTTGCAAAGTTGACATCAAGAGAGTAAGAGCCTGTCTTTGGCCGCCAGAAAGAAGACCAACCTTGCTGTGCATACGGTTTTCAAGGCCAAGTTCCAAAAGCTTAAGTTTTTCGTAATAAAGATTGCGTTCAGAATTTTTTATTCCCCATGCAAGAGAACGTGTTTTTCCGCGTCTAAAAGCCATTGCAAGGTTTTCTTCAATTTCCATATTTGCGGCAGTACCAAGCATCGGATCCTGAAAAACACGCCCCAGATATTTTGCGCGGCGGTATTCAGGCATATTTGTCATATCAATTCCATTCAGTTCGATTTTTCCAGTATCGCAAGAATGAACTCCGGCAATCAGGTTTAAGAGAGTTGACTTTCCCGCTCCATTTCCACCAATTACAGTCACAAAATCACCGTCTTCGAGCGTAAGGTCTATTCCCAAAAGAGCTTTTTTTTCTGTAATTGTGCCCGGGTTAAAAGTTTTTGTTACATTTGTAATTTTAAGCATTTTATGCTCCCTGCCTGTTATGTAATCTTCCAGAAAATTTTAGGCTCTGCTGCTTTATGATTGGAATCGCAAGAGCAATCGTGATGATGATGGAAGTCAAAAGCTTTAAATCGCTTGATTTTAATCCAAGCTGAAGAACTACCGCAATTACAATTCTGTAAACAATCGACCCCAAAATTACAGAGATAAGAGTAAACCAGAACGGCAATTTTTTCGAAAACCAGCCAAAAATAGCTTCTCCAAGGACAATAGAAGCAAGACCGATAACCAAAGTTCCTGTTCCCATTCCAACATCACCGTATCCCTGAGACTGAGCAACAAGACCGCCGCTCAAGGCAATAAGTCCGTTAGAAAGCATAAGTCCCAAAATCTTCATTTTGTCGGTATCAACGCCCATAGCACGAACCATGTTGCCGTTATTTCCAGTAGCACGAAGAGCAGAACCGATTTCCGTTCCACAGAACCAGTAAAGGACAAGAATCAATACTGCGCAAAACAAAAGTCCAGAAAGAAGAGAAGCCATATTTGGTGTCATTCCATTAAAAAAACTTTGAATACGGCTCATTACAGTTTCTGCACCAAGCAAAGGTGTATTTGAACGTCCCATAATTCTGATATTAACAGAATACAAAGCTGTCATCGAGAGAATTCCTGCAAGAAGCTCCTGAATTTTCAACTTTGTGTGAAGAAAACCAGTTACGCCGCCAGCTAAAAGTCCAAGTAAAAATGCAGCAAAAAGTGCAAAATACGGATTAAAATTATTCATTACCATAACGGCACATACTGAACCGCCAAGAGCAAAAGTTCCGTCGCATGTCATATCTGCAATGTTTAAAACCCTAAAAGTAAGGTAAACACCCAAAGTCATAACACCCCATAAAACGCCTTGTGCAACGGCACCCTGCATAGCCATAACGATGCTTATAATATTCATAATTATTTATTATAACTTTTAAACAAAGCCTTGCAAGGCAAAAAAACAATAATTTTAGTAAAAAACAATGGAAAAAACAACGTTTTCGTTTTAAAATAACATAGTATGTTTCTAATTAAGGAAGGAAAAATAATTTTCCCAGTAAAAGTAACATTTACTCTCTTAGTTGTTTCTGCATTTTTTATAGTTTCATACGCACATAACACAAAAATCACTCACCTGCGCCAGCAATGTGAACTAATAAGCAAAACCGCCGCAACATTATTCACTTTTTCATTGGACAAGGCTCTCCCAATAAACGAAAATATCGAAGGAATGATAATGGCAACCAACGGCGACGTAAGCGGTTTTGAAAATATAATTCCAGCCTTTATTCCTCAAACTCCTTCAATAATGTGCATTCAACTGGCGCCAAAAGGAAAACCAAGCCAGTTTTTTCCGCAAATGCCAAAAGACAAAATTATAACTGATTTATACAATTCTCCGTACACAAAAAAATTTTCCTCTTTTGCAGAGATTAACCGAAAATCCTATTTGACAGGACCTTACTTTTTCGACAAAAATGAACCTATTCTCGTTCTTCAAGATCCAATTTTTCTGAGAACAAAAAAAATTCAGGGAGAATTCTGGGGTTTTTGTACAGCTTATATAAAAATAAAAGACCTGTTTGATCAGGACACGTTGAATTACTTAAACTTTTCAAATCCGCCATGCAGCTACAAACTCTACAAATTTGACCCTTATGTTGACAACGAAGTTTTGCTTTCTTCAAACACAAGCAAAGAGTTAATCAATCCTGTAATAACAAGATTCAACGTAAAAGAATCTTCCTGGGTACTTTATGTGGTTCCGAAAGACGGCTGGTACTCACCTTCAAAACTCTTTATAAGCAGCGTAATACTTTTTTTTGTCAGTGTAATCATTTCGATTTTGATTGGATTTTTGGTCACAACAAAGGACAGGAACGAAAATCTTGAAAAACTGACATTTACGGATTCTCTCACAGATCTCTACAATGCTCGTAAATTTTCTTTACTTCTAAAGCAATATCGAAAATTGGCATTGCCATATACGCTTATCTATCTTGACTTAAACAATTTTAAAATGATAAACGACAATTTAGGACACGACACGGGAGACAAAATTCTTACAATCGTTGCACGAAAAATTTCAAACAGCATTCGAAAAGGCGACCTTGCGTTCAGGCTCGGCGGTGATGAATTTGCGATTATTTTACCAGGCGAACATGATGAAAACTTTGTAAAAACGGTTATAGAGCGCCTAAAAGAATCTATAAAGCGAGAAACTGTTCTAGAAACAGCAAGAATGCAGGTTACAGCAAGCGTAGGTTTTGCAAGATGTCCTCAGGATAGCAGCGATTATGAAGAAGTCGTAAAAATTGCAGACAAGCATATGTACAGAGATAAAAGGATTGCACATTCAAAAGAAAAACTGTAACTGTTTTCTAAAAAAAAGGTTGTTCTTTAGTTATGGAAAAAATTTTGATCGTAGAAGATGATGCGGGAATTTCTGACTTTGTAAATGCAGAACTAAAACACGAAGGTTACACTACCTGCACAGCATTTGACGGACGTACAGCTCTCGAATTTTTTGAAAAAGAAAAACCAGATCTTATTCTTTTGGATATAATGATTCCTCAATTGAGCGGACTTGAAGTTTTAAGACGAATCAGAAAAAATTCAAACATTCCAGTCATAATTCTTACTGCGCGCGGAGAAACTTACGACAAAGTAAACGGTCTAAACGCGGGAGCCGACGACTACATTGCAAAGCCTTTTGAAATTGAAGAGCTTCTTGCAAGAATGAATGCGGTTTTACGCCGTTCAATTACACCAAATTCAAAAAATTCCCAGCTAAAAAACGGAAAGCTAATTCTCGTTCCTGACAGCATGAAAGTAACTCTTTCGGACACAGACTTAAATCTTTCAAAAACCGAATATTTAATGCTCAAATTTTTTATGGAAAATCAGGAAAAAGTCCTGTCCCGCTCTCAAATTCTTGATTCGGTTTGGGGAGAAGGTCATTTTATTGACGAAAATACAGTCGATGTTTATGTAGGCTACCTCCGCTCAAAAATTGACCAAGCAGTCGGCACAGAATACATAAAAACAATACGCGGAATTGGCTATAAAATGCTCAAAGTGGAATAAAAAATGAAAAACTCCGTTGTTTTCCGGCTTTCTATTAAATTCTCTGCAATATTAACGGCAACTGTCTTTATAATAATTTTATTGTTCTTTATGCTTTTAAGGCAATTTTCTCGCCAGCAAGAATACAAAGGTTTTTCAAGAACAAGCGAAATCATAGTTCAAGCGCTTTCAACTGGAAATTTTAAATTTCTAGACCGCAAGCTTTCTGAGCTGCCATTTTTTGTTTCATACATGATTTACGACACAGAATCAGGAGAAATTTTCCGCCAAAAAAACAGCATTTTCGGAAAACTTCCGGAAACAGAAGGGAAACCCATACGCTTTTCAACAAAAAAAACAACCGGTTTTGAACCAATAAGCATGATTTATATGACAACCAGATATAAATTTGTCGGTGGACAAACATTCACCGTTCAAATCGCACAAAAAACAAACGGCGGCGCAGGACACAGGTTTTTCCGGGAAATGTTTTCTTTAATTGCAGTTGCAACAATTCCGCTTTTAATAATTTCGTTCTTCATTTCAAGATTTTTTATACGGCAGACAATGCTTCCGGTGGTAAAAATAACAAAAACGGCGGCGACAATCAGTTCAACAAATTTAAACCAGAGACTTCCAGAAACAGGAAAAAAAGATGAGCTCGACAACCTTGCAAAAACATTCAACAGACTTTTTGAAAGGCTAAAGGCAGATTTTGACCGCGAACGCAGTTTTACAAGCAACGTAAGCCACGAACTAAAAACTCCAGTCGCAGTAATTTTAGGACAGGCAAATCTTTTAAGACGCTGGGGGAAAAACGACAGCGAACAGCTTGAAAAAAGCCTGAACACGATTCTTCAGGAAACACATTCAATAAATTCGATAATTTCGAATCTTTTGCAGCTAAGCAGGATTGAAAGCGGAAAAATTATACCTGTAACCGAAAAAGTCAGCATTCAAAAAATGTTTTTTCGGTTAAAAGAAGAATTCAAGGCTATAAACAAAGAAATGACAATTCAATTTGAAAAAAAGCCTCTTCAAGAAATATACACCGACAGCGAGCTTTTACATCAGGTTTTTGTCGCAATAATTTCAAACAGCAATAAATTCATAAAGCAAAATCCACTAATTGAACTAAAATGCACGCAAAACGAAAATCAAACGGCAATCGAAATTTTGGACAACGGCCCGGGGTTTGAAGAAAACGTTCTTCCACACGTGTTTGAACGCTTTTACCGCGGAGATTCGAGCCACAATCGCTCTGTCGGAGGAAGCGGCTTAGGACTAAGCATTGCACAAGCAATTGTAAAAAACCTAAATGGAAAAATCATAGCCTCGAACGGCAAGAACGGCGGAGCATTGATTACAATCACACTAAAAAATTTTGCATAACGTAAAAACCGGCCACTCTGGGTTCGCTATGCGCTCATCGTCTGCAAAGCAGACGACTAAAGCCCGACGTGTCCGGCGTAAGTTTTCCGGGAATTGCTCAAAAAACAATCCCGGAACTATATTTTTACAGATTTTCTGGAAGAGTAAGCCCAAGAGCTTTTTCAGTGTTTGCGTTTTTAGAAAAATCACATTTTTCAAGATACTGAATTGGCATATCGGCAGGATTTGCTCCGTTTTTGAGAATTTCAACAGCCATTGCGCCAGTCTGCTTTCCAAGTTCGTAGTAATTTACACCGTAAGTACAAAGCCCGCCAGACTGAACCATTCCGTCTTCTCCAACGATTGTCGGAATTTTTGCCTGATTTGCAACCATTGCGACGTTTGCCATACCTGCAGCAAGCATATTGTCTGTTGGAATGTAGATTGCATCAACTTTTCCAACAAGGCTCTGTGCAACCTGCTGAATTTCGTTCGAATTAGAAACTGAACCTTCAACAAATTCAAGGTCTTCTGTTTTGCAAGCTTCTTTTGCAAGGTTAATCTGGAAAATTGAATTCTGTTCGCTTGAACAGTACATAAGTCCAACTTTTTTTGCAGACGGAACAATTTTTTTAAGAAGTTTAATCTGCTGGGCAACTGGTGTAAGGTCAGAAGTTCCTGTTACGTTTGTTTCAGGTTTTTCGTTAGACTTTACAAGTTTTGCAGATTCTGGATCTGTTACGGCAGAAATAAGAATTGGAATATTTTTTGTAAGATTAGCAACAGCCTGAGCAGCTGGAGTTGCAATTGCAAAAATCAAATCATCCTTATCGTTTACAAGTTTATTTGCAATTGTTACGCAGTTTCCCTGATCGCCCTGTGCATTGTGCATATCAATAGCAATGTTTTTTCCATCCACATATCCGGCTTCAGCAAGGGCATCAACAAAACCTTTGCAGGTCTTGTCGAGAGCAGGATGCTCAATCAACTGAATAATACCGATTTTAATAGCTTTGTCCGAAGAAGAATTCTTCTTTGAACAACCTGTAAGTGCAAGTCCTGCAACAGCAATTGCAGCCATTATACAAGCAACTTTTTTCATTTTTTCACTCCTTTTAAAAGTTTGCGATGCAAACAAAAAAATATAACGCTTATTATAAAATTGTAATGGCATTGCGTCAAACAATAATCACGTTTACTTTTCCGTTTGTTGCATCAAAAAGCTTGTTTTTTAGACTTTCTGCGTCTGTTTTTGCAATTTTTCCACTTACAGTTACGCCTTCTGCAAATTTTTCTTCAACGTCAAAAAGAGTCCATTCTTCCAGAATTTTCCTAGCAACCTGATAAGACTGATAATCTGAGACAAAGCTAAATTCAGACTTTTCAACAAGCTCTTCAAAAACAGTAGTTTCAAGAACCGCCTTTGTGCAATCTTTGTAGGCATGAACAAGACCGCCAGTTCCAAGCAAAGTTCCGCCAAACCATCTGGTTACAGTTACCAAAATATTTGTCGAACCGCTGCCTTTTAAAACATCGAGCATAGGTCTTCCGGCAGTTCCTCCAGGTTCTCCGTCATCGCTCATTCCCATAATTTCTGCATTTTTTCCAAAAACAAAAGCATGACAAACGTGTGTCGAATCCGAATATTTTTGTTTTTGAGATTTTAAAATTGACCGGACCTGGCTCTGCTCTTCAAGAATAAAAGTCTCGCCTAAAAAACGAGAACCTTTTATCAAAAGCTGGGCAGACGAAGTTTTTACAGGAATTTTCAATTACTGGCCGTCCGAATTATTTTTGTCAGGATTTTTATTCTCCGGTAAAATTTCATCATCATTTTTTTTAAGGCTTACAACAATTTCTACTGCCGGCTGACGCAAATTTTCGTAAAAAAACGGAACAGCAAGGCTCATAAAGGAAAGAGCCTTATAAAAATTTATAAAATATAAGAAATCAAAAATCAGTGAAAAAAACTGAACAGCACCGCCCTTCTGCGCCGCAGAAAAAGACAAGGTTATTCCAAAATAAAATGCCGCAAGAATCAAATTTCTTCCGCCAGCCATAAAAACAAAACCTATAAATTTAAAAATATTTCTAAACAAAAGTTTTAAGCTCAAAAAAGCAAGCGAAAAAACAGAACGGTTCGGATTATCATATTTTAAGAAAAAAAGAAAAACTTGAGGAAAAATCAGCAAAAAAAACAATATAAATGAGAAAATTATCAAAAGATAGAGAAAAGCGTTTTCTCCGAATTTTGACTGAAGGTTTAATATAAAATCCGGATTTGACTTTGTTATAAAATACATAGTTCCGGCAACAACAGCCGCAGAAATTCCTGTAAGCAAAGTATAGGAAAAAGCTGCTGGAGCGAACTTCTTAAACCGTCTGAATCCATAAAACAAAAAACCGATTGTCACAAATTCATTTCTTGCCATGCGCAGGAGCATTGTGGAAAAACCGCTTAAAATCAAAAACCAGAAAAAAACTCCGCAAAACATAAGGCCGTAACTAAAAAAAGTTCCGAAGAATGAGTTCTGCCTTGAATTTAACAGAAGCGAAGTTCCGACAAAAACCGCTGAACACAAAGATTCGAGAATTACGATTATAAAAAGCGTAAAAAATGTTTTATTTAAATTTTTTCTGGCAACAGGTGCAAATTTTACAATAAGTTCTTTGTTTTTCAATTATTTAAACAGCTCCATCTGCGTACCGTCAACTTTAACGGATTCAACTTCTTTTGTACACAACCGAATGCCAAGGGTCTTGAGTCCTTTTTCTTCAAAACTTTGTGCCTTAAAACTTTCTTCCAAAACTTTTACACGAGGCTTTTTTTCGTAATACAGTGTAAAAGTAAATTTTTCGCGAGTATCGACATGCAAAACTTCCATTCCGTCCGGCGCAATAAAATAATCGCGGTTTAAAATCCAGCTTGGAATTCTCGTTCTTTTTATAAAACAGTATTTTGTCTTTGGATCACGGAAAATTACAGTAAAAAGAACCTTGCTTATAATTTCTTTTTCTGCAATTTCGCAAAACCACATTCCCCTGTCAACAAACATTTTTTGAGGAACGTCGCAAACCGAATACATTCCTGTTTTTCGCATTACAAGAATTCTGTCATAAGGCGAAACTTTTTTAATTTCCTGACCACCGGAAACATTGATTCCAAGATAGCCTTTTTCGTCATAGCGCAAACTCTGATCAGACTTAGCGACAGACTTAACATCGACAGCAGAAAAACTCGTGACTGTCGTTTTTCGGCGCAACATCTGAGGAGAAAACTTTTTAAATTTTTCAAGCATTGAACCAAGATAATCAATTGCGCAACCAACAAGATTTTTTAAAAGGCCTGCAATTTCTTTAAGCCTTGCATTGATTGCCGCAACTTCTTCGCGGTTTTTGTTTATATCGTAAAGAGAAATCCTTCTTATTGGAATTTGAAGCAAATGTTCAACATCATCATCGCTAATTTCACGCACAAGCTCAGCCTTAAACGGCTCAAAACCTTTATAGACCGCTTTTATAACATCTTCCTGCGTCTTTTTCGTTTCAATCGCTTTATAAATTCTTTCTTCTATAAAAATTCTCTCCAAAGTACGGATATGAAGTTTATCCATTAAAGTGCCGCGTTCAAATTCAAGCTCGTCCTTTATTATTCCCGTGAGTTTTTGTGAATAAAACCCAATTATCTGGGTTGCCGTCATTGCAACTGGCATATTGTCTTTTATTACGAGCATTTGACAGGCAATTGTTTTTTCGCAATCGGTGTAGGCATAAAGACTGTCGATTACATCTTTTGTATAAACTCCACGCGGAAGTTTTATTTCGATACAGCAATGGTCAGTCGTAAAATTATCAACCGAACTGATTTTTATTTTTCCGGCACGATAAGCGTTATCAATCGACTGGAGCAAATCTTTTGCGTTTGTATCAACAGGAAGTTCTGTAATTACGATTTTTTTGTCATCGGTAGTATCAAACTTTGCACGAGTAACAATTTTTCCGTTTCCGTCGTTGTAATTTGAAACATCGATTAAACCGCCTGTTGCGGAGTCCGGATAAATCTTGAATTTTTCACCTTTTAAGCACTTTATTTCCGCGTCTAAAACTTCTTTCAAATTGTAAGGCAGAATTTTCGTGCTCATTCCGACCGCAATACCTTCAGCACCCATAATCAGCGTAAGAGGAATTTTTGCCCGATAAACCTCCGGCTCAATATCGCGGCCATCATAATTTGGAACATAGTGAGTAATTTTTGGATTTGTTACTAAAAAATCTTTTGCAAGAGGGTGAATCCGGCATTCAATGTAACGGCCAGCAGAAGGTCCGTCGCCAGTAAATTTATTTCCGAAGTTTCCTTGTTTTTCTATGAAAATTTCTTTATTCGCAAGATTTACAAGCGCTCCGTAAATTGAAGCGTCGCCATGAGGATGATATTTCATCGTACGTCCAACCACAAAACTTACTTTTTGAAAATATCCGTCATCAACTTCAAAAAGGGTGTGCATAATTCTGCGCTGAACAGGCTTTAACCCGTCCTCCAGATCAGGAATTGCGCGGTCGCGGATTACATACGAAGCATATTCAATAAAATTTTTGTCGAATAGATTTTTTACAAATGCCATTTTCTTTCCTATACATCAATTTCGGCGTTGCTAAGCAAGTGCTGTTCTATAAAAGAACGGCGTTCAGGAGTGTTTTTGCCCATATAAAAAGCAAGCAACTGAGGAATAACCTTAAGCTGACTAACTTCAACCGGCGTTAAATGCATTGTCTGAGGGTCAATAAACTGCCTAAATTCACTAGGGTTAATTTCTCCCAATCCTTTAAAACGGCTGGTCTCGCAATTTTTTCCGAGTTTTTTCTGAGCCTTGTCGCGTTCATCTTCGCTATAACAATAAATATTTTCTTTTTTTGTGCGAACTCGGAAAAGAGGAGTTTCCAAAATCCAAACCCTGCCGCTTGTAACAAGCTCTTCAAAATAGCCAAGAAAAAAAGTAAGCACAAGGTTTCTGATATGAAATCCGTCATTATCGGCATCGGTTGCAATTACGATTTTTGAATAACGGAGGTCTTCGACAGAATTTTCGATTCCAAGAGCGCGCATAAGCTGAAAGAGCTCATCGTTTTTGTAAATATCAGTCTGCTTTTTGCCGTACATATTCTCCGGTTTTCCGCGCAGAGAAAAAATCGCCTGAGAATTTGCATCGCGGCTGTGCGTCATGACGCCTGAAGCAGAATTTCCTTCGGTAATAAAAATCATCGAATTTTCGCCTTTTGTTCCGTCTTCAAGATGGAAACGGCAGTCATCAAGTTTAGGAATTCGAATGCTCACCTTTTTGGCCGCTTCTTTTGCCTCTTTTTTTACAGCGCTCAATTCTGTACGAAGTTTTTCATTTGCTTCAATTTTTTTCTGAAGCATTTCCGCAGCCTTTGGATTTTTATGAAGCCAATCATCAAGTCCAGACTGAACTTCGCTCACAATCCACTGTCTTATGTCAGTATTGCCAAGTTTATTTTTGGTTTGACTTTCAAAAATCGGATCTTTTACTTTTACAAGAACGGCAGCCGTAATTCCTTCGCGAATGTCTTCAGATTTGTAATTTTCTTGAAAAAACTCATTCACGCCTTTTATAAAACCTTCCTTAAATGCAGTCAGATGAGTTCCGCCGTCGCTCGTAAACTGTCCGTTTACAAAAGAAAAATAATTTTCGCCATAAGCATTTGTGTGGGTAAATGCAAACTGTAGGTGCGCGCCAGTGTACGAACCAATTGGATAAATCGTATCAGCTTCAAGCTCTTTCTGCAAAAGGTCCAAAAGTCCGTTTTGACTTGCAAAAACCTGTCCATTAAAGTTGATTGTAAGGCCTGTATTTAAATAAGCATAATTCCAGAGCCGTTTTTCGACAAATTCCATATTAAAGCTGTACTTGCCAAAAATTTCTTCATCTGGAACAAATTCAAAATAAGTTCCGTTTTTTGCAGGCTTTGAAAGTTTTACAGTATTTTTTTCTGCAATAAGCTTTCCGCGTTCAAAAACCGCTTCTGTAGCATAACCGTCGCGAATTGCAATTACCTTAAAATACGAAGAAAGCGCATTTACAGCCTTTGTGCCGACGCCATTCATTCCGACAGAAAACTGAAAAACATCGTCATTGTACTTTGCCCCGGTGTTTATCTGGCTTACACATTCAACAACCTTTCCGAGCGGAATTCCACGTCCGTAATCCCGAACTTTCACGCGGTTTTCAACAATTTGAATATCGATTCTATTTCCAAAACCGACAATAAATTCATCAATTGAATTATCGATAACTTCTTTTAAAAGAATGTAAATTCCATCGTTCTGGTTTGAACCATCGCCAAGACGTCCAATATACATTCCTGAACGCAAGCGGATGTGTTCCAAAGCATCAAGATGTTTAATCTGCGAATCGTCGTAAGCCGCAAGTTTTTTTCCGTTAGATTTTAAAGACGGATCGATTGATTTTGCCGCGGCAAGGGCTTTTGCTGTCTGTTCTACAGTAATTCCACGTTTTGCAGAAGTTTTTTCTTCCGTTTTTTTAGGCTTAGCCTTTGTTTTAGCGTTGTCCCACGCTCTGAAAGTTCCGGTTTCGTCAATTCCAGCGACAGGCTTTTTTGCTTTTATAAAAGTTTTTTCTGTTTTTGCGGCAGTTTTCTTTTCAACTGTCTTTTTTTCTGTTTTTTTGTTTACAGCAGAAGTTCTTTCTGCAATTTTAGACGTTTCAGTTTTTCCACCCATAAATCTAAGTTTAGCGGAAATTTTCAAACTCCTCAACACAAGCATAACATAAGTATCAGCCAATTTTGCTTTTATAGCAGTTTTACAGCACCGTATTCACTGTCCTTAAAATTCAAGAGACTTTGAATCATTGTCTGCGCTCTAGGACTTGCCTCAGAAACCCGCTCAACTTTTCCAGAAAAATGCTTTACAAGAGGATTTATATATCTTTTTTTTACTTCAAGATTTACGCTGTAATAATTTTGCTCAGGTTCCTGGCAAAACCGTTCAATCTGCGTCATTGTCCGCCATTTTTTTATAAGCGAAGAAAGATAACTGTCGTTCTGAACCGCATATTCGTCAAAAATTTCAATCACTTTTTTTTCGCTCAAAGACATGCAGTCTTTTTCTGTTATCAGTTTTTTTTCAATCGCAAGATTTACGATTTTTCCAAGCATATTTAACGCAAGTTTATTTTCGTTGCGCTGTAAAATCAAAGAGCAGTCGCAAAAACCTTCGGTATAAAGTTCTGCAAGTTTTAAATCCGAAAACCCAAGCTCATCTTTTCCACTTTCGTTTTTTAACACACAGATATTTTTATAAATTTCTTCAGTTTCTTCAAATGTCCAGACGTGTCCGTTGTTCAAAAATGCCAGGACCATATTGCTAGGAAACATATATTCCAGCCTGTCTGCGCTCAGACGCGGAATTTCGTTGTCGCACAAAGGATAAATGTGATAATCGGCAATTTCCTCAAGTTCAATCCTGTCTTTTTTTAAAAGTTCAGCAAGTTTTTCGTCGCCAGCAAGAATATTAAAAGTTTCGTTTTCACTCAATTCCTGCTTTAAAGCGTCTCCCTTCCTAAAATCATTTACGTGGCTAAAAACGCCTGTCGCAATGTCATGAAAAAGAGCCGCAAGTGTCTGCTTCTTATCCTGAGAAAAATTCCAGGCAACAAGAGCTGTTCCAACACTGTGATCAAAACGGCTGTAAAAAAATCTATTTCTGTAAAGCGCAGTCCAGTCAGTTCCGCACAAAAGCCCAATGCCTTTAAGCCTCTGTAAAGCCGGCAGACAAACATAACCGCAAAGCCAGGAAGGAAACTCCTTGCAGAGGATTTTATGATATTTTGAAGCAAAATCTTCCATATGTACTTTAAATATTCCAAAATTTTATTTTAAAAGCGAAGGTTTTCCTGTAAATAAAATCCGCAAATTTAATTTTATGTAAGAACAAATTTCGCGCGAATAAGAATTCAAAACAAAAAGTGCCGGCGTCTTTGAGGCAACTCCGTAAACGTCCGTAAAACCAATTCTATTTGCAAGCCGTTCCGCCCTCGCAAGGTGAAAATCGCTTGTCACAACAGCAACCGGCGCATTTAAAATTTCCTGAACTGTTTTATTCTCATGTTCTGCAAGAATTTTTGCGCTAAACAAAAAATTCTCAATCGTATCTTTTGCCATATTTTCCGCAAGAACCCTTTTTCCGTCAATTCCGCAGGATTCAAGCGCAGGTTTTAAAACGTCAGATTCCGGACAAGGAGAAAATCTTCCTTGTCCGCCGGTTACAACAGAAATCGCCTGAGGCTGAGTTTTTAAGTACTCGCCTGCCACACGCACACGGTTTTGAACCGACAATGTCAATTTTGCGTCTTTTGTAATTCCACCGCCAAGCAAAATCACATACTGAACTTTTTCTTTTCCGTCAGAAAGTTTCGGATTACAGATAAGAAACAAGTTTATACCGCAAATTACAGCGCATAAAAAGACAAAAATGCAAAAAAATATTTTTACGCTGCGTTTTATCTTAAAAAAAATCGTTCTTAAAAGCTTTTTTTTCTGCAAAACAGCAAGAACTGCAAAAAATACGGCGCACAAAAGCCAGACAGCAGAAAAACCAAAAAAGGTTCCCAAAAAAGTTCCGGGAGAAGCAATCTGCATTGCAACAAAATAAAAAAAAGACAAGGCAGAAATAAAAACAAAAATTGCAAAAATCATAAACTTTAATAAAAAAATGGAGCAAACTTTTACAGTCGAGTGGCTTTCCGCCCTTCCGCTTTCGCTCCATTACATTCCGGCAATTTCGCAAAGCTTAATCGCCAGAATGTAACTTCGGGGCTGCAATCCAGGCTAGGATTTACCCAAAAATATGCATTTTACCGCTTAACGGCCAAATCCCGGAAATCCGCCAGGAAAACCGCCGCCCATTCCAGCCATTCCTTGCATAAGTTTTGCCTGCATTCCGCGATTTTTTGTAAGTTTTTTCATTGTAAGCTTAGTTTTTTCAAACTGCTTTATTAGTTTATTTACTTCAGCTACGCTTGTTCCGCTTCCTTTTGCAATTCTCTTGCGGCGGCTCGGACCAATAATCAAATGATTATTGCGCTCCTTTTGAGTCATCGCCTGAATAATCGCCTTCTGTCTTTTCATTCCAGAAAGGTCAATCTTGCTTTCATCTATTTGTCCAGAAAGTCCAGGAATCATATCGAGCAAAGAACTTACGCTTCCCATTTTTCCGACGTTTTCAAACTGAGCAAGCATATCATTCAAAGTAAATTCATTTCGGGCAATTTTTGCCTGAAGTTTTTTGGCTTCCTCTTCATCAACCGTCTGCTGAGCTTTTTCAACCAAACTTACAATGTCGCCCATGCCAAGAATACGGCTTGCTATTCTGTCCGGATGAAAAGGTTCAAAATCATCAGTCTTTTCGCCTGTACCGATAAACAAAATCGGTTTTCCAGTGATTGTCTTTAAGGAAAGGGCCGCACCGCCACGAGCGTCGGAGTCAAATTTTGTAAGAATTACACCTGTAAGTCCAAGCTGCTCGTCAAAACTTTTGGCAACGTCAACTGCGTTCTGGCCGGTCATTGCATCTGCAACCAAAAGCACTTCCTGAGGGGCAACTGCTTTTTTTACAGAAACAAGTTCTTCCATCATATTTTCGTCAATTTGGAGACGGCCGGCAGTATCAACAATCACCGTATCAAAACCATTCTTTTTTGCAAACGAAAGACCGTTTTTTGCAACTTTTACGGCATTTTTTTCACCATCTTCAAAATAAACACTTACGCCAATCTTTTCGCCAAGAGTTTTTAACTGCTCAACGGCAGCAGGACGAACAAGGTCACAGGCTACAAGAACAGGTTTTCTGCCTTCTTTTAAAAGTCTGGCTGCAAGTTTATGAGCGGCAGTCGTTTTACCAGCTCCCTGAAGACCAAGCAAAAGAATTACAGACTGTGTATCAGGACCTTTTAAGTGCAAGTCAACCTTCTGGTCGCCGAGCATTTTTACAATGCGATCATAGATAATTTTTACAAACTGCTGTCCAGGATCTACAGCGCGCAGAACTTTTTCGCCTTTAGCTTCTTCAATCGTAGCATTAACAAAGCGACGCACAACACGAAGGTTCACATCGGCTTCAAGAAGAGCCATTTTTATCTGTTCAACTGTGTCTTCAATATTTTTTTCTGTAATCGTAGATTTTCCGCTCACAGTACGGACAATATTACTGAAAGTATTTGTAATTTTTTCAAGCATTTTTTATTCCTGTAAACAATCAGCTAATTTTTAAATTTTAGTCAATTTTTCCTGTTGTCAAAAGGTCGTTAATCAAGTCAGCAGGTTTTATTTCCTTATTGAGAATTCTATAAAGACCTTCGCAAATCAGAAGTTTAATACCAAGCTTAGCAGCAATTTCGTGCACATATTTGCAGGCAACAGCACCTTCCGACAAATAGCCGATTTCGCCAATGCGCGCAATAAGGTCATCAAGATTTTTAAATTTTTCAAGCATGTCTGTTTTTATCATATCCTGACCAAAACGGCGGTTACGTCCATATTTTGAGCGGCAGGTTACATCAAGATCGCCTACACCGGCAATCGAAGTAAATGTTTCTGGATGTGTTGCTCCCATAGCCATGCCGAGAGTTTGAATTTCGTTAAGTCCGGCAGCAAGAAGCAAAGATTCCGTATTATCGCCAAACTGATCCGAATGTTCAGCAATAGCGTCCAATGCGCCAAAAACAATCGCAATTACGTTCTTTGCGGCGGCACAAATCTGAACACCAATAACATCAAGCGAAGAATAAACCATAAGTCCAGGAACATGCATAAGTTCCCGGAAACGAATAGAATTTTTCGCATTTTCAGAAGCAGCAATCAAACCTGTAAGTTTTCCCATTGCAACTTCCTCTGCATGAGAAGGTCCGGCAATATAAACAAGCTGACCTTTATAACATGGAGGCAAAACATTTTCCAAAGTTTCAAGAACAAGTTTCGGTCCTTCGGCAGAAGTAATAAAACCTTTTGTAATTACGCCGATAGTAACATTTCCCTGCTTAATATCATCAACTTCAAGCAGCTGCTTAGCAGTAGAAGCAAGATAGAGCGAAGGAGAAGCAAGAATCAAAAATTCTTTTCCGCTGGCAACTTCTTTTATATCAGAAGAAGCAGTCATATTTTCAGAAAGAGGATAGCCCGGAAGATAGCGCTTATTTTCATGATTGTTATTTATGCCGTCAACTACATCCTGTTCGCGCGCCCACATCTGAACCTTATGTCCACCACGGGCAATTGCCTGTGCAAGACCAGAACCCCACGCACCAGCACCAATAACACCAACATTTTTAGATACCATTTAAGACCTCGTAATTTTTTCTCTAATAAAGCCAATAAACCACAGAGATAGTATTCTAATTATAGCAACTTATTTTAACAGGGGCAATTACACGCTATTTTTTGTATTTATGGGCGTTCCGGCAACAAGTTGCCGTCCGGCTTTTCAGGGTTGCATTGTTTTCTTTCATTGCATTCCAGAAAACAACACCTCCGGCGCCCTTACAATCCGTAACGCATTCACAATTATTTCTTAAATTTCAGGAATAATTCTTCCACAGCCGTAAAATGTTTTTTTCCAGTAATTTTCATTCAAACCGCTGATAATTACACCAGTTCTTGGACCGCCGCTTGCCGCATTTAAAAATAAATTCTGTTTTCCAAAGTCATTTTCTCCAGGATTTTTTCCTAAATAAATACCAACATGCGTAATTCTTGAATCAGAAGCGCCCTTAAAAAATATTAAATCGCCAGGAAGAGCTTCTCCCAACGAAACAGGAGATGTCTGATTGTAAATATCCTGGGCGTTTCCCCTTACATCTATACCAAGGCTCTGTTTTGCCGTATAGGATACAAGTCCAGAACAGTCAAAGCCCGGTCGTGGAGTTTTTCCGCCCCAAACGTAGCTTATGCCTTTATATCCCATTCCAAAATCAATAAACTTTTTACGCATATCTATTACAGAATCCATTTTTTTCTCGGACTCTTCAATCGACATAGTTTTATTATTTTCATCCTGCCGCTCCAGCAGTTTTTTCTGTTCATTTTCTTTTACAACAGGTTTATTTGCCGTAGTTTTTCTTTTTGAATCTAGTTTCTGTTTTTTTTCAGTTTTGTTTTGGTTTTCTAAAATTTCTTTTTCGGAATTTTTTTTCTGAGAATCTGCCTTTTGTGTCTGTCTTACAGAAACATCTTCTTTTTTTGACTGTCCCGTAGAATCCGTTGCCGTATTTTCAGTTTTTGTCTTCGCTGTGTTTTTTGCAGGCTTATTTTTTAAATTCGCCTTGTTTTTTTCAAGCTCTGCCTTTGCTTTTTCTTTTGCCGAAGAAATCTGGCTTTTTGAAGAAGCAACTTTCTGGCGCTCATTTTCAATTCTTTTTAGAATATCGAGTTTTTTTTGCTTTACGCTTTCAAAAAATTTAGAATTTTCAGCTTCTATTTCTTTTTTTGAAGGCTCAACGACAATTTTATAAAAATCGCCTTCTTCAATCTTTTGGTTTTCAAAAATATCATCGCCTTTGTTATCTGCCGCATAAACTGCAAAAGATGAGACAAAAAGAACTAAACTAAAAAAGAATGCTTTTCTTTGAGAATTTTTCATATAACCAGCCTGAACAAAAAAATCAAATTCATTGGATTTTCTTCTAAAAAATAAAAACTTTGTCTGCAAAAGAGACAAAGTTTTTATCAGAAAATCAAATCACATAAACTAAATAATTAAATCTTAAAGTAAATTATTTAGCATCAAGAGTCTCTTCAGCTTCAGTATTAACTTCTTCGCTGTTTGAAGTAATCATCATGTTCTGAAGTTTAAGAGAAAGAGCTTCTTTCAAAGCTTTTCCTTCGTCAGTATTGTCTTCGATAGAACTCATAGCGCTCTGAATCTGAGCATCATAAAGTTTTTTTGTCATGCCCCAAACAGCATAGTATTCATAATAAACCTTTGACTCTTTTGCTTTTTTTGATGGCTTTACTTCTTTCTGGATCCAATATGAAGCAATTTTTTCAAGACCGTTAAGCTCAACGGCAGAAACAGCCTGCTTGTACATATTCAATTCTTGTTCCAAAGAAGTTGGATCTTTTACATCGCCAGACTGTTTTGAACGTCCTTTCTGAGCAGCAGAAACAGCTTTTCCAACAATTCTCTGCATTTCATCACCAACCTGAACTTCTACATCAACCAAGTCAGCCCACTGCTTTGTAAATTCAAGGTTATCGCCACGAGAAACTACAACAAATGGCTTTTTGCCGGCAATTCCTGGCATAATCGGAGAAAGATATTCTGCAGAATAATTTCCGTTTCCAATTTCAACAACCCACTGAGGAATTTCTGAACCAAATGATGCTCCCTGATAGTCAAGAATCGTTACGTAATTCTTCTGAACTTTAGCAGCATTGCCTTTAATTCCAGAACCAGAAACTTTTGTAGTTCCACAGCTACTGAACAGAGCAGCAGCTACAACAGAAAGAATAAAAATAGTCTTTTTCATTTTATTTCTCCCACAAAAAGTCAAGATTAAAACTTGAGTTTTAGGATTGACTTTTTAAGTTGTTCCGCAACGAAGTGAGAAACAACAGATTATAAGAAAGTTTGCAACGCAAAC
>DLLE01000052.1:0-74751 GCA_002477955.1 Treponema sp. UBA7570 | reverse complement strand
GCAAACTTGTAAAGATAAAAACAGACGCCATTTTCGGCTATTTTTATCTTACCTCCTGCTAAAAAATTTGCAAAGCAAATTTTATTTTTTAACAAACCGCCAAAAAGACGGATAAATCCTAAATAAAAAACAGTTACCTAAAAGAAAGATTATTCATATAAGAATCAAAATTTTTGCTGAATTCTGTTCCTATATTTTTCTCCAAAACCCGATAAGTTCTATTTTTTGCATCGGATTCAGAAGGAGCACCTTCCCTTCCTTTTAAGTTTATTGCAAACAGCGACTCCGACTTCAAATTATCAGAAAAATCTAAGTCCAACGTATAAACGCAATATGTAATTTTTCCTTTTTTTGAAATTTCGGAAGAATAACTGCCTTCAAGCCCGTATTTTTCTTTTTTAGACGAAGATGTTTTAAATCCGTACTTTGAAAAAATGTTTTGAAAAGCAGATTTTATCTTATTTTCCTTGTCGCCACCAACCCTTATATAAATCGTAATTCCTTCGGCAAACTTCTTTTGAGCAGCCTGCATACTTTGAAGCGAAACAATTTGTTTGCTGATTGCATTTCCCTGCTCAAAATCAATTACTGTAAGATTTTTAAGCAGCCTGTCGTTTTCAGAAGCAATGTCAGCAGCAAAACAAATCTCACTATAACCGTAAAAAGAATGCGGATTTTTTTCAGACTCTGCTACAGACTGTCTAACAACTGCATCGTTTTTCTGTATAAGATCCAAATAAACAGCGGCTGTCTTTTTTCTGTCAAGAACTGCAATTGCATACCACTTCTTTTCAGGCGAATTATAAAAATATTCTGCAATTTCTATTCCAATCAGATTTTCTGCTTCAATTTGGCTCGTTATATTCTGCTGCAAGTTTCCAGAAGAAGAAAAAGAAACTTTTCCGTCAGAAAGCGCCTGTTCCATTTTTTTTGATGCGACACTGTTCGACTTTACTGTCTGCCCGAAAATAGAAGAAAGGTTTTTTACAGCTTCAAGTTCTGCACTTTCCCGATTTTCTCCAGAGCCAGTTCCGTTCATATAAGTTTCCGAAGGATAAACGCTTGTCGGCAGAGTTGTCCATTCCGGCATTTTCTTTTTTGCGCCAAAAACTAGGCAGACAGAGAATATAAAGGAAAAAACAAAAATGCTTTTTTTCATAAAAATCCTTAAACTTTCTTACGTTATTGAATTTTGCAAACTGTTAGAATTTTACAGCAGATTTTTTTATATACTTCTTAATATCGTTGTTCTGATCAGACCAAATAATCTTGTTTGTTTCCAAATCAATCAACTGCATATCAACCTGGTAAGTTCTTACCTGCTGTCTTCCGTCAGTATCTACAATTGTCGTAACAGTGCCCTGGAGCATAAAGTCTGCGGCAGTTTCGTTTCCGATAGATTTAGCAGTTTCGTAAGCATTCTCTGCCTGATCGTATTTTTCTGCACGCAACTCTTCTCTCTGGTTTGCATCCGCTACAAATTCCAAAGTTCCGTCATTGATAATTACATTCTGAAATCTTTTTGAAAGAATTGAAGTGTCAATATGTTCAACGCTCTTGTTTTTGATAGTTCCAATAATTACAACAGGTGTTCTGCCTTTTGCGCTCTTAAAATTTGCAACGCGTTTTGACTTTATGCACGAATCAATCAAAGCTGTGCAAACCTGATTAACATCGTTGTCGTTCCAATATCCGCTCAAATCTTTTACGCTTTCTTCTGCTCCATATCTTTTCACAGAAGTAGATCCGCAAGAAAAGAAAAACAACGAAGAAACAACCAATAAATTTGCCAATACTACTTTTACTTTCATAAATTACCTCTCAATAATAAATCTATTTTATACAAGAAGAAACAACCAAAGAAGGTTTTCCTTCTTTTACCTCAGTTTCAAAAGGTTTTTCGACTATACTTCCATCAGAAAAGCGATAAACCACCTTTCCCTTATATAAGCCAGAAGGAACAGTAAAACCTGCGGCATTTACAGTTTCTGGGAAAAATTCTCCTTGACGAATATCAGCAGTTTCGGTCAAATCAATAGCCGAAAGACCAGCTGCCGTTGAAGAACAAAGCGCGTCAAAAGCAATCGAAGCCAAAGTATAAGCAATGCTTCTTCCCGAAAGCATTTTTAAGCCTTCATAACTAGCGTTTATACTTGCAATTCCTGCCACAATTCCACTGACTTTTTTCGTAATACTGCGGTTCATGCTTGCAGCGTATTCTTTTCTAGCTCTAAGTTTAACAGATTTTTCCAAATTTGCATTAAAATTTTCTATTATAATAGCACTTTTGGTTCCCACATTATTCAGCACAACGTCAACACTGCTTACAGTAGATTTTCCCGCATAAAACGGATAGACAAATTTAAACTGAACAGGAAGAAGGCGATAAGAAGAATTTCCAGTCGGAACATAAAAATATGTAGACTTTGAAGGAAAATAAACTTCTTTTGCAGTCTGTTTTCCAATAAGACCAGCAAGAGCAAGAACGTTAACGCGTCCTTTGCCGGAAGGAATTGCTGAATCAACAGAATCAAAATCTTTTACAAGCGACTTTAAAACAATAGAATCAGAATCAACCTGGCTTTTATCGCCATCTGCCTGTCTTAAAATTAGACTTAAGTATCTGGCAAGAGATGATTCCTTATAAACGTCTTTTTCGGTTGGCTTCTTAGGCAAATCGGCTGTAAAAACTGAAGAATCAATATTATAAGCGCTCAGAGATTTTGCGTCCTCATCAAGCTTTTCGCGGACAGAAGGATCCAGGCCATTTTTTATCAAAACTTCACCGTAAAGACGTCTGTATTCAGGAAGTTTTACGTCAGAAAGTTTGGTGAGCTGGTTTACAGCGCTGTTTAAATCTCCCTGCAAATAGTAACAAAGGGAATTCATCGTGTTTACAAGAAGATACTCGTAAACATTGCCCGTATATTCTTTTAAATTTTCGTTGACAATCGCTTTTCCGATTGATTTTGTAATGCTTTTTGTAAGCGTGTCAAACATCTGCGCGTCAGTCTTTTCAAAAACAACCGAAGCCTGAGCATATTCACCAATAATAAAATAGAGCATAGCAAGGTCAAGATTGTCCCTTATATCTGCCTTTTTTCTTGTTTTGTACAGCATCATTCCAAGACAAGTAGAATAATTTCTCTGATTGTAGGCTTTTTTATACTCTTCTTCGTTGTATTTGATTGGCTTTACTTTTTTGGAGTGCTGTTTTTTTTCAGCCGCAGCAATATTCTCTAGTTCTGTATCTTCTATATTTGAGGAAGAACATGAAACAAAAAAACATGCCAACAGAAGTATAAAAATTTTGATAATTTTTTTCATTTTAAGCTCGCAACCGTGAATAATCTTCAAAACTATTTTTAATTTACTCGAACCATTATTGAGTATGATAGATGCAAAATCTAAAAAAAAACTAAAAACTATTTGACAGAGTTTTTTCAACTTCATCAATCACATCGTCTGGAGTGCTTGCTCCTGCCGTAAGCCCGACTTTTTCAAGAGAAAAAAAATCTTCAGGAATTTCAGCTGCCTTTTCAATCAGGGCAGCGTGTTTGCAAAGCGACTTTGCTTTTCCGTAAAGCCGATTTGTATTTGCGCTGTTTTTTCCGCCAATTACAAGAACTCCGTCTACTTTTTTGCACAAATCCGTCAAACTGTCCTGACGGTCGTAAGTTGCAGGACAAATAGTGCGCAAAACTTTCAAATCAGGAATTTTTTCTTTTAAAACAGCGGCAATTTCATCAAACAGTTTTACACTAAAAGTCGTCTGGCTTATCAAAACACAGTTTTCCGGCACATTTTCTGAAAAAAGTTTTTTATATTCAAAAACAGCATCTTCGACAGATTTTACAAGGACAAAATCGAGTTTCTTTCCGGCATCTTCCGCGCCACGTCTGGCCGCTCCCTCAATTCCAATCACCTCTCCGTGGTTTGCATCTCCCGTAAAAAAAATAATCCAGCCGTTTTTTGCAAAATCTGCACATTTTTTTTGGTTGGCCCGCACGATTGGACAAGTTCCATCCAAAACTTTTGCACCAGTCTTTTCAAGCCCTTCTTTTATTTCTGGAGGAACTCCATGCGCCCGAATTACAACCGTATCTTCTTTTTTTACACAGGAGATTTTTTTTTCATCAAGAATTTTCAATCCGCGGTTTTCAAAAGTTTTTAGGGCCAAAGGATTGTGAATAAGAGGTCCAAATGAATAAACCTGTCCGTTTTTATTTTCTTCAAGTGCACTGTCTGCCGTTTTTACAGCATGCCGCACACCGGCGCAAAAACCCATTTTTTCTGCACGAATAATTTTCATAGAATTTAAATATCGCATTTTATAAAATTCATTACAAGCAAAAAAGCATAAAAAAAAGCCGCAGATAAAAATCCACGGCTTAATCATTCATTAAAAGTTAAAAGCTATTCGCTTTTTTCTTCTGAACGAACATTTGCTTTTGGCAAAACTGCAACAGGTTTCCAATTTTTTCTTACTGTTGCGATGAATGAACCTGCAATGAACAATGATGAATAGCATCCGGAAATAAGACCAACTACGAGCGCAATTGCAAAATTCTTGATGTCGCCAGTTGTAAATACAACGAGAGCAAGAACAGCAAAAAGTGTTGTTATTGTCGTAATTACAGAGCGACTCAAGGTTGCAGTAAGAGCGCTGTTAAGAATATCTTTGAAAGTTTTCGCTTCCACAATCTTCATATCAGAACGAACGCGGTCAAGAATTACGACTGTTGCATTAATTGAATAACCGATAATTGTAAGAATTGCGGCAATTGAGGTCGTTGTAAATTCAAGCTGTGACCATGTAAAGAATGAAATCATAATCAAAGCGTCGTGAATAACGGCAATTACAGAGCCAAGAGCGGCATCCCACTTAAATCGGAACAATGTGTATGCAAAAATCAAAACCAAAGTCGCCAAAACCAAAATAATAGAATCACGAATCAAAGATTTTGAAAACTGCGCGCTTATTGACTGGCTCTGTTCAATTACAACATTCTCGTTGCCATATTTCTCTGCAAGAACAGACTTAACTGCATTTTCTACACTTTCACCAGATTCAGTGCGAACCTGATAAGTATTTTCATCTCCAGCAGACTTTACAGAAGCGTTGATTTTATTAGAAGAAAGAAGTTCTGCGATTTTGTCAGAATCTGTTTCTGCCGCAACACTAACCTGAATGTTCTGGCCAGGTTTAAATTCAAGGCCCCAGTTCATTCCGCGAACACAAAGGCTTACAATTCCAGAAACAATAAGAACTGCGCTCAAAACAACTGCTGCAGGGAAAAATTTACTAAAATGAATTATTTTTTTCATTACTGTTTAACTCCCCAGCCGATACTGATTTTTTTCTGTCCGATTACATCTGTGTTAAAGTCAAACATAAGGCGGGAAATTACCAGTGCTGTAAATACTGATGAACACACACCAATTGCAAGAGAAACTGCAAATCCCTGGATCGAACCAGTACCAAGCTGGCTCAAGAACAGGGCGGCGATAAATGTAGTAATGTTAGAGTCCATAATTGCCCAGAATGCGTTGTCAAAACCGGAAGCAATTGCTGCGGCACGGCTCTTTCCAAGCGCAAGCTCTTCCTTTATGCGTTCAAAAATAATTACGTTGGCGTCAACAGACATACCAACTGTAAGAATCATACCGGCAACAGAAGAAAGTGTAAGTGTAAGGTTGAATGCTGAAAGCACAGCGAACATGATGTACATATTGAGAATCTGTGCAATAACTGCATAAAAACCAGCACCCATGTAATAAACAATCATAAAGATAAACACAAGTGCAAGACCAAGAGCCAAAGCCATCATTCCCTGATGGATTGCCTGTTTTCCAAGAGAGGCGCCGACAACCTGCTGGCTTTCAATCTTTAAAGGAACTTCAAGATAAGAAGTCTGAAGAACCTTCTGAATATTCTGGGCTTCTTCTACACTAAAACCGCCAGAAAGACTTACGTTTCCACCAGTAATAGCCTGGCGAATCGTAGCAGCAGATTTTACTTTGTTGTCGTTTACGATTGCAAGACGTTCGCCTACGTGAGCGCCTGTAAAGTCAGCAAAAATTGTTGCTCCTGCAGAATCAAGAGAGAAGTTTACTTCTGTCTGTCCTGTTGTCTGGTCGCGGCTTACCTGAGCTGATTTTACGTGATTTCCATCGAGGGCAATCTGTTTTTTAACTGCAATGTATCCAATTCTCTGGTCAAGACCATAAGAATCTTTTGTATAATAGCCGAAAACTTCAGTGTCTGAAGGAATTACCGATGGGTCTGCAAGAGAGCCGTCTGCCTTAAAGGCGTCAGGTCCAACAGAAGCATAGTAAGCGGCAAATGCATTTGTTGCGTTTTCATCAACAAGGCGGAAATTCAAGCTTCCTTTGCCCTGAATAATAGAATTTACGCTTTCACCATCTGCCTGGCCTGGAATTTCGATATAAATTCTGTCTTCACCCTGCTGACGGATAACCGGAGAAGTAAGACCGAATTTATCGATTGAAGATGTAAGTGTCTCCAAAGCCTGTGTCATTGCCTGTTCTTTAAAAGCATCTGGATTTCCAACTTCAGAAGTTTCTTTCTGCTTAGCAAGCGCCGCATCCAAGTCTGCCTTTACAATAATGTTCATACCGCCAGAAAGGTCAAGACCAAGTTTTACAGACGAATTGTAATTATGTTTTGCTTTTAAATAGAGCGAGCGGTAATAATCTTCAAATACCGACTGCAATTCCGATGAACTTGAAAATGCGGAGAGAACTGCTGCAAGATTCATGTCCGAAGGAACATCTTTTTTAGCAGCTTTATATGCTTTTTTTGCTGCTTTTACAACGTAAGAGTAAGATTTGTCCAAAGAAGCATTTGCATCTTTGTTTGCCATTTGTTTTACAAGGGCAACTTCCTCTCTTGCTTTTTTCTCTGATTCATCCTTGATTTTTTCAAGTGAACTCAAAGCCACTTTCTGAATCTCATCTGGTGTACCAAAATACCATTTTACCGACGGTCTTAAAAAAAGCGCGCAAACGGCAAGTACAACCAAAATAAGAATAAAACGACTACGTTTATTCATTTAATAATTCCACCCTGAAAACTATTTATTTTCTTCTTCTGCTGCATTTTCTTCTGCAGAAGCTTCTGCTTTTACTTCAACAGCTGGCTCTTCGGCTTTTACTTCTTCAGCTTTCTTTGCTTTTTTAGAAGAAGCTTTTTCAACTGTTTTTTCTGTAACAACTGCAGAAATTGCAGAGCGTGAAAATTCAATCTGAGTATTTGAATCAACTTTTACAACAACTGTTTTTTCTTTTGTAGAGCTTACAGTTCCGTGGATTCCACCGATTGTAACAACTTTGTCGCCTTTTTTAAGGGCGTTAATCATTTTTTCAGTTTCCTTCTGTTTTTTATTCTGCGGACGAATAATGAAGAAATAGAAAATTGCAATGATTAAAATAAACGGAACTACAGACATAAGCATGTTGCCCTGTCCCTGAGCACCATTCTGCAATAAAGGTATAAAAGACATTTTTTCCCTTCCTTTTTTATTAAATTTTTAGCCTTAAAAGAATAACATTTTGATAATATTGTGGCAAGGCAAGAATAAAGATGTCTATTTGGACAGAAGCGTTTCAAGCTCTGCATTTAACAGCAAAAGGCTCTCATCTGCCGGAGAAATTGCAACTACTTGTTTTAAATAATACTGAGCCTTTCGATATTCTTTTTTGTTAAAATAAATTTGATACAGACGAAAAAGCGCATCCTTGTTGCGTGGGTTTGCTGTAAGGCTCGAACGCAAATCCACCATAACCGCATTTTCATTTTTCTGCAAAAAGCTTCGCTCGTAATAGAAGAAACTTTTCATTTTTGAAGATGCCCCGGAAAGATTCTGTTCAATAAGCTGAGAAGCCTCAGAACGCCTGTCGGTAGCAACAAGAACTTTTATATAATTTTGCAAGACCGCTTCGTTTTTTGGATTTTTTTCGTAAAGCGAAGAAATAATGTCCCACGCTTCGCTGTTTTTGCCAGACGCAAGACAGACATCAATGTGAGTAAAAATGCATTCTGCAGGAATGTCTTTTATTTTTATAAGGGCAGAACTTGTTTTGTAAGCTTCGTTCCATTTTTTCCGGCTTACAAAATCATTCACCTGAATTTTCATAGCCTCGATGTTCGTGCTGTCCGTCAAAAGAACCTTTTCTGCAAGTTCGCCAGCGGTTTTTCCATTTATTTTTGAACCAGTTTCCCCGGCAAGGCTTGCCGCAGTAAGAAGAATTTCTGTATCGTCAGGATAAAGAGAAAGCGCTTTTTCGATTGTCGCGCAGGCCGCCGTCATATTTTTATTCCAGTCTTTTTGAACTTTTGCGCGCAAAACAAGATATTCCCGGCTGTCGGAATTTGTAAGCGCATAAACATCAAGCAAGGAAGCAGAGCGAATATAATCGCCTTTTTCCGCAAGAATTTTCGCCCTGAACAAAACAAAATAAGAATTTTCCGGTTCCTGCTGCAAAACCCGTCCAACATAAAGCTCGCTTTCTTCAAGGGCGCCAAGCGCAAAAGCATTTTCTGCGCAAAGTTTTAGCGCCGGAGAATAAAACTGATTTTTTTCGAGAATTGATTTTGCAAGTTCGTAAGATTTTGAGTAATTTTTTAGCTTAAAATTGCAGTCAGCCAAAGCATAGCAAGTCTCTATTGTTTGTGGAGAAGAATCAAAAGCTTTCTCAAAAAAAACTAAAGCGTTTTCAAAATCATTCTGTCTGAGCAAAAGCAAGCCCTGCAAAAAATTAGCAACAACGCTTTCTGGATTTTCTTTTAATGCCAAAGAAAGAGATTCTTGTGCAAGCGGATAATAATCTTTTCTATTTTCGGAAGTTACGAGAACTAAAGAAGGAAGAACCAGTGTCAAAAAATCGGAACTTCCAGTGCTTTCATCGTAAATTCCGCGCTTTGCAGATTCAATTGCGCCGGTGTAAGGATTTGGCGGCAAGCCTTCAAACGGCTGAAAATTCACTTTTTCCTGCTGCCACAAAATCGTCATAAAAGAATATGCTGTGTTTAAAAGAATTTTTTCGTTTTCGGTATAGAATTCTGCATTTTTCCGCAAAATCGAATATGCAAGGTTTATAGATTCTGGAGAGCCGTTCTCAACAGCATTGACCGCTTCTTCTGGAATTCCTGAAAAAAATTTTTTTTCTTTTTTTGGAGGAAGCGCTATCGAAACTGATTCCGAGAGCTGCGCGCTGTACTGCCCTTCCAAATGATTTTCCGCCTGCAATTCATTTTTTGGACTTGAACCGCAGGAAAAAAATGCAAGAGAAAAAACAAAGGTTATGTAAAAGACCGGCTTCATTCCTTTGCATCCTCTTCAAAATCATTTTCAAGGCTTTCGCTTTTGTCGTAAGGAAAGTGCGCGGCCGGATTCTGCTGAATTAAAAACAGAATTATGAGGCAGATTCCAAGAAAAACTGGAAACAGAGGCCAGAAAATCGAAATCCACTTTCTAAAACCCATCGAAATCAAATTGAGAGAAAAAAGCAAAAAGTAAAAACCCATTCCGATTAAAAAAATAGACGGAAAAAGGTAAGAAACACGAATACGCCTGTCTTTTGTAATTCCTGTAAAAAGAACGCTAAAGCCTGCAAGAATTATTGAAACCGGCCAAAGACCTTCGATTCCAAACGGAACAAGTCCGGAACCAATAATCATAAACAAAAAACCGGCAAGAAGAGCGTAAAGTCCAAGAAAAAAAACTAAGGCCGAACTGTATTTTACTAGAGAAAAATAAAAAACAAGCGCTCCGGCAACAGTAAGAATAACGGTCCAGGTTTCGACATGAGCATTAAAATGACTTGCAAGACGCGGAAACAGAAGAATTCCTGCCAAAATACAAACAACGCCGAGAGCCAGAATAATATTCAATGTTGTCGCTGCCAGTTTTTTCATTTTTGCCCCAAATTCAGATATTAACTCTAGCTAATAGAATACAACAAGTTTCGCCCTCTTGCCAATAAGAAAGCACTTTGTTAATCTTTAAATATGAAGATAAACTTGAGATTTTTTGTGTTTTTGTGTCTTGCGGCGCCTTTGTTTTTTTCTAATTTTTCATGTTCATCTAAGAAAAAAAATGAAAATCTTGTCCAGTTAAACCTTCTTCTAAATGAAAAAAATCTTTCGGCACAAACCAGATATGCGGTAATAAATAGAATTGCGAATTCGCTTTATTCTTCAAAAAATTCAAGCGAAATGATTTTGTTTTTGACGGACTGGGTAGAAAAAAATCCGAAAGACATTTACAACGCATATTGGCTTTTGATGGTTGCTTCAAGCTACCTTGAAAACGGAGCAGAACCTGTCGCAGAATATTACTTTAACCGGATACTTAAAAATTATCCGGATCTTCTTGTTCAGGGAAAGTCAGTTCACTTTATCTGCCTGCAGCATTTAATTCAAATCAGCACAGATTCCACAAATAAAATTTCGTATTTTAACCAGCTTGTAAGCCGTTTTCCTTCGCTTGTGAGCATTACAGAAATGTATGTACGGCTTGCGCTTGAGTACGAAAAAGAAGGCGAATACAATCAGGCGCTAAAATCCTACTCGCTATTTTTAAAACAGCCTGACGCTTCGACAATCCAGATTCCTGGAATTCCAGACGCTTATTCAAATGCCAGAAAAATGGTCGATTTTTCAAATTCGACAAAGGACTGGACATTTGAATCCCTCGACGCTTTGGAAAAAGCTGTCAAAACCGCAATAAGACGCTACGACTGGCGTTCTCTCGACAAATATCGCTCAAAAGTAAATTTCTTTGCAATGTCCTGGAAATCAAGCGAAACAGATGCGAACGCGCTTGAAAATTTCTCGATGAAAGGTTTTATGGTCGGACAAAGAATCCGCTACAACGAAAAACTCGATGAGTCTTCAAATCCAAACGAGGCTTATTTGAGAACAACAGGTTGGAGCCCTTACATGCCTGTCTGGTACCTGTATTTTAGAAAGGTGAATTTTCCTGTAGACCCGGAAATTCACGGACGCTGGGAATGGGCCGGAATTTACTATGGTGAAAAACTGTAGAATAAAAGTCATTTTTGCAATCCTGCCTTTTTTTGTCTTTTTAAAAAACCAAAATTCTGTAAAGGCCTGTGATTTTCTTGAAAAAATTACTCCAGAAGAATTTTTAGAGATTTTAAAGACACAAGAGCCGCAGGAATTTTCGTTTGACGAAAAGCAGGCCGGCGGAATACAAATTCCTGATTCGCCTTATGCAAAAAAACAGATAAAAAAATACATTGAGCAATACACAAAACCTTTTGGAAAACGGCAGCTTTCTGAGATTTTAGACAACGGGGAGCTTTACCGACTCTACGTGCGTCAGGAACTAAAAAGAAAGAACCTGCCTGCTGCCCTGGAATATCTTCCGGTCGTAGAAAGCGAATACAAGCCTCTTGCCGTAAGCAAAAGCGGAGCACGCGGACTCTGGCAGTTTATGGACAACTCGATTGCTGGACTTTTAAAAAAGAATGAATACATTGACGAGCGTTACGATCCTTGGCTGAGCACAGACGCCGCCTTAAAAAAACTCGAAGAAAATTACAGGCAGTTTAGGGACTGGCCGCTTGCAATTGCCGCTTACAACTGCGGAGCCGGCGCAATGAAGAAAATTTTGAGCAAAAGCGAAAAAAAAGATTTTTGGTATATTTCGGAAAAAGGACTTTTGCGCGACCAAAGCGTTCAATATGTGCCAAAACTTCTTGCAATCTGCATTCTTGCGACAAACGAAAAAAAATATGGAATGTCTTTGCCAGAAATTACATCTTCTAAAAGATACGCAGAATTTGACTTTTTGACCACAGAAAAACAGATAAACCTGGACAGGCTTTCTTCCGAATTAAAGATGGAGCCTTCGATTTTAAAAAAACTGAATCCTGCCCTTCTGCAAAACTGCACGCCTCCAGACCAAAAATATCAGCTTCGGCTTCCTGATGGAATGAAAGAAAGCGTAAAAATTGCCTTGAATGAAATTTTTGCGGAAAATAAAAACAATTATTCAGCAAGGCATATTGTAAAAAAGGGAGAAACTCTTTGGTCTATTTCTAAAAAATACGGAACAAGCGTTTTAAATCTCCAGAAAATAAACGGATTAAAAGACGGAGATATTCTTTCTGAAGGTAAAATTCTTTATATAAGATAAAAAAATGCCGAAAATGAGGACAAGGGATAGGAAGGGTGAGAGCAGCGAAAACAAACGCCTGCGTTTGGTCGGAGGCGAATGCCGTAGCCCTGGATAGCCCGGTTTTTGCGAAGCAAAAATGGCCCCGTACAAAAAAAGACAGTCTTTTGGAGATTAAATTGAAAAAAGTTTTTTTATTCACGTTTTTTTTTAGCGCCTGCATGGTTTTTGCACAAAACGGCGACCTCGAAAGCAAAAGCAGAATTGACTGGACAAAAAACAATTTTAGTTCTTCAGTTTATCTTGACTTGGAAAAAAGCAATATTGCAATGCCTTCCGGAAAAATGAGCGCGGTAAACCGGATAAAAACAGAACTGCCGGATTTGGTAAAAGAGCCGCTTCTTTCTCTTTTGGTAGACAACAAGACCCAGCTTGCAGACCTTATTTTTGACAACACAATTACTCTCGAACAAGTTGGGAATATTGTAGACGGTTCTAAAAAAAGTCCGGGCATTTTTGTAAATTCTGCCTCGGTTTTAAAAATTGACAGCAGCCTGAGCACTCTCGACATTTCTTCGCTTTTAATCCGGCACAAAACCGCCTACAAACCGCTGCCTCCGTTGCAAAATATTCCAAGCCGTGTTTATACAGGAATTATAATCGATGCCCGCGGCGAGCTTGACGTTCAAGGTGAATTTACAAAAGACGAAATTATGCCGTGCTTTTTCCCTAAAATTTGGGACGAGGATATGAACTTGATTTATGAGCGCAATACTCAAGATCCGGAAATTGAAAAAAAAGAAGGGCTTGTTCACTACGACTGGACGGAAGACGAATCTGTCTACGCCCAGAGAATTGGACTTGATCCGCTTTACATAAACGCAAGAAAAGTTTTTGGAAGATTCCGCACGGATCCTGTTATTTCTAAAAGGGACGCCTTAAAAATTCTTTGTATTCCTGAAAATGTTGAACTTTTAAAGCAGGGAAAAATCGTAATCCTTTTGGACAAAAAAAATCTTGTTAAAGACATTGCTGTTCTGCAAAAAACTGAACAATACTATGCCGACCTCCGCGAAATTAAACAGCGTCTTTTTAACGAAGAAGAAGCGGCTTCAATTCAGGACACAGCGAGAGGAATTCAGATTCTTTATGATTTGAAATTTGTTGCCGACAGTCCAAAGCTTCTGGACGGCGAAGTGCAGAAAGTTAAGAAACTTGCCGAAAGCCTCAAAAAATTGAATTCTGACAACGCCTATACAATTTTGATTGAAGGGCACACTGCCGATGTAAACAAGCCGCAGGGACAGATGAAACTTAGCATTGAGCGAACCCAGACCATAATCGACGAACTCGTAAAAAACGGTCTGGACCGTTCAATTTTCTCTTACAGAGGATACGGCGGCACCCAGCCAGTTGCTTCTAACGAAACAGCAGAAGGCAGGGCTCAAAACCGCCGCGTAATAATTACTGCAAGACCAAAAGCAACTTATATCCAGCGAAATTAAAATTCGCAGGGCAAGCATGCTTTTATTTTGAAAGCATTTCTGCCAGCTGACAAACGCCTTCGACCATTGCCTGGTGCTCTTGCGGGGCAATGCGCGCGTAAAGAGTTTCCGGAGTGTCGCCAGGCATGACAGGCACTTTTTTCTGAACAAGGATTTTTCCAGTATCACAACCGCTGTCTACAAGATGCACAGTACAGCCGGATTCTTTTTCGCCAGCGGCAAGAACCGCTTCGTGGACGTTGTGTCCCCACATTCCTACTCCGCCAAATTTTGGAAGAAGAGCCGGATGCAAGTTTACGATTTTTCCTGAATATTCCTGAATAATTTTTCCGCTCAAAACTGTAAGCCAGCCTGCAAGAACGATGGCGTCGCAACCAGACTCTTTTGCGGCATTTAACGCAGCGTCAGAAACGGCAATGCGTTTTTCTTCCTTGCTGACGGTTTTTGCCTTTTGCTCACCCAAAACAGCAAATGGAGAAACGATTTTTGTCTTTATTCCTGCGTTCTGAGCCCTTTCGAGCGCATACGCTTTTTTTGTATCCGCAATTACAATTTCAATCTGATAAGGACAATTTTCTGTGTTTTTTTCGTAATCAATCAAAGCCTGAAGGTTTGTTCCGCCTCCGCTTACAAGAACTGCAATTTTTATTTTTTCTTTCATAAAAAAAATATACCACAAATAAAGTTTGTTTGACAGGCAAAAAAATATTAAAGTTTTTTACTAAATCTGCCGAAAAGGATTTATAAAGAAAAACCCCCCCCCCCCCCCGATTTTTAAAACAGCAACATTCGGAGGGTGATGACGGGAGCATTTTTTTTGAGAGAGTTACTTTATTCAGCAAAAATTAACATTTTCTTCCTGTTAATTTCATTGTTTTTTACATTTCCGATTTTTTCTCAAGTCGTAAAGACTCCTTTTCCAGTAACAAACCTTGCCTATAGCAAAGACGATGAGTTTTTTGCCTTTACAGAAGAAAATACCGTTTTTTTGCGCAGCTGCTCGACCTACGAACTTTCAGACACTCTAAACATTAAAAACATCGACAAAATAATGTTTTCGGCCGAAGGAAAACACCAAATTCTTCTGGCAATTACAAAGGACGGCTATTTTTCTGTCTGGAATACAGAAAATAGCGAAGACAGATTTCTCAAATTCAATAAAGAGCCTTATTTTAAGCTTGACTGCAAAAACGAAAACGAAATTAGAGCCGTCACTTTCAGCAAAAATTCGGACTATGTGGCAGTCGCA
Source organism: Treponema sp. UBA7570 (assembly GCA_002477955.1). Classification (GTDB taxonomy): domain Bacteria; phylum Spirochaetota; class Spirochaetia; order Treponematales; family Treponemataceae; genus Treponema_D. The sequence goes on along the minus strand of DLLE01000052.1, from coordinate 59,830 downwards.
TCCGACGACAATTCAATCAAGCTATTTTTTAAGCTGCGCTTTACAAAAGACGCGATTTTTAAAGAACTAAAAGGCCACGATTCAGAAATCTACAGTCTGAATTTTAGCAAAAACGAAAATTTTCTTGCAAGCACATCAAAAGACGGAACGGCGATAATCTGGAACTGCAATTCCCAGTCAGAAATTCTTAAATTGACAGAAATTTACACGCAGACAGAAATTCCTGTTCAATTTTTGGCAGACAACAGTTCAATAATAGCGCCAGAAAACGAAACAAGTTTTTGCATTTACAGCCTCGAAGGCGAAAAGCTCCTTTCAATCGACACTCTTCACAAAATAAAAGGAATAAAACCTCTCAATAAGGAAAACAAAATTGCAATCGTGACGGAAAATGACGAAATAGAGCTCTATGATCTGTCAAAAGAAAAATGGCTCGGCTACATTCCTTCGTGCGATTTTTCGGCCCTTACAGATTTTGAATTTAATCCGGACAACTCAAGGATTCTTATCGGCTACGAAAGCGGCTCGATTTTTGAATTTTTTGTAAAAGACGTGCTTTTATCTCCAGGACAAAAGCCTCCAAAAAAGTTTAGAAGCGCGGAAAATTACGGCGAATCAAATAGCGGAACAGGCTCCTCTTTACGCGGCTGGGGTATTACAAACGGCACTTTTAAAACCCGCCACGAAAAATATCTGTGCGTTTCTTTAAACCTGCGTTCCGCGCCTTCTCCATACAATCTGTCGGCAGGATTTTCATCTGCATTTTTAACATACGACCTTTTGCCGCCTTTTTACACAGGAATTTATGTAAGCCCGTACATCGGTTTTCCAAAATCAAACTATCCTTACAAATACACAAAAAACAACAGCAGCATGGATTCCCCAGTTCTTGCAGGGCTTGATTTGTGCGCGCCGTTCGGAATTTTTGTAATGCCTTTTGTAAACAACGAGATTGGATTTAGCGCGGAGATTTTTGCAGGAACCGGAGTCTGCCTTCTTTGGAACAGGAATTTTGGCGCGGAATCCGCAGCCTCAAAACCGTTCATTTCGCTCAATTTTGGAACAAAACTCGGAATAAACTGGAAATATTTTTCGCTAAATGTCGCGGCCCAATGGAATTCTGTCCAAAAAATTATGATAAGCACAGAACTTGGCGCAAATTTTAAAATCGGAGAAAAAAAATGAACCGGAAAACTCCAGTCTTAAAGACACAGTCTGCCTTTTCTGAACAATTTGATTTTCTCAAAAAAATTTTATTCACCTTTATTACAGTTTTTTTGCTGGGCGCTTTAAACAGCTGCAAAACTTCGATTGACGACGTTTTAGACAATTACAACACAAATTTTACAAGCACAGATTCAACTTCAGAAAAAACTTCAGGAATCGCGCCGGGAGAACCAGGCTTTAACGAAAAAAATATGCTTTCTCCAAAATATTTTCTGCGCTGCGACGGAACACTAAGCCTTTACGCGCCTCCAAGATGCGCCTCATATCAATGGAAAATCACAAAAGTCGAGGAAGTGACGGCGACAGGCCAGATGGGAACGGCCGTAAAAACAACCATCGAAAAAAACATAATCTGTAACCTTGCAAACGGCTCTTCAATGACAACGAGGGCCTTTTCGCTGTACGTGCCATCTTCAAACTTAAAGACCGGCACTTATAAACTTGCGCTTACAGTAACAGACAAGGAGGAAAACAGCTACACAGACGACTGCATAGTAATCATTTACTTTATGAACTAGCCCCCAAAAAACGGAGCAAAGTTTATCGGGCGGCTTTTTGCATGGCAAAAACCGGGTTATCCGGGGTTTCATTCGCAAGCGAACGGCTCCGCCGCCCCTACTACCCCTGCCGCAAAACAGGCGGCTTGTGCGCCTTGCGCACAATTAAAACTAACAAAAATTAACTGTTCTTTTATAGGAGGATGTTATGAAAAACAGAAAAAGCATTTTTGCATTCTTTGCAATCAGTGCCGCAATGATTTTTGCCTCGTGCTCAAATCTCACCGATGCAAACGTAAGTTCAAATTCAGAAAACAAAAACACTCTGAACATTGAAGTTACAAACTACGACGAAGTCGTAACTCAGGCTTCTAAAAGCGCAAACCGCGCAAGCCGTACAATTATCCCGGATTCTTTTGATTCTGACGGAGTAGATTTTTACCTTTACGGTACAAATACATCTGGAGGAACTTTTGGACCTGAAAAAGTGGATTTTAATGGAAATACAGATGCTGCAGGAGGCACTGCTTCAAAGACTGTCGGAACAATAAATATTCCGGCAAACAGCGCTGTATGGGAATTTACACTTGTCGCAGTAGCTAATGGAGATGCAGCCCCGACTGAAGCAACTCTTAAAGACAATGCGGTTCTTATCGGCTATTCGTCAATGGATATGCTCAACGGCGACACGGCAAAATTTACACTTTCTCCAGACGGTCTTACAAAAGAGGCACAAATCGCAATGAAGCTTTACACTGACGGTTGGAAACTTCCAGCAGGATTCACTGCAAAAGCCGGAATCTATCTTCTTACAACAGGAGCGGACGCCGGAGCAGACGCCACCCCGACAGAAAAAGATGTTACTTTTACAGACGCTTCAATTGACGAGGCACATGCCGTAGATTACGCAATTGCTTCTTTTGCCCCTGGAACTTATCTTTTCAAAGTGACTTTTGAAAAAACAGGCTCAAATAAAAAGTTCTACTGGAGCGACGTTCTTGTTGTTCTTCCTGGAAAAACAGTAGAAAATGCAGTTGGTATTCCAAACATAATCGGAACTGCGCCAGAAGCTCCGACAGCATTTAAAGCAGGCTATGTGGAAAACAGCGAGGACAAGTTCTCCGGCTGGTACACTACAGCATTTGAATGGGAACGTGGTTCTAAAAACGAAAACAATTTTGAAATCGAAGTTCTTGAATTTAACGATGCGGACACAGCAGTTACTCATCCAACCACTGACGATGAATGGACAACAGCTTTAGCAGACGGAAAATCTGTAACTTATGGCAGCAAATTGAGCACAGAAGCAAACTACGAAGGCGGCTCTCTTCTTTCTGGAAACACAAAGGCTCAGCTCCGCCTTGAACTTGGAAAACGCTATTTTGCAAGAATCCGCGCAGTAAACGACGCAGGAAAATCCGCTTGGAAGCTTGTTGACCTTACGACAGCACCAGCAGAACCGACAGAAACTAAAGCATTTACTGGAAATACAATCAACCGCTACAGGCTCACATATTTTATGAACGGAGGCACTTACTTCGATGACGAAACAGCGGCAGAAGGCGGCACTGGCGGCAGCACAGCGGACAGAGTAAGCTATCACTGCGAAGATTCTACAACTGGAACCGAAATCATAAAAGCAGACGGAACTCCAATCATCAAGAAAAACACATATACCTGGTCTTACTGGAGCAAAGACGCAACAAGCGAAACTGCAAGCAGATACAACGAACCTGGAACAGCACCAGAAGCGTATAAAGGCTACAAAAACTTGGATCTTTACGCAATGTTCGCAACAGACGCAAGTGTGGCAATCTTCGACAAACAAAGCCTTGAAATTCAAGACGGCTGGATTACGGTAGACACAGGAACGATCACTGGAAAAACAGCAGAAATTGAAGCTACAACTCAGACAGAAGCAAAATGGACGTTCACTCCAGGAGATGTAAAAGATGCGGAAGGCAACAAAATCGAAAATTTTGCTTATGACAAAGTAAACTTTACTGTAACAAGAGGCGGAACAATTTTTGAGGCATTATCCGCGGATAAAGTAGGCGCAGAAACAGACTTTACAATGTCACTTTCAGATCTTCCTGCAGGAATCTATCAGGTAATGTTCACCGCTCATTACGGCACAACTACGGTTTCTTATTCAATAATAACAACAATTACAAGATAAGATTTTAGTTTATCCCGGCCCGGCTAAGTCTTTAGCCGGGCTTTTTTTATAAACTGTCCACAAATGTTTATTTTTGATAGTTTTTTTCTTGAAAATACATTTTTCTTACATATTCTTGACAAAACGTTTTTGAGGTTACATAATCTGAAATATGTTTAATTCAAACCTTGTAAAAGTCAGCGTCCTTCTCGTGGTGGTTTCCATCTAGCCGGAAAGTCGTTGCTTTTATTTTTGTTTGATAAATTTAAAGCGTAAATCACAGGCTCTCCGGAACTAGTTTCCTGAGAGCCTTTTTATTTTTTTTGGAGAATAATATGAAGTTGACTGGCGCGCAAATCGTTGTAAAAATGCTCGAAAAACAGGGCATTAAGACTGTTTCTGGGATTCCAGGCGGTTCAATCCTGCCTTTGTACGATGAACTCAATAAAAGTTCAATCCGGCATATTCTAGTGCGACAGGAACAGGCGGCAGGCTTTATAGCGCAAGGAATGGCACGCACATCTGGAAAAGCGGCGGTCTGTCTGGCAACAAGCGGTCCAGGAGCAATGAACCTTTTGACGGCAATTGCAGACGCAAGAAGCGACTCGATTCCTCTGGTTGCCATAACCGGTCAGGTAAACACATATCTTATCGGAACAGATGCGTTTCAAGAAGCCGACACTTTCGGACTTTCGTTTCCAATCACAAAACATTCAATCGCAGTAAAAAATCCAGAAGAACTTTTGACGGCAATTCCACAGGCCTTTGCAATTGCCCAGGAAGGCCGTCCGGGTCCTGTTTTAATTGACATTCCGCGCGACGTTCAGCTTGCCCAGTGCGAAGTAGAAAGTTTTCCTGATTACGAAGATTTTTGCATAAAAGAAGAAAATGTGCGCTTTCATACAAAAAAAGGAAAAATTCAAAATATCGTAGAAAAAATGGCATTAGAGCTTGCGCAAGCAAAAAAACCGGTTTTGTACATTGGCGGTGGCTGCAATTCTCCAGCAGCAGCAAAAGCATTGAGGGAATTCAAAAAAAATTACCGTTTGCCCGTTGTAACTTCGCTCATGGCTTTGGGAGCAATTCCAAAAACAGATTCGGACAATGCCGGAATGGTCGGCATGCACGGCTCTTACCCGGCAAATGTTGCAATGTACGAAAGCGATCTGGTTTTTGCGGCAGGAGTACGCTTTGACGACCGCGCAACAGGAATCGTAAAAAAATTCTGTCCTTCTGCAAAAATTCTTCATATCGACATTGACGCTGCGGAAATAAACAAAATTCTCCCGACAACACACAGCCTTGTCTGCAAAGCAGAAACCGCAGTTCCGCTCATTACAGATTCGCTCAAAAATATTTTAAAAAATCAGGACAGCAAAGGATTTGCACAGGAACGCGAGCTTTGGGCAGAAAAAATCGCAAACCTTTCAAAAGAAAATTTTTCCCTCAACTGCGGTTCCCCGGACAAAAATCAAAAAAGAGAGGGTTTTGAAGATTCAGCAAATCCGCGAAAATTCATTTCAGAGCTTCCATCTCTTGCGCAAAACGCCGGACTCAACGAAAAAGACATACTCGTTACGACAGATGTCGGCCAGCACCAAATGTTTGCCGCCCAATACTATCCTGTAAACGAGCCGCGGACATTTTTAACTTCAGGAAGCCTCGGAACAATGGGTTTTGGACTTCCGGCGGCAATCGGAGCATCGCTTCAAAACCCGCAAAAAAGAATTATCTGCATAAGCGGCGACGGCTCAATTCTTATGAACATTCAGGAACTTGCAACTCTGGCCGAAAACAACCTTGCCGTAACGGTAATAATTTTTGTAAATCACACGCTCGGAATGGTTTACCAGCAGCAAAAGTTTCTTTTTGACAAAAATTATTCAGCAAGCACCTTTTCAGCACAGCCAGATTTTCTTCAAATTGCAAAGGGTTTTGGAATCGAAGGAACAAATGCAAACACGGACAGCGAATGGTTCAAAAAAGCCTTTGACCAAAACAGAAAAAACAGACCGTTCATTGTCACTGTAAAAGTTGATCCCGAAGAAAATGTACTGCCGTTTGTTCCAGGCGGAAAGGCAAATATTGATTCGATAAGATAAAATAAAAATTCGGGTGGCTTTTTGCTAGCGCAAAAATCGGGCTATTCGGGGTTCCGCGCTAACCGCGCTACATTGGCGGTTGCAAGCAACCGCCAACGGCTCCGCCGCCCCTACTATCCCTGCCATGTAAGTGGCGGGCCGTGCGCGTAAGCGCACAGTATAATCAACGAGTTTTGCGCCAGCAAAAGTCGCAGCGTGCTTGCACGCAATATCCCTGCCATGTAAGTGGCAGGCCGTGCGCCAGCAAATTCAATTTTTTTTTACAGAATGTAGCGCGACAAATCAACATCCGTAACAACGCCACGGAGCTTTTCATCAACAAATTTTGCATCAATTGTAAGAGTTTCTCCAGAATGTTCGTCTGCAGAAAAACTTGCATCTTCCAGAACTTTTTCCATAATCGTATGCAAACGGCGTGCGCCAATATTTTCGCTTCGGCTGTTTACATCTTCTGCAAGGAAACTCATTCTGTCGATTGCATCGTCGCTAAATTCAATTTTTAAGCCTTCTGTTTCCAAAAGCGCAGTATACTGTTTTGTAAGAGCATTTTTTGGTTCAAGCAAAATGCGCTTAAATTCATTCTTTGTAAGGCTTTCAAGTTCAACGCGAAGAGGAAAACGTCCCTGCAATTCAGGAATCAAATCGCTTGGTGCGCTCATGCTAAAGGCTCCTGCGGCAACAAACAAAATATGAGTTGTATCTACAACGCCCCATTTTGTATTCACTTTTGAGCCTTCAACAATCGGAAGAATGTCTCTCTGAACGCCTTCGCGGCTTACCTGTCCAGAAGAATTCTGATTTTTTGCCGCGATTTTGTCGATTTCATCAATAAACACAATTCCGCTCTGTTCCACACGCTGCTTTGCAATATCAGCAACTTTGTCAGGATCAATCATTGAATCCAATGTTTCTGCCTGTAAAATCTTGCGCGCTTCGCGAACAGTAACCATTTTTTTCTTCAAATTCCGGCCTGTCAAAATATTCTGCAAATCCTGCATTCCGCTTTGCAAATCATCAAGGCTTCCACCGGCAATAATTTCCATGCTCGGTCCGCGTGGCTGCCTTCTTATTGTAACTTCAACTTCGCGGTCTTCGAGTTTGCCCTCACGAAGCATCTGGCGGAATTTTTCGCGGGTCGAATTCTGAGACGATTCTGTTTTTTCATCAGAAATCTGCTCCGGCAAAACAAACGCATTTTCCGGCATCTGCATAGATTCGGAATCCTTTGGCGTTTTCTGTTTTTTTTCTGTTCCGGGCAGCAAAAGGTCAAGAATCTTTTCTTCAACTTTCGGAAGGCTTGATTCTTTCATCTGCTCTTCCATTTCTGCCTTTACGTTATTAAAACCAACTGCCATAAGGTCACGAATCATTGATTCAACATCGCGTCCAACATAGCCAACTTCTGTGTATTTTGTCGCTTCAACCTTTATAAAAGGCGCATTTACGAGTTTTGCAAGCCGACGTGCAATTTCTGTTTTTCCAGAACCTGTAGGCCCAATCATAAGAATATTTTTTGGCGCAACTTCGTCCCGAATATCTTCAGAAAGATGAATCCGGCGCAAACGGTTACGCAAAGCAACAGCAACCGCCCTTTTTGCTTTTTCCTGGCCAATTATGTACTGGTCGAGTTTTTCTACTATCTGTTTAGGTGTAAGTCCTTCAATAGCCATAGTTTTTTTTCCTTTTTTATTTTGCAATAACGTTTAAATGTAAGTTTGCAGTTTTTTCTATTCAAGAACTTCTGCTGTCACGTTATGGTTCGTGTAAATACAAATATTTCCTGCAATACCCAATGATTTTTCCGCAATTTCTTTTGCACTGTAATTGCTGCATTCCAAATAGGCAAGAGCCGCAGAATAAGCGTAATTCCCGCCAGAACCGATTGCAAGAACATCATTTTCCGGTTCAATTACGTTTCCATCGCCGCTTATCAAAAGAATTTTTGACTTATCCGCAACAATCAGCATTGCTTCGAGTTTCTGCAAAGAACGTTCTGTACGCCACATTTTTGCAAGCTCAACAGCAGAACGGGTCAAATCACCGTTAAACTCTTTTATTTTTTCTTCAAATTTATCAAGCAAAGTAAAAGCGTCTGCCACGCTTCCGGCAAAACCTGTCAAAATTTTCCCATTGTAAATTTTTCGAACTTTACGCGCATTGCCTTTGCAAACCGTGTTTCCAAGAGTAACCTGTCCGTCTCCGGCCATAGCAACTTTACCGTCTTTTTTTACAGCAATAACTGTCGTACTTCTAATTTTAGCCTTTTCCATATTTTAAATATATTCAAAAAAAAATAATCGGGCAAGAAAAAAAACAAAAAAGAAAATTATCGGTAAATTGTCAATTCTTTTAAATTTTGTTTCCGCCGTGAGGGTGCGCTTTATTGTACATTGCAATCATTTTGTCTGTAGAAACGTGAGTATATCGTTGAGTTGTACTTATCGAAGAATGGCCAAGCATTTCCTGAACAAGCCGGACATCTGCTCCCTGGGTTATGAGGGCAGTGGCAAAAGTATGCCTGAACGCGTGAGGATTTACATGACGGTTTGTCCCCTCCGCTCCCGAATATTTAGAAAGAATAAAACCGACACCTCCACGCCCCAGAGGTTCTCCCTTTTGGCTTACAAACAGAAAATCTTTCGGATTTCTAATCTTTAAATCTGTAAACCGCGAATTTCTTTCTGCAAGATAAGTTTTTATTGCGTTTTGAGCGTCTTTTTCAAAATAAACAATTCGGTCTTTTTTTCCCTTTCCTCTTACAACTGCACTCGAAAAACCGTACGAAAAATCTGAAATTTTTAAGCCGACAACTTCAGAAAGACGGCAGCCGCTTGAATACATCACCTCAAAAAGGGCTTTGTCGCGGCTTTTCCATAAAAGAGGCTTTTTATCCGGTTCGGAGCAAATTTTATCAACTTCTGCGCCTGTCAAAAAATTCGGCAAGTTTTTTGACGTTTTTACGGTTTTTATTTCAAGCGCAGGATTCGTTTTTAAATATCCGAATTTCCAGCAATAAGCGAAAAGGCTTCTAAATGATGAAATAAATCTATTTATGGAAGTGTTTTTTCTATGTTTTAAAGACATATTTCCAACACAAAGCCTCAAGTCTTCGGTTGTTACAGTTTCTATCTGCCGTTCAAAACCAATGCTCTGCATCAGGCAAAGCTGTTCAAGGTCATTTTTATATGCCGTCACAGTATTTTGCGACATTCCCTTTACAGAACCAATATAAAGCAAAAATTCTTCGCAAGCCTCTTTTATTGTCAAAAAAACTTACCTCAATCTTCAGAAGGAATCGCCGGCATTTCTTCTTCTCCGGCAGAGTGCAGATAATCACAATCTGGATTTATGCACGATTTGTAAGTTCCATTCTTTTTGTCAAATTTTTCAACCAAAAACCAGCCGCACTTAGGACAGGTTGCGTCGATAGGTTTAAAATGACTGATAAATGAACATTTTGGATAATTTGTACATCCGTAGAAAGACTTTCCTCTTCCCTTTGATTTTCGTTCAACAATGTCGCCGTTACAGCCTTTTATCGGACATTTTGCAAGAGGAATAGACTTTGTGTTGTGGCATTCTGGAAATCCTGAGCAAGCAAGAAAAAAGCCAAATCTGCCGAGCTTTTTCACCATCGGCTTGCCGCATTTTTCGCAGACCAAATCAGTCTTTTCGTCCAAAAATCCCTTTATGCTTTCTGTATTATGCTCAACTTCTTCAACACGTTTTTTAAAAGGACCATAAAAATCGCGAATCATATCGTTCCATACGACCTTGTCTTGTTCAACTGCATCGAGTTCGTTTTCAACTTCCGCTGTAAATTTTTCGTTTATAACGTCAGGAAATGATTCTACAAGAATTTTCGAAATCATTTTCCCGAGAACCGTCGGCATAAGCTGTCTGTTATTTCTTGTTACGTAATAACGATCGAGCAAAACAGAAATAATCGGCGCATATGTAGAAGGACGTCCAATTCCTTTTTCTTCAAGCATTTTTACGATTGAAGCATCCGTATAGCGTGCGGGTCCAGAAGTAAAGTGCTGTTCAGGATAGAACTTATGAGCACTATCCAAAACTTCGCCTTCTTTTAAAGCCGGAATGTTTCCTGTAACTTCTTCCTTTGAAGAAAGAACTTTCATTACGCTGTAAAAACCTTTTTCAATGAGTTTTGAAGCGCTTACGCGGAAAAGAGCATCTCCAGCTTCAATATCAACACTTGTTGTACGTGTTTTTGCATTGTTCATCTGGCTTGAAAAAAATCTTTCCCAAATAATTGAATAAAGTCTCAATTGGTCGCGGGTAAGATATTCCTTTACGCTGTCTGGAGTGTAATCAATATAAGTCGGGCGAATACATTCATGCGCATCCTGGGCGCTTTTTCCAACTGCATAATGAATCGGCTCGGCAGGAAGCTGGTCAGGAAAATTTTTGCCAATCCATTTGCGGACATCATCGAGCGCGCTCTGTGCAATTCTGACAGAATCTGTACGCATATAAGTAATAAGACCGACACGGCTGCTTCCAATCTGAATTCCTTCGTAAAGCTGCTGTGCAACCTGCATGGTCTTTCTTGAAGTAAAACCTAGCCTGTTTGCGGCATCCTGCTGAAGTTTACTCGTCGTATACGGCGCTTTTGGGCGAACTGTTTTATCTGTGTTTTTTATTTCCTTTACTTTACATTCGGAATTTTTTATTTCTTCTATGATTTTATTGACTTCAGCTTCGTTTTTTAATTCAGGCTTTGCCCCCTTATATTTTACGAGCTGAGCCGTAAACTGGGTTTTACCTTTTATAAAATCCGCTTCCAAAGTCCAATATTCTTCAGGAATAAAATCTTCCACTTCTTTTTCACGTTCGCAAATAAGGCGCAATGCAACCGACTGAACTCGGCCTGCAGAAAGACCGTTTTTTACTTTTTCCCACAAAAGCGGACTCAAATTGTAGCCTACAAGACGGTCAAGAACACGGCGAGCTTTTTGCGCGTTTACAAGGCTTTCGTAAATACCGCGAGGATTTTTTACCGCTTCGCGAATTGCATTTGGAGTAATTTCATTAAAAACAACGCGCTTTATGTCCGCAGATGTTTTTTCTTTGATTGCGTTGTTCAAATGCCAGGCAATCGCTTCTCCTTCGCGGTCAGGATCGGATGCCAGAAATACCTGGCTGCTGTTTTTTGCATCTTTCTGCAATTCATTCAAAAGCTTTGCACGTCCGCGGACTGTTATATATTCAGGTTCAAAATTATTATCAATTTGGATTGCCATCCGGCTTTTCGGGAGATCGATAAGATGACCCATGCTCGCTTTTACCGTATAGCCTGGCCCAAGATATTTTTCAATTGTTTTTGCTTTCGCAGGAGACTCTACAATTACCAGAGTTTTTTCCGCACTCTCTTTTTTCTTAGCTGCCATTTTTTACTCCAAATTCAATCAATAAACAAATTTAACTGCTCTTCATCCTTTTTTAAGGTTATTCCGCAGAAATCTTCATTTTTTAACGCATAGTATTCTGCGTAGCTTTTTACAACAGGCGCCCCTTCAGAAACGTATCTTTCCGGAGAATTCAAGCTTTTTGCATAAGCCTTTTTTTGTCCGTTTTTTTCTCTTAAAGCCATTGCCGAAAGTTTTTGAGCATTTATTACGTCCAAAGCTTTTGATTCCTGATTAAAACACGCTTCGTGAAAAAACACATATCTGTTGTAATCAAGCGCAAGTCCTGCCGTAATCATAGCCCCGCTTCCAGCAGGCGCCTGAACAACCACAGTTGCCGGACTCAAAGCGGCAATAATTCTGTTGCGTTGCACAAAACGAAAAGGCTGGGCAGGAGTTCCAGGCGTATATTCGCTCAAAATCAATCCACCGTTTTCAACAATTTGAACGGCAATTTTTGAGTGCCCTGCAGGAATAATCGAATCAATTCCACCTGGCAAAACAGCCGCGGTTTTTGCAGATTTTCCAGCCAATGCTCCTCTATGACTTGCAATATCAATTCCATAAGCAAGACCAGAAACTACAGTTTCGCCATTATCTGACGCATCTCTTGCAAACTCAAAAGCTGCGTTTTTTCCTGTAAAAGTCGCTCTTCGAGTCCCTACAATCGAAACACAATTCGCCTTCAAGCAATCCAAATTTCCACGATAAAAAATAACATAAGGTGAATCTTTCATTTCTGTCAGCAATACGGGATAATCCGAATCTCCGAAAAAGATCCATCTTATGCCAAATTTTTGCATAAGAAAATTTGCAATTTGCGCTTTTTTTAGAACTTTTTTTCCATCCCAAGAAGTCTTTATTAAATCCCTGTTTATAATAGAAGAAAGTTCTTTATTTGACATTAACGCAATGTCATTAAAACTGTCAAGTTTTTTTTGCAAAAGAGTCTTTTCTTTGAGCGTTAAAAAAGAGGCCTCGGAAAGCATCAGCCTCTTTATGATTTCGTTTTCGCTAATTTGCATAGGAAGCATCAAGTGCAATTTTTTTATTTGCTTCTGCGCTATTTTTTTTCTGCTCAGATTTTGTTACAGAAATTATCTTATCATAAAGCGAAACAGCTTTGTCGTACTGATCTTCAACATAATATGCTCTGGCAAGAACAAACATAATGTCTGTGTTTTTTGTTTCAACACTAAGCGCAGTTTCAAGATAAGGAATTGCTTTTTCGCACTGATCAAGTTCAAATACATAGAGAACGCCAAGACCGTAAAGTGAACGGACATAACGCGGTTCTAGCTCAATCGCCCTTAAATATGCGCTTTCTGCAAGTTTTAAATAATTGAACTTTTCGGCAGAAGTTCCGCCACCCGCATTAAAATCCAGGGAAGCTTTTGCCATATAACCGGCGCAAACCCCGACATAATAAAAAAGATTTTGATTTGCAGGATAATATTGAATTGCAGTTTGAAAAGTTTTTAAGGCTTCCCCGTACATTTTTGCATCAAGATAACGTGTTGCAAGCATTTTGTACCAAATTCCAATTTGAGAATTTGCAAGCTGAATATCGGTTACACGGTCTTGATATTTTTTTATAGCGTCTTTTAATTCAGCCTCGGTCGTAGGAGAACCAACATTTTCCTCCATTTTTTGAAGACGAATTATTGTCTTGCTTGATTTTCCAGAACAGCCGCAAAAAAGGAATACGGCTAAAAAAAAGGCAAAAATTGAATTCCTTAAATTTTTTTGTGAAGATTTTTTTAGGACAATTTTTATCATTTTCTTAATCCTCCTGCTCTTCCGTTCTATGTCCCGGAAAAAACTTTTTATGAGCTTCTCTCAATTGAGAATTTTCAATATGCGTGTAAATCGTAGTCGTTGCAAGATCCGAATGACCAAGCAATTCCTGCACAGAACGCAAATCCATTCCGCCGGCGAGCAAATGGGTTGCAAAACTATGGCGCAAAGTATGAACTTTTGCATTTATCCCGCTTTTTGCTTCGTAAATTTGAAAATTCTTCCAAATTCCTTTTCTGCTCAAAGGCTTACCTTGATAATTTACAAAAACTTCATCAATTACTCTAGTACCGACCAGTTGCGGCCGAATATCATTTAAATATGCTTCAAGGCGGATTTTTGCAGCTTCTCCAAACGGCACCATCCGCTCTTTATCACCTTTTCCATGGACAATCAAAATCCTCTCTTTAAGATGAAGATTCTGTATTTTTAGTCCGGCCGCTTCGCTAATCCGAAGTCCGCAACTGTAAATAAGCTCAAACAAGGCTCTGTCGCGAATCCCCAGCGGTTTAGAAAGGTCAATTGCATTCAAAAAAGCATCAACCTGCTCAACACTCAAAACTTTTGGCAGAGAGCGGCTCGCTTTTGGTCTGTCCAAAGGAAGGGCAAAATTCTCTTTCCAATAGTTTTTTCTTTTTAAAAAAGAACCAAAAAGCCGGAGCGCCGAAATATCTTTCGCAATTGTAAGTTCGTCTGTTCCCTCAGTTTTTCTCCAGACAAGATAATAAACCAAATTTTTTGTGGTTACAGAAGAAAGCTTTATTTTTTCTTTTGCCAGCCACCTAAAAAAAAGAACAACACATTCCGCGTAAGTTTTTGCTGTATTTTCGCTAAGCCGTTCAACAGTCCTTACATCAGTATAAAACTGTTGAACAAGCATTTTTACCGTCATTTTTTATTTTTTTGAAAGATCAATGAGTTTTGAATATTTTTTTCTCAAATATGTAGGCTGATTTATATCGTTTATATCAAAATTCGGCGGAGGAACAAGGCCTGACTGCATGCGGTTAGAAACATTTTCCCTTCTTTCTTCAATAGTATTTGCCGGTTTTGCGCCGCCTGCGATTTTTGAAGCGGTGCTCTGTTCAACCACAGGAATTTCTTTTTTCTTTTCGGAAAATGTCGAAACATCTTCAAAAGAACCGCCGTTCAAAACGTTTATAAAATCGCCAAGACCGATTGTGTTTTTGTCGTTTTTTTGTTTTGCCGATGTCTGCACATTCTCTTCGACCGCAGATTCTTCCTGTTTTTCTTCAAGAACTTCAGGAGAATTAAAACCAGTAGCAACTACAGTCACGCTGATTTTATCGCCAAGTTCTGGTTCAGTATAAAGCCCCCACAAAACCTTTACATCTTTTGACGCGCTAGCCGTAATTCCTTTTACAATTTCATCACATTCATCAATACCAACGCTTTCATCGCCGCTGATTTTTACAAGAACATTTTTTGCTCCGTCAATGTGAGTATCAGAAAGAAGCTTATTGTTGATTGCCATAGAAGCAGCATCGACAGCACGGTTTTCGCCTTCCGCAACACCAATTCCAAGAATAGCATCGCCCTGACCTTTCATTACGGTATTTACATCGTTAAAGTCGCGGTTTACAACGCCAGTTTTTGTAATTATGTCAGAAATTCCCTGTACACCTTGACGCAAAATATCATCAATAATTTTAAATCCCTGCAAAACTGAAGGCTTTTTTTCTGGTCCTTCAAAAACGCGCTGGTTTGGAATCACAATTAAAGAATCAACTTCTGTTCGGAGTTTTTTTATGCCTTCTTCTGCAAGCTCGCGTCGTGCTTCACCTTCAAAATCAAAAGGAGTCGTGACTACAGCGACAGTAAGAATTCCAAGTTCTTTTGCGAGTTTTGCAACGACAGGGGCAGAGCCAGTTCCAGTTCCACCGCCCATTCCTGCCGTAATAAAAACCATATTTGTTCCCTGCAGAAGCTTTTTTAGATTTTCAGATTCCTCTTTTGCGGCTTCTTCTCCAATCTCTGGATGCATTCCAGCTCCAAGTCCTCCGGTAATTTTTTTACCGATTTGAATTTTATAGTCGGCCTTGGAAACAGCAAGATGCTGCAAATCTGTATTGAGCGCAATAAATTCAACCCCCTGAATTCCGGCATCAATCATATTATTTACGGCATTTCCGCCACAGCCACCGCAACCGATAACCTTTATTTTTGTAGGATTTACAGGTTCGATTGTTTTTACTGAAAAATCAGGTTCTGTTTTTTCCGATTTTTCCTCGTTTACGGCTAGAATATTCATTTTGTCCTCCCGCCCATATTTTTTAGCAAATCCCCATCTGCTTTTTATAAACTCCAGTTTTTAGATGTTTTTCCAGAACAAATATCGAGTTTTATCAAAACATTCTAAAAATTGACTTTTGACCTTCTAAAAAAACTTTTTGAAAAATTTCTGGATAAGTCCAATTTCATCAGAATGTTTTTCGTTCTGTCCTTTTTTACTTTTTTTGTTCGGACTGTCTGATCCGCAAAATCCTTCAAAATAACCGTTTACAAGTCCAACAGCTGTTGCAAAATCCGGTCTTCTATATTCTTCACGAATTCCACCAAAATCTCCAGGAACTCCGATTCTAACGGCAGTTGTGCCAAAAACGCTTTCAGCAAGCTGGACAACTCCAGGCATAAGCGCCCCGCCACCCGTCAAAATAATATTTCCAGACAACTGCAAATTTGCCCGGTCAATTATCTCATCTCGAATCATTGTAAAAATTTCCTGCATTCGAGGTTCAATAATTTCGCAAATTTCTGAACGAGCACAAACTTCCGGCGGACGGCCGCCAGCACCAGGAATTATAACTTCCCTTTCACCTTCCATTGCATCGAGCCAGCAGCATCCGTCTTCAATTTTAATTTTTTCAGCATTTGCGGCAGAAACTCCTTTTACGACAGCAATGTCGTTCGTAACAAGGTTGCCGCCGACAGGAATCGAAACAGTACAGACGGGAGCATCTTTATTTATGACGATTGCGTCCGTAGTTCCTCCGCCCAAATCAATTATAATTGACCCCAAATCCCTTTCTTCAGGATCCATTACAGCGTGCATGGAAGCCAAAGTTTTCAACATAATATTATCAATTGAATAACCTGCGCGTTCAATACATTGAGTTATATTTGCAATTGCAGTTTTTGAAGTGGTGATTATTAAAACTTCCGCTTCAAGCCTGACAGCAAGATTTCCAAGCGGCTCTTTGCAAGGCAGGTTTCCATCAATAATAAAATTCTGAGGAATTACATGAAGCATTTTTCTGTCATAAGGAATATTTATTGAATTTGAAGCGTCAATAACATTCTTAATGTCCTGTTTTGTAATTTCCCGTGCGCCTTTTCCGTGAGAAGCGATCGGCAAAAATCCAGTTGAATTCTGACTTTCAACTTGCTGACCGCCAATTGCAGTCACGCAAGAATAAACTTCATATCCAGCCTTTTGCTCCGCTTCTTCAATACAATTTTTTATACATTCCATTGCACTTTCACGGTTTACGATTATGCCGTTTCGTAGGCCAGCAGATGCTTTTTGAGCCGTACCGATAATTTCTATTTTGTTGTCTTCCGTAATTTCTCCAATTACAGTGCGCACATTGCTTGTACCAAGATCAAGACCAACTATAATATTGCCCAAAATATGCTCCTAAAAACAACCGTTACTTTGAAGAACGGGAATGATAAGAAATTGAACCGTAGCGCAAATCGATTACATCAACATCGCGATCCAAACCAGTCACAACGTCAAGAGTCACCATCATTTTTTGCAGCGTATCTTCGTCCAAAATACGATCTGCAAGAACCCGAAGGTGAGCTTTTAACGGAATCAAAACAAGTTCAAAATTGCCGTATTCGCGAGGAACAACATGAATTTCAGAAACTGCCGCAAAATATTTTTTGTTTACAGACTGAATTTTTGCAATCTGATCAATAAGCAAATGATATTTTGAAGGAAGCCTCATTCCCTCAGGAATATTTTCTACAGGAACTCCAGAAATAATCGGAATTGAACCGTCAACAGGAAGCTCGGCAGATTTTACAGGAAATAGTACTCCGTTTTTGTCGATTTGAACAGGCACAGTTCTGTCATTTTTATTCACAAAAGTAACTGCAACCGGCTCTCTTTCCTTTATTTTTATAAAAATTCTGTCAGGAAACCGCCGTTCAATTTCAACATCTTCGATTCCGGGAATACTTGCAATTATCGACTGAACCTGAACCTTATTGAACCGGATAAAATTTCTGTTGAGTTTTTCGCCGCAGGCATTTACAAGCTCCTGGCGAGTGCAATTATTCAAGCCGTAAAAATTTATCTTTACATTATTTAGGCACGGAAAAACAAAAATATAAACAAGCGCTTCCACAAAAAGCAAAACAAGAAGAATTGCAAACACAACCTTCAAAACCTTGCCTTTCGTGTCTTTTTTCTTATGATCCTGAACCTTAAAATCCTCAAAAGAGGTTATCATTATCTCACTCATCTTATCCCTTCTCCGTCAAAATTTTCAATTTCATTTTCTTCTTCAATTCTCGACGCATTTAGGATAAAACCGCACATTGCAAGTGTAAAAATAATTGAAGAACCGCCAGAACTAAAAAACGGCAACGGAATTCCTGTGGAAGGCAAAACTCCGCCAGCTACGCCAATATTCACAAGAGACTGCAAGACAATCATCATTCCAAAGCCAAACGAAGAAATCGCAGCAAAATAATTTCCGCAGTGCAAGCTTATTTTTACAACCCTATAAGCAAAGGCCGAAAGAATTGCAATATAAACCGCAACGCCAAAAAGCCCCATGGCTTCCGCCCAGCCTGCAAAAATATAGTCGGACTGAATTTCTGGAACTCCGCCCAATTTCGTCAAGCCAGTTCCAATTCCTTGTCCAAAAAGTCCGCCGTCAATAATTGCGCGTTTTGCGCCGTTTACCTGCCAGTTAAGCGTCTGCTCGTAACTGTCCGGCGCTAAAAAACCAACGATTCTGTTTACGCGATACGGCTCAAGAAGAATAAAAAGCGCAAAAAAAGGAATTGCAAGTCCTGCAAGAGGAATAAACATCTTTAATTTGACACCCGAAACAAAAAAAAGCAAAAGTCCTGAGCCAATTATAAAAATCCCTGTACTAAAATCTTGCTGAGCAAAAACAATTCCACCAAAAACTACAAGCCCAATAACAGCCGGAAAATCCGACCTTTCTTCTTCGAGGGAATTGCGTTGCTTGTCAAAAAGATTGGCCAAATACAAAACCATCGAAAATTTTATAGCTTCGGAAGGCTGAAAAGTTGAAAAATACGGAATTTTTATCCATCGGCGCGCACCGTTTCTTTCAACTCCAATTCCCGGTATAAAAGTCAAGACACAAAGAAAAAGAGAACCCAAAACAATAAAAGGCAGTATTTTGCGGAGTTTTTTTATATCAATCACTCCAAAAAAAATCATAAAAAGAAGCCCGATAAACGAACTTATAAGTTGCCTTTGAGTAGAATGAAACGGATTTTGATGAAAACGCATGCCGTAAGTCATAGAACAAAAATAAAGCGTTACAATTCCAATTCCCCACAATAAAACAACGAGAATTAAAAAATGAAAGTCGCTTTTTCTATAAGTTGAACTTGGTTTTTCGGCAAAAAAATTAAAATTATGCATTTTCAGTCCCACCACCGTTTAAAAGCGGAACAAGACGTTCCAATGCAATTCCATGACTTGCCTTCAGAAGAATAAAATCGCCTTCAACTGCAAAATTTTTTATTATTTCAGCAATTTTCCTGATTGAATCTTCATCGCTGTGTTCAAAATATTCAAGGCGAAGATTTTCTGCCCTCTGTCCGCAACTTTTTGCACATTCAAACCCGCTGAGCATGTCTTTTCCCACAAAAACGATCATATCCGCTCCGCCTCTTACAGCTTCAAGACCGGCTTTTTTGTGAGCTTCGCACGACTCCTGCCCAAGTTCAAGCATAGACCCGAGAACAAAAATCTTTTTTCCACTAAATTTTATGCTGCCAGCAAATTCCAAAGCTTTTTCCATAGAATCTGGATTTGCGTTGTAACAGTCTTCAAGAATTTTATATTTTCCCTTTAAAATACGGCTTCTGCCATTTAAAGGCTTTACTTTTTCAATTCCATTTTTAATCTGCCGGCTGGAAAGTCCAAGAGCGTGGCCAATTTCAACTGCGGCAAGCGCATTTAAATAATTATAGCTTCCAGGAATTGCAAGATGAACAGTTTCGCCGTCCAGCTTAAAACTCGTTCCGTCAATTCCATCATCGCTCAAAAATTCAATTCCATTGTTTTTTACATTTTTTCCATAAAAAACAATTTTTCCTTTTACACCTTCTGCTAAAAAATCAGAAAAATCATCGTTTTCGGGAATTACGGCGATTCCATCTTCCTTTAAGAAATTAAAAATCTTCTTTTTTTCTTCCGCAATTTTCTGGCGGCTTCCAAGTTTTCCAATATGAGCCGTTCCAATATTCGTAATTGCACAAAATTGAGGCTTAAAAATTTCGGCAAGCTCACCGATTTCGCCCTCACGGTTCATTCCCATTTCGAGAAGCGCAACCTGATTTTCGCTCCGAATTTCAAAACAGCTCAAAGGAAGGCCAGTTTCGCTATTCAAATTTCCTTTATTGCAGACAACATCGTATTTTTCGCTCAAAACAGATGCTATAATCTCTTTAGTTGTAGTTTTTCCGCTGGAACCTGTTACAGACACGCGAATCAAGTCCGGGAATTTCTCAACATAGCGTTCGGCAGTTTTTTGAAGCGCATAAAGGGTATTTTCAACAAGAATGAATGCAGTTTTCGGGTTATTTTCTGCCAGTTTTTTTAATTCTTCAGAAGATTTTTCAAAAGCACAGCGTGCAACAAAAACAACCGATGCGCCTTTTTCCAAAGCTTGAGGAATATATTTGTGTCCGTCCTGAAACTCTCCAATTAGAGGCACGAAAAGTGAATAAGGAACAACATTGCGGCTGTCAGTCACAACGGATTTAAAAGAAAAAAGAGAAGAATCAAAATTGCCGACAACGCTTCCTCGAACAACTTCAAGAAGCTCATTCAACGTCAAAAGAGATGTATTTGTATTTTCAGCAGCAAGATTCTTCATTTTATGTTACCCTAAATTTTAATTTTCCCCTTTAATCTCAACACGAACAATATCTTCGGTGTTGGCTTTCCGCATTCCAAGCTCTTCTTCGGCAATTTTTTCAATTCTTTCAGAACTCGAAAGCACGCTTATATCAGAAATCAATTTTCTGTTCTGTTCAACAAGCTCAACCTGTTTTTTTTCCAGTGTTTTTATCTCTGCGCTCAGTTTTTTATAGCGATAAGACTGAAACGCCTGAAAAACCAGCAAAACAGGAATCAAAAAAGTTGCAAGGCAGGCAAAAAAATATGATTTAAAAAATTTTCTTTTCATCACATAGCCTCCTCTTCGATTGCCATAAAATGCCGGGCGCTCGCATCATGGATTTTCCGCACAACACGAAGTTTTGCGCTTCTGCTTGGGGAATTCATCTTTACTTCCTGGGCAGTCGGCTCAACAGGCTTTCTGGTCAAAATTTCAGCGCAGGCAGTACCACCGCAAGTGCAGGCAGCCTGTTCCGGAGGACAAACACACTGTTTTCCTAAATTTCTAAAATAATTTTTTACAATGCGGTCTTCCAGAGAATGAAAAGTAATCACGCCCATTTTTCCACCGTCTTTCAAAACATTGAACGCACTGTGCAAAGCTTTTGGCAGACGACGCAATTCACTGTTTACAGCAATTCGCAAAGCCTGAAAAGTTCTTGTAGCTGGATGAATCTGACCGTAACGATAGTTTGCAGGAACCGCATTCCAAATGATTTCCGCAAGAGCTTTTGAAGAAGTGATTTTTCCACCCATTCTCGCTTCAACAATCGCCTTTGCAATTTTTCGGCTCATTTTTTCGTCGCTGTATAAATAAATCATATTTGCCAGTTCATCTTCTTTCCAGGAATTTACAATGTCACCTGCACTTTCCCCTTCAGAAGCATTAAGCCTCATATCCAAAGGTTCATCATGCCGAAAAGAAAATCCCCTCCCGCTTTTTTCGTAATGATAAACACTTATGCCCAAATCAAAGAGTATTAAATTCGGTCTTTCGCCAGACATATCATAATTCTCATAAAAATCATTAAACCAGCCGTTAAAAAACTTCATTCTTTCGCCAAACAAAGCAAGTCTTTCTCGTGCTCTGGCCTGAATATTTTTATCAGCATCAAGTCCAATAATATGAAGCCCTGGAAATTTGGAAAGAAAAGCAAAAGAATGTCCGCCTTCTCCCAGAGTTGAGTCAATCATCAAAGCATTTTTCTCAAAAAGCTCTCCAACAGGACTTAAATAATCCAAGCATTCCTGCAAAAGAACCGGAGTATGAACAATTTCCAACTTAAAAACTCCCGCAAACTTCAAGGAAAAACTGCACAGAAAAAAAACGTCCGGCACACAGCAGTTTTTTCAATAAAATTTATAAATTTATAGCACTAAGAGCTTCTGCCGCATCTTTTAAATCCTGCTCATTTTCTTCAAGATAAGATTTATAAGATTCACTGTCCCAAAGCTCCATATACCTGTTAATTCCAAGAATTATGCAATCTTTAGACAGTCCTGCATACTCGCGCAAGCTCTGCGGGATAGAAAGCCGTCCAGCTTTATCAAGTTCAACTTCTTGAGCTGGAGCAATAAGACTACGAAGAACAAGACGATTTTGCTTGCTGAAAGGAGATGCCGTTTCCATAATTTTAGAAGAAAGCGTCTTCCATTCTTCCAGCGTATAAAGCCATAAACAGCGGTCAAACGACTGCGTAACGATGAGGACATTTTTATCTGATTCACCGAACAACTCATTTCTAAGTTTTGCTGGAAAGAGAATTCTCCCTTTTTCGTCCAGCGTGTTCCGGTACTCACCAGTCAGAAGCTCCATTTTTTACCACTTTATTCCACTTTTTCCCACTTAAAATACATTTTAACCAATAAAATCATAAAGTCAACCACTTTTTTAGCCGATAAAATGAATATTTTAATGTTTAGAACAAAAAAAAATTGAGCAACAAAAACAAATAAACAAAAGCAACAAAAAAAATGACAGTCATAAACACATACAATGAAAATTCCCTACATCGTACGCTAAAAAACATCTACGCGCTTGAGTTCAGCGGAAAAACCGAACAAAAATCCGGACGTTTTATCTGCGACATAATCACTCAAAACGACGAGATAATCGAGATCCAAACTTCAAATATTTCTGCTCTAAAACGAAAAATCGAATATTTTCTAAACAAAAATAAAAAAATAAAAATCGTTCATCCGCTAATCGAAGAAAAAATCATAAAAACTTTTTCTCCAGACGCAACCCTTCTTTCAAAAAGAAAAAGCCCGGCAAAACAAACCGTCTACACCGCGCTCCGCTCTCTTACAGGAATTTACACATTTTTAGGAAATAAAAATCTTTCTATAGAGTTTTTAAATGTAAAAATTACAGAAATCCGCCGTCAAACAGAACAAACCGTCCAAAACAAAACAAAAAGCCGCCGGCATCTAAAAAACTATCTTGTAACCGACAAAATTCTTGAAACAATCAATTCAAAACAAATTTTCCACACAAAAGAAGACTGGAAAAACCTGCTTCCACAGTCGCTTCCAGATTTTTTTACGCCGCCAGAACTACAGCAAGCCCTTTTAAAAAAAAATTGGCCTCAGAATTTTTCAAAAACAAACATCAAATCATGCGTAAAATGCTACACGCTCTTAATCTGGCTTCTGGAAAAAATGCATCTCATAAAAAAAACAGATAAAAAGAAGGGAAAAAGCTGGATTTATAAAATCAATTAGGGCGTGCCGTTTTTTTTTACAAAAAAAAACGTCGGGTCAAACGTGGCTACAGCGCCTTCGCGCTTTCGGTGCTCTGCACCCGCATCGCGGCCACTAATGCCCCTCACGCAAAAAAAAATGGGACTATTCAAAAAGCCAATCCATCGCAATTCATAACAAATCACTTAGAATAAAACTTTTAGAACGGTCCCTTTTTTAAGAAAGTCTATCGACTACCAGTCATCCATAATATCATCTTCATCACGGTTTTCAACGTCATAAAGATCAGTTACAGCATTCAATGCATCAAAATAAATATAGTACTGACCGCGAGCAAGAGCTGGATCACAGTCAATTCTAAATCCAAGAATACGAAGTCCTGGTCTAATTCCATCGTAAGCACTCTGCTGGATAATTCCATGCTCTCCATCCGGAGTTGGAGGAATTGCAACCGTCATCTTTCTCCAGCCAGAAAATGCAAGATTTCCCATATAAAGTTCAAAGTTGTTTCCAAAATAATCCTGAACTAAAAGATAAAGACTATGTCCAATATTGCGTCCTGCTACCCAAACAGAAACAGTCTTCGTAACACCTTCAATCGGAATTGGACGAGCAGAACGGATAAAGAAAGAATTTATACCGCGTCTAAAAAATTCAACCTTAACGCCCAAAACCTTTGAATCTTCTGCATTCTCATCACCTTTTACAGGTTCTTTCATTGCTGGCGAACCGTCAAAAAGCCGGCTAGAAATCACGCCAAAATCTGGAGAAATCGAAGCATTCCAAGAGCCTTCAACTTCAAATTTATCTACAGAAATTTCACGGAGAGCCTGTTTTGCAGAATCTGCGCCGATAATTGTTGGATCAGGATCTGAAAGGCTAGAACTCTGTGCAAAAGCAATACTTGCCGCCGCCAATGTAAAAATTACAGAAATTAACTTTTTCATTATTTTGCATCCTCACTGCTTGAGCTTGATGATGAATCACCAAAATCAATATCTTTAAGCTCATATCCATCAAAAATATTGCTCAAAGTATTTGTCGTATATTTAAGCTGATCGAAGAAGATATTAAAATCATCTACAAATTCATCTGGATCAGTACGTACTCTAAAACCAACAAACATCATTGTATCAGGACCGCTACGAAGCCTTGAGTGCTGACGGATAGAAGTAGGAACTGTTACAATAACATTTTTCCAGCCGTTAAATGCAAGATTTCCGGCAGGAAGAGTATGAACGCGGCCATCAGAGTCACGAACAAGAATGTCGATGTAATAAAGATAGTTTGCGCCCCAAACCCAGAAATCTATCTGTGTGCAAGTTCCAACAAAAGGAATTTCATAAGGTTTTCCGTCAACTTCAGGGTAAACTTCAAACCAGTTTTCTCCCTTGCGTGCAAATTTAGTCTTTACACCGAGAACTTTAGGCTCGGCATTTTTATCTCTATTTAAAACTTTAAGAGAATTTGGCTGTCCAGGCACAAAATCTTTTTTCGGAAAACCTTCCTCAATGAAACGGCTTGCCTGAACACCCCAAGTCCACAACTCAGTACCAGCCATATTCTGGTATGCATTTTTTTCACCTTTATTGTCAAAATCATCAACAATAAAAGTTTCAACCGCCCTGCTGCTTGGCTGTGCAAATACCGGAGCACAGAATCCAAAAAGAAGAGCAAGACTAGTTAAAGCAACAACGCTTTTTTTCATCTAAAAACTCCTTCATGCGTATTACTTGATAATACGGCAATTTAATTATCGGCATTATTTTCTAAAATAATTATATAACATTCCAAATTATATTTTTCTCTTTGTCCTTTGTCAAACTCTTTTAGCATCATTATTTTCTAAAAACCAAAAACTTTACACGAATCTGCACATTTTCTTCTTAACTTGATTTTTCGTTTCTGACGCTGCATAATAACAGCAAGAGAACAACACCAATGGAGGCGTAGAATTTTATGGTAAATTACAAAGATTTAGGACTCGTAAACACCCGCGATATTTTCGCGAAGGCAATAAAAGGCGAATATGCAATCCCTGCCTATAACTTCAACAACATGGAACAGATGCAGGCAATTATCCAGGCCTGTGTAGAAACAAAATCTCCTGTAATTCTTCAGGTTTCAAAAGGCGCCCGCCAGTATGCAGACAAATTCATCCTCAGAAATTTAGCTCGCGGCGCAGTTGAATATGCTCATGAGCTTGGCTGCGATATTCCGATCGTCCTTCACCTTGACCACGGTCCTAGCTTTGAAGTAGCAAAAGACTGTATCGACAACGGTTTTTCTTCAGTTATGATCGACGGCTCTTCGCTTCCATACGAAGAAAACATTGCGCTCACAAAGCAGGTCGTTGACTACGCACATAAATTCGACGTTACCGTAGAAGCAGAGCTCGGCGTTCTTGCCGGAGTTGAAGACGAAGTAAGCGCGGCAGAAAGCCACTACACAAAACCGGAAGAAGTCGTAGACTTTACCCGCAAAACAGGCTGCGATTCCCTCGCAATCTCGATTGGAACTTCTCACGGCCGCTGCAAATTTACTCCGGAACAGTGCACCCGCAACGCCGACGGAATTTTAATTCCACCGCCGCTTGCCTTCGACGTTCTCGCGGAAATCGAAAAACAGCTTCCAGGATTTCCTATCGTACTGCACGGCTCATCTTCCGTGCCAATCCAGTATGTAAAAATGATTGAACAGTACGGCGGAAAAATTCCTGATTCAGTCGGAATTCCAGAAGAGCAGCTCAGGAAAGCGGCAAAATCCGCCGTTTGCAAAATCAACATCGACTCAGACGGACGCCTTGCAATGACAGCCATCATCCGCAAAGTTCTTGCAGAAAACCCGGGCGAATTTGACCCTAGAAAATACCTTGGGCCGGCCCGCGACGAGCTCAAAAAAATGTACATGCACAAAAACATCGACGTTTTAGGCTCAGCAGGACACGCGCTCGACTAGGATTTGCCACTTCTTAATAAAAAAAGGCTGTTCAAAGCAAATGCCAATTTTTTACAGGCACTGCTTTTTACAGCCTTTTTGTTTTTTTCAGGCGCAAATTTTACCGTCCAGCGTTTCTCCGTGGTTCGGTAACCCTCAGTCCTTCGGACCGGCCTTGCCGCCACTGCGGAACGGAGCGCATCTTTCTAAAAAAAACTATTTTTTCACCTTAAAACAAAATCTAAAAAGACACAAAACTGCAAAAACACCACAGGCAGAACCCCAGATCCACCAGTCAAAATCAAAATAATAAAGAGTCAAAACAAGCGAAGCAAAAACGGATTCGGCCAAAATAAAAAAAACGTTAAGCACACATTTTGCAGACTTGTTTTTTAAATTCAAATAAAAAGCCTTGACATCAGTCTCGAGCGCAAAAACTTCAAAAAGGAACATCACCGGCAAAACAAAAAGCATAAAGAACGAAAGTTCCGCATTTTTTGTAAAAAGCCAAAATGGAACATAAACGCACAAAAAAGGAAGAAAAAAATACAAAAAGCCGTCAATTCGTACCCGCCATTCATCATTCGACCACAAAATAAAAAAAACAAAAAAAAGCGACGGAATAAAAAAGCTAAAAATCCACTGCAATAAAAAGAAAAACGCGGCATCAGTTCCCTGATACTCCGGAACAAAAATACAAAATTCAAAAATTGCACAAAGAGCACAACCGCTCAAAGCGCCAAAAAGCACAATTAAAAAACGGCTTTTTAAGTATTCAAAACCTAATTTCTTATAATCAGAACACGCTTTAAAAAAAGTTACTATTGGAAACAACAAAAAAGAAAACAAATACATAGGTGCAATAAAAAATATCAGCAAAGTTCTATTTTTTCAATACAGCAGATACAAAAACAGAGAAAAAACAACTAGACAAAGAATCTCAGAATTTGATATTATGTAAAGACTTATTGATACAAGTGTTTTGTAAAACACTAGGAGGAACGTTGGCAGACATTAAAGGTTTAAGAATCAATGAACAGATTCGTGTTCGTGAAGTTCGTTTGATTGATGGTGAAGGTGAAAAGAGTGAAGTAAAAATTATTTCAACTCGCGACGCACTGGAATTAGCAAAAGAGAGAAATCTCGACCTTGTTGAAGTGTCCCCTAACGCAAATCCGCCGGTTTGCAAGATTCTTAACTTTGGTAAGTATCGGTACGAGCAGGAAAAAAGACTCCGTGATTCCCGCAAGAACCAAAAAGCCCTTAAGAATAAGGAAATCCGCATGCAGCCAAAAATCGGCGCAGGCGACCTTGACACTAAGGCAAAACATATTCAGGAATTCCTTGATGATGGTAACAAAGTAAAAGTAACGATTCGTTTCCGCGGACGTGAACTTGCCCACACAGAACTTGGATTTGATGTCCTGAAAGAAGTAGAAAAAAGACTTCGTGAAGGTTCATACGCAATTGAAAAGGCGCCAGCAATGGAAGGCCGTTTCATGTCGATGACCTTAAATTCGAAAGTCAAGTAAAGGAATGAGGTAAAGTAAAATGCCTAAGATGAAGACAAAGAAAGCCTCAGCTAAGAGATTCTCTCTTACTGGAACTGGCAAAGTAAAGTACAAGAAAATGAATCTTCGTCATATTTTGACTAAGAAATCACCAAAACGCAAAATGCACCTTCGTGGCGCTGGAATTCTTTCTGAAGATTCAGCAGCAAGAATCCGCAAACAGCAGCTTCCATACGGCTAATACCGTTAATTAAAGGAGAATAAAATGTCTAGAGCAATAGATGGAACAAAACGCAATAACCGCCGTTCAAAGATTCTTAAACTTGCAAGCGGATTTACTGGACGCCGCGGAACAAACTACAAAGCAGCAAAAGACGCTGTTGTAAAGGCTCTTCGCCACGCTTATGTTGACCGCCGAGACCGCAAAGGCGATTTCCGCCAGTTGTGGATTGCACGTATCAATGCAGCTGTTCGTGATGAAGGTCTTTCTTACTCACGCTTTATTGATGGGCTTAACAAAGCAGGTGTAACATTGAACCGAAAGGCTCTTTCAAACATGGCTATTGAAGACCCAGCAGCATTCAAAGCTGTTGTTGAAGTTGCAAAAAAAGCGCTCAGCAAATAATTTTACGGAGACGTAAAAATGATTTCACTCGATCAAGTCATTCTTCTTGAAGAAAAAGTAGAAAATGCTGTTGCGAAAATCGTACAGCTTAATGCAGAAAATGCTGCTTTGCGTAGAAAATGCGCAGAGCTCACAAACGCACTTTCAGCAAAAACGGAGCAATTTTCTAGTTTTCAGACAGATCAAGGCAAGATCGAGGAAGGAATTTTAAAGGCGCTTGAACGTTTAAATGCTGTAGAAAATGCAGTTCATACGGCAACAGCAGGTGTTCAAGCGTCTGTACAAAAACAACCGCAAATACTAGTTCAGCAAGCAGACAAAACTACAGAACAAACTTCAATTCAAAATTCTTTCGAACAAAAAAATACAGAAAACAGTTTAATTCAAGATAAAGCAGTTCAGCACTCGTTTGATACAGCAATTCCAGTTCAGAACCAGCAGACAGAACAAGAAAATTCAGTTAAGAACGAAGAATCTTCTGAAAAAACAGAGACAATTCAGCCGTCATTTGATATTTTTTAATAAACCAAAAAGGCAGTTTAATGGGAACATTGAAAATAGAGCTTTTAGGAACATCTTTTTCAATAAAAGCAAGTGAAGATGATAACTATCTTAAAAAGTTGCTTGGCTATTATAAAAATATCGTAAACGAAATTCAAAAAAGTGGAATGTTAAAATCTGAACTCCATATTTCAATTCTCGCAGGAATAATGCTCTGCGACGAACTCTACAAAGAAAAATCAAAAAGTTCAGTTTCTCAAAAAACTTCGCTCAGCAACGAAAAAGCAGAAAAACTGACTTCCGAAATGATAAAAAAACTTGATCAGGTTTTAAAAGCATAGGTGCAAAAAAATGTATTCATTTTTCATCTGGATAGATGCCGATTCCTGCCCTCTTCCTGTAAAAAATTATGTAATCGACATAGCAAAAGCAAAAAACTTAAATGTTAATTTTGTCGCAAACCATGAAATTTCCCATCCAAAGAACAACCCTCTTTTTAAAATGATTGTCTGCGAAAAAAAAGAAGGTGCCGCCGATAATTTTATTTTTGAAAA
This sequence comes from Treponema sp. UBA7570, assembly GCA_002477955.1. Classification (GTDB taxonomy): domain Bacteria; phylum Spirochaetota; class Spirochaetia; order Treponematales; family Treponemataceae; genus Treponema_D. Next base: position 30,648 of record DLLE01000052.1, on the reverse strand, counting down.
TGCAAAAAACAACGACATCGTAATTACAAGGGACATTCCATTTGCAGCACGGCTTGTAGAAAAAAAAATCTTCGTAATGAATGATCGCGGAACAGCTTTTACAAAAGACAATATACACGAACGCTTGAGTGAAAGAAATTTCAACCTCAACCTTGCACAGCTTGGGCTTTCAGAAAAAAATGCAAGCCGCTACGGAATTAGAGAATTAAAAAAATTTGCAGACTGTTTTGAGCGAAAAACAAGCCAGCTTATCGTAAACGAAAATTTTTCAAAAAAGAACTAAAAAAATATCAGTCAATATCCTCAGCAGAACCATTTGTTTCAAACGCAGAATTGATTGCAATAATACGATCTTTTATCTGCAAAAAAGCCATTACCAATGATGGATCAAACTGAGTTCCGGAAAGTTTTTCGATTTCAAAAAAAGAATCTTCCAAAGACCATGCGCTTTTATAAGCACGTTTATGGCTTAGAGCGTCAAAAACATCGGCAATCGAAACAATTCTCGCGGCAAGAGGAATTTCTTCGCCTTTTAAGGGTTTTGCCTGAGGAATAGCCATTCCAGGCTCATATTTTGAAAAATCAAAATCTCCAGGATAACCTTTATCCTGCCCGTCCCACCATTCATGGTGTCTCAAGGCAACATCTCGGCACATTTCTTCGAGGGCGGATTCAGGCTCATTAAAAATCAAGGCTCCAGCGCAAGTATGACCTTTCATAATATTACGTTCGTCGCAAGTTAACCGCGGCGTTATTTTTTTGAGAATTGCGTCCTGAACGGCAACTTTTCCAAAATCATGGCATTTTGCGGCAATCTTTAAATTATCACGGTATTTTTGCTGTTCAAGGAATGGAACATTATTATTCACTGCCCAGCGGTCATAAATTTCAATCGAAAACGAAGAAACCCTTTCGACATGCTTAAAAGTTTCTTTCGGATCTCGAAACTGTGCCATAAGTTGAAGTGATTTTATCATATTTCCGATAAGACGGGCATGTTCAAGAGCCTGAACCGCACTTGCCGCAAAATGCGTAATATAAAGTTCAGCATCAGAGTCAAAAGGAATTACATTTCCATTTTCATTCTGAGCATTTATAATCTGGAGAACTCCAAGAATTTTTCCGCTGGCAATTTTTAAAGGAATACAAAACATTGAAGTTGAACGATATCCAGTTTCTTTGTCAGTCGCTTTGTTGAACGAAAATGGCAAATCTTCAGAAAGATTATAAGCATCGGCAATATTTACAGATTTTCCGGAAACCACGCAGTAACCGGCAATTGATTTTTTTGAAATAGGAAAGGAAAAAGAAACATAAGGAATTTTTGAGCCCGCAGGAACAGTTTTTAACTGGGTGTCATTTTGTGCATATTTTATTCTTAAATTATTTCCTTCAACTACATAAATCGAGCCGGCATCTGCATGAACAATTTTTCTTGCTTCCGTTAGAATTCTTTCCAGCAGAACATCCAAATCTTGAATTTCATTTAGCATTCGTTCCATCTCAATAATGCTCTGAAGTTTCTGTTCCTTTGTAGTTGAAGCCATCTCTTTCCTCTTAATTTTTAAAATAAACCTCTACCATTTTAGCACTTAAACTTAAATTCTTCTATTATTTTTATTCTATTATGCCAATTTTATGCAAAAGTGAAAAATAAAGAGGTCCTGCTCCATTGCAAGTGTCTGGCAAAACATGGCTTCCAAACTCTGTTTTTTCGCCTTCAGGCAAAGTCGCATTGCAAAAGCTGCTTACATCTGAAGAAATTTTAGGTTCACAAATTTCCACATCGTCAAATTTTTTTAACAGTTTTTTTATGATATTGTCATTTTCGTCCGGATTAAGTGCACAGGTTGAATAAACCATATATCCGTCCACATTGAGCATGCGCCATGCAGAAGACAAAAGCGACCACTGGGCAATTGCAAGAGTTTTAATTCTCGATGGCGACCAGTCTTTTAAATAATTCAAATCGCAAAGAACATGCCTTTCGGAAGAACATGGAGCGTCGAGCAAAATTCGGTCAAATCTGTTTGATTCTGCAAGGCAAAGTATAGCTCCATCTTTGCAAATTACATTGACACGTTTTTTTACATTTTCTGGAAGACAATTTTCCACAGAATGAAAAAGGCGGATTTTGCGCTCAGACGAACGTTCATTTGCCAAAAGCTCAGCATTTTTTTCCATGCAGCTTGCAAGGACAATTGTTTTTCCTCCAGGAGCGGCGCACATGTCCAAAACAGTCCTGGCATTTTTTAATGGAAGAGTTACTGCGGCGCGAACAGAAGCGCTGTCAAGAAAATAACTTTCGCTTCCGCCGGCATTAAATTCTGCAAGCTGATTTTTGCCGTAAAGAGACGGCTTCAACAAATTCCATCTTGAACCAAAAATTTCTGAATAATATGAATCAAAACCTTCGGCTCCAGAAAGTTTATTTTTTTTGTTTTTTTGTTTCATTCTTAAAAATCCGCGGCAACGACTTTAAAAGCTGGAATTTTCAGTTTTTTGCCGTCTGAATCAAAATCAAACTGCCTAAGTTCCAAAAGTCCGCCCTTAATTTTATATTCGATTATTTTTTGAACGCTTTTTTGAATTTTTTGATTAAACTCTTGAGATTCAGATGCTTTTTTGAGTAAAATTTTTGCAACAGAACCAAAACGTTTTTCGCTCAGCATAATTATATTAACACCGGCCTCAATCGCCCTAACCGCTGCATCTTCGCTCAAAAAACCATTGTCCGCCAAAGCGCCCATAAAAATATCATCGCTCAAAACAAGACCTTCAAACCCAAAATCTTCCCTCAAAACTTTTGTTACCCAAAATTCAGAAAGACAGGCAGGAATTGAAGAATCGCAATAAGAAAAGTCATCCTCAACGGTAACTCTGGCATGGCTCATAAGGACAGATGAAGACAAAGGAAGAAGTTTTTTAAACGGTTCAAGGAGTTCGTTTTTAAGCTCTTCTGAAGAAATTTTTATTTCAGGAAGACCTGTATGCGGATCGGTATTTGAATTTCCTGGAAAATGCTTTAAAACTGTCGCAATTTTTTGATTTTCAAAGGCATTTATCTCCAAAGGCGCATAAAAAAGAACTTTTTCAAGAGAACCAAAAGAGCGCGTATCCAAAAAATCGGAATTTTCCAAAGTTTCAACTTCAACAACAGGCGCAAGGTTCATATTAAAACCGAGTTCGGCCATTTGGCTAGCCTGATTTTCATAAATTTCCCGGGCTTTTGCTTCATCGAAATTTTGAGAAATATATTTTTCTGAAGGAAAATTTCCGGTAATTTTTCGGAGACGGTTGACTGAACCGCCTTCCTGATCAACCGCAATAAACGGAAGAACGTTGTTATTTTTTGAATAAAATGAATTTATAGAGTTTATAAACGAACGAACCTGCTCTTTCGAATCCGCAATATTGTAGCTAAAAAAAAGACAGCCGCCAGGAAGGAGAGGTTCGCCTTCGTTTTTTTTGCCATAAAGCGAACCTGTTTTTTCAACAGGAATATAATTTTTGTTTCCTTCTATATTGACCAAAAAAAGCTGAGAAATTCTTTCGCTTTCTGGCAACTTGTTTACAAACTGTTCAATTGCAGTTTTTTTTGAATTTTGAACTGCAATTTCGCGCAATCTTTGCTTTTCCGATTTTGAAGCACAGGATAAGATAAAAAAGGAAGTCAAAAACAGTGGAGAAAATTTGAAAAATTTTTCCACTGCTTTTTTTGTTTTTTTTAAGCTTGAATAAAAATTCATAACGATTAAACTTTAAATTTGAGAAGCATTTCGTCAATTGCAGACATTGCATCTTTTGTTTTTAAAGCAAGTTCGCTTACAATCTGAGTTGCCTGGCTAATTTGTTTTGAACCGGCAGCCATTTCGTCCATACTTCCCATAACAGTTGAAGAAATCTGAGTTACGGATTCCATATCATTGTTAATTTTTACAAAACCGTCAGAAAGCAATTTTGAACTGTCATCAACAAGAACAGATTCATCCTTCATATTTCCAAGCGCCTCCAAAATCTGAGAAGAACCGCTTGTCTGCTCTTCCATAGCATTTGAAATCTGAGAAACGAGAGGATCAACGACATTTACCTGATTGTCGATATTTTCAAAACTTGACTGAGAAAGGTCAGAAAGACGTCCGCCTTCACTAATCAAATCTGTTATATCTTTGATATTTTCTTCAATGGCCTTTGCCTGCGCGCTAGAATTTTCTGCGAGCTTTCGAATTTCGTCCGCAACAACTGCAAATCCTTTTCCAGCTTCTCCAGCGTGAGCAGATTCAATCATCGCATTCATTGCAAGGAGGTTTGTCTGGGAAGAAATTGACTTGATTGTGTTATTTGCATCGGCAAGAACAAGAGATTTTTCTTCAACCTGCTTAATAACATCAGAACATGCCTTAACATTTTCTGCACCTTCTTTAATAAGTCTTTCAAGATCTGAGAACGAAGAAGACATTTTTTCGGTAGAATCAGTTACAGAATGAATATTTCCAATCATCTGTTCAATTGCGGCAGAAGATTCTGTAATATCAGAAGTCTGAGCAACAATGTTTTCCTTAAGTTTATTCATAGAATTGCTTGAATTTTCGATAACACCTGAAACATTTTGAACAGCGTTTACCTGATTTGAAGACTGATTTTTTACAGATTCAATATTTGCCATAATTTCGGCAGTGGCGCTTGCAGTTTCCTGAGAACTTGTACCAAGTTCCTGAATAACCGCCTTAATATCGGCAGCACGCAAATGCAAATCCTTCATCAGCTGCTGAAGCAAAGCCATAAATTTGTTTACACCAGAAGACAAATCTTCAAATTCATCGCCACCACGTTCTGGAAGACGAACAGAAAGATCAGCTTCTCCGCTCGAAAGATCAATAATCGCTTTATTTGTCCTTTTTAACGGTTTGTAAACGAAAATCCAGATAAGAATCAAAGTTACAACCATAACAACAACTGTGTTTATGATATTCGCAGCAAGGACGATTCTTTTTATGCCGCTGATAGATTTATAAATTCCTGTAGCTTTCTGAGCAACAAGAAGCTTACAATCATCAAGTTCGGAAAATTCCCAGCAGTGCGCAACATAAGCCGTAGAATCTATATTGTATTCTCCAACCCAAGTATCATCATCTTCCATATCGGAAAGAACGTCGGCAGGAACATTTTGTCCGACAAGAGTTTTTAGCGTAGACGCGACAACCTTATTTTTGTAGATAACCGCAACATCGCAGCCAACTTTTTCAGGCATACGATCCAAAAATTCAGAATCACTCAAATTAGTTGTAATTTCTACAGCAGCGACAACTTCACCGTTAACATAAATCGGACGGCAAGAATCAGTTGTCAAAAGCGAGCCAGAAATCATTTTCAAGTTAGAAACAGCATTTCCTTCCAACGCAGCATGAACATCGTCATTTACAACCGCGCCCTGAGCATATTCCGGAGGCGAAATCAGATTTCCGTCAGTATCAAAAATGGCTATAAATTCCAAATCAAGCGACTCAAAAGCCATTTTTGAAACTTCACTGACAGCATCCGCCGCATTATTCGCAAGAATTCCAGAAAAAAAACTAGAAGCAAAATCTGCAACGCTGTCGCCATAAACCAGCTCTTCATTTATAAGGTCTTCGACAATAAACCTGTCGCTGGCAACACTTGCCTGCATATTCTGAAGAAGCCTTGACGAAACTATTTTTGTGAGTCCAAAAACAAGCATCATTGCCGAAATAGTCAAAACAAGAATAACAGGACAAACCAACTTAAAAAAAATTGAGCGAATACGAATTTTCATTTATATACCTTTGTTACGATTTTATCTAAATGCTATGCAAGTGTCAAAAAAAAGTTGATATATCAAAAAAGTTTTAATTTTTTGCAGGACGACACATTTCTTAAAAAAAATATCCGGCGTTTTGCCAGACATTTTTCTCAAAAACCGGCTGCTACAGGTTCGCTCACGCTCATTGCCGCGGCAGAACGTTTCATCGTTTTGCCGCGGCAACTAAAGCCTTTCGCATCCGGCGTAAGCTATTGGTTTAAGGCAGAAACAACAGCCGCAATTCCCGCTCTTCCAACGTTGCTTGATTTTCCTACACCCCAAACTTGTTTTCCGTTTTCTTCCATAATCTGAACATAAGCAATAGCCGAAGTATCAGAACCTTCGCCAACAGAATGTTCGTGGAAAGCAGCAATATTAAAGTTAGGAATTTTTGTTTCACGGAGGGCGGCAACAAAGGCATCGAGAGGCCCGTTTCCTTTTGCACCTATAGAAACTTGTTCTCCATTGCATTTTATTACGCCACGGACAGAAACAACTTCTTCCGAACCAGAGCTTCCAATCATTGTCGTTGCAAGATCAATAATTTCGAGACGAGATTTATTCTCAAGCCACTGCTTCTCAAAAAAGCGCAAAATTTCTTCAGGCTTAAGCTCACGCTGAGCTTTGTCGCTTTCCGCCTTTATCAAATTTCCAACTGCCGGCTGCATTGCCTTTGGAACAGCATAGCCAAAATTGTGCTCCAGAATAAAACTTGCGCCTCCCTTTCCGGACTGAGAATTGATTCTGATAATACCTTCGTATTTGCGGCCAATATCTTTCGGATCAATAAGAAGATACGGAACATCCCAAACTGCGTCTTTTGGCATTTTATCGCGGGCAGAAAGTCCTTTTGCAATAGCATCCTGATGTCCGCCAGAAAGCGCCGTGTATGCAAGACCGCCGGCATAAGGAGTACGGGGAGGAATATCCATTTTTGTAAATTCCTGATAAGAATCCGCAATTTCAGGCAAATCAGAAAAATCAAGCTTAGGATCAACGCCTTCTGCAAACATATTGAGGGCGACAGTCACAATGTCAAGGTTTCCAGTACGTTCACCGTTTCCAAAAAGACAACCTTCAACACGGTCAGCACCAGCCATAAGGGCAAGCTCGCACGAAGCAACTCCTGTTCCGCGGTCATTGTGGCAGTGTGTCGAAATTACAACATTTTCGCGGTCAGAAATATGCTCAGCAAAGTATTCAATTGAATCTGCATAAACATTCGCGGTATAGCACTCAACTGTAGTCGGCAGATTAAAGATGATTTTTTTGTCAGGACTTGTTCCCCATTCTTTTTTTACGGCTTCGCAGATTTCAACTGCATAGTCAAGTTCTGTCATTGAAAAACTTTCTGGAGAATATTCAAGGCGAATTTTATTTCGCTCTTCCTCCGGTAAATCTTTCATGCATTCTTTTATGCACTTTACACCGTCAACAGCAATTTTTATGATTTCTTCTTTTGATTTATTAAAAGTATATTTGCGCTGAGCCGGAGATGTCGAATTATAAATATGGAAGATAACATTCGGCGCACCTTTAATTGCTTCCATTGTGCGGCGGATTAAATGCTCACGGGCCTGGCACAAAACCTGAATCGAAACATCGTCAGGAATATGATTTTCTTCGATAAGACGGCGACAGAATTCAAATTCAGTATCGCTCGCAGACGGAAAACAAATTTCAATTTCCTTAAAGCCGATTTTTACAAGAAGGTCAAAATACGCCAGTTTTGTCTCAACTCCCATCGGGTCGATTAAAGCCTGATTTCCATCGCGCAAATCAACTGAACACCAAACAGGTGCTTTTGTAATGCGCTGATCCGGCCACTTTCTGTTCTTCAATGCCGGCTGAATAACCGGTCTGTACTTTGATGCGTTCATTTTTCCCCCTATAATCCGCAAAAATATTCATTGGATAAAAAAAAGACCCGGCGCCTAAAGCACCAGGTCTTCTAAATGCAAAAATAATATTCTACACTACCCGATTTGCTTAGGCCCTAACGAGAAAAGTTTCTAGCTGTAGAAGTAGTGATAAAGAATTCATATTTTTATTATGCAGTTTTACAAAAAAAATTGCAAGACTTAATCTATATTAAAGAGATTAAGCAAGGCTTCATTAAATCTTTGAGTTTTCTCTTTCATTTCTGTCAAAAATTCATTGTCTTCAATTTTTCCAAGAACTGCCGACATTTCCTCGTCATTGCGGAAAGTAATTTTTCTAAATTCATCGGTAAAGTCTTTCTCGCGGGACGAATGTGCCGCATTCATCATTTCGTTGCTCACCAAAACAACATCGCTGATAATATCGTTGAAAATTTCTGGAGTAAAGTTCCGCACTTTCATCGAATAAAGCCTTTCCAAAAGGTAAATTGCATAGTTTGTCCGGTAAATCAGATATTCTTTTTCGCATTTGTCGTAAAAATCGTGAACTTGCCGCCAGTTTTCAATTTTGTGAGATTTTATATTTTCAAAAAGCTCTTCAATTTTTTTCTGAGGAATTATCTGGCCTCCAACATTGAGCCATTGCGTATAAAGCGGAAACTGAGTCGTAATAACTTTTAATTCTTCGCGATCAATCTGAGTATTGTAAAGCGTGCAGTAGTCAACAAGAACAGAACAAGCAAAATACTTGACGATTTTTCGGTACATTTTATATGCGCGAATCGGCTTGTGAATTTCCGCTCCGTATTTTTTTTGAGCTTCAGGGTCGCACAATGTAACTTCAACGCCAGAATTTTGATGGAGAAAATCTTTTGTAACATTATAAAGCTCTTCCGGCGATTTTGCGCTTACGGCTTTTTCCAAACCTTTTTTTACAAGATATTCTCCAGTCAGCTCAATTATCCGGCTGAGCGCAGATACAACTTCCTGAATTGAATCCGGCGCAAGAGGATCTGTTTCGATGTGCTGAACTTTTACAAAACGTTTGTCGCGCTTAAAGAATTTTGACTTGTTGCGAGAAATTGCATACATATTGTACAAAAACCAGTATGCAGGAATAATCGTTATACATTTTTGGTTGCCGTTCGATGCAACAAGAGAAAAAGGATATTTTATGTTCAGTTCGTTCTGATAACTTCCCTTTGAAACAAGAGTAAAGCTTGCAAAACGGGAATTATGCTTAAAATCAGAACAAAGTCCCGGCCAAAAACCTCTTCCTGCAAACATTTCGCCGTCAGGAGAGCGAGAATTGTGGTTTGAGCCGATTGTAGCTCCAGAAGCAATGTTCGACTGACCGCAAATTGTAGAAGCAATAAGAAACGAAGAATTATGATGCTGCTCATGAAATGGAAAAATCAAATTGTTTAAAATTTCGCAGCAACTTACGGTAGAATTATCGCCCAAAACAGAATTCAAAAGCCTTGCTCCGTATTTTAACTGACAGTTTCTGCCGATTATAAACCTTACGGCAACCGCCTGATAAAATACTTTTGAACCAAATCCCAGAATTCCGTTTACAAGCTCAACGCCTTCACCAATCTGGCTCGGCTCATCTTCGCTCGAAAGAACAGTAATGTTTTTTAACTTGAGCGCGCCTTTTATATAGCAATGCGCGCCGATTTTTGCGTCTTTTATCAAAGTCGAATTTTTTATTACGGCATCATTTTCAACAATTCCAAAAGAGTCGAGCTCTTTTGACTGGCCATACTCGGTAAGTTCAACAAAACGCTTCTGCAATTCAGAATCTTCTCTATAGCGGCTCCAAATGTAGGCGTCGGCAGGAATCATGCCTTCAAAAGGCAAGACCGCCCTTCCGTCATTTTCGTTTCCAACTCCAATCCATACGCGGACTTTTTCAGATTCGCCGTTTTTTAAAATTCCATTGCCGAATTTTGAATGGTTTGTGCAGCTCATTTCCTGCACGTTAAAAATAATAGAGCGCGTACCGATTCTGTAATTTAAAAGATAGGCAACATTTCTTATTGCAACATCATCCTCCAAAACAACATTTTCCACATAAGAACTGTAAATTCCAGTTTCGAGAACGAGATCGTGAAATTTCAAGGTTGAAGGAACAAGCCTGCCCAAAATTAAAAAACCATGGATTTCTGAAGAACGGATTAAGCCCGCGTCAAACTCTCCGTCCCTTGCGGAAACAAAAACATTCTGCCACAAACTGTCGCTGTTTGTATTTCCGTTTGCTTTTAAAACTGCAATTTCCTGCTCAGTCAAATGTCTTTTCGACTTTAAAATTTCAGCAAGATTTTCAGGAATTTTTGTTTCTGTTTTTTTTTCTTTTAATGTAATTACCGGCATTTTTCCGTCATCCTCTTCTCCGCAATAAAATGCTTCTAAAAACCGCAGTTTTTAGAAATTCGATGAATTTTAACTTTTTTATTCTACAGAAAATATCAAAAAAATAGAACTGTTCGGCTAAATCTTCTATAATTGAGCTATGAAATTTTCTTCAATTTTTTGCAATTCTTTCAAAACAAAAAAAAAATTTGCAGGAATTCTATTTTTTTTGAATGCAGTTTTTTTATTTTCATTTTCTCAAAACGACATAAAAACATTCACGCTCGAAAACGGTTTTAAAATCTTTTTTTTGGAAGACGAAGCGACTGCCACAGTCAGAATCGAACTGAACATAAAAGCCGGAACAAAAAGACAAAATCCACAAAATGCCGGATTTTTTTCGCTTTATGCAAACCTTTTGGGACTCGAAATTTCACCAGACTGTGTAAAAATCGAAAAGACAGCGGCTCCTGCCCAAACCGAAAAAATTTTCATTGACTTTGCAGAATATTTTAAGCCGAATTTTATCTCCGACAAAAAACTGAACGAAGAACTAAAAAAATCCCAGCTTTCTCTTAAGGAATTTTGTTCTTCAACAGAAAGATTTATAAACCAGGCAATCGACAGCAGAATTCTTTATGAAGAGCCGTGGAAAACCGAAAACGGAATTTTCCCACAAAATTTTAATTCACTTTCAATAAACGAAGCGCGCACAATTTTAACTCAAATTCAAGATGAATATTACAGTCCGCAAAACGCAATTCTCTACATAAGCGGCAACATAACAGAAAAGACAGCCCTTTCCCTGGCAAAAAAATATTTTGAAAAGCCAGTCCGCCGCTCACAAAATCATTTTTCCGAAGAAAAAAAATTTAAAATTCCGGAAAATCAAAAAATTCAGAAAAAATTTGTAATTACAGACGACCAGCTTTCGCCGGATTTGACGCAGATTGTCCTTCAATACACGGATTTTTTTCCAGAAGAAGCAGAATTGATGGCTGCCGTTTTTAACAAAAATAATTCGTCTTTTAAAAAATTGCTTTTAAAACAAAGAAATCTTGCAATCCGCTCTCCAGAATATATGGACGTTTCGTCCGTTCCGCAAAACAGCCGCGAAAAACTCATAATTCAGGCAATTTGCGAAAAAACAAAGGTTGGACCTGCGGTTCAGGGAGAACTTTTTTTAGAAATGTCGCGGGAAAAAGAGAGAATTTCCTCTCAAGAAGCAGAATCCGTTCTCCGGGAAATAAACAGTTCATTCGCAAAAATTTCTGACAACTCTACGCTTCTTATGAAAAATCTTGCAATTTTTAACCGGACAAGCGGCGGTCTGGCGGAAGATTTTTTTTCCAAAAACGACAAATTGAATTCGATTTCTGCCGAAAAACTCAACGAATCATACGAAAATTCAAAACCTTACGTTTTTATTCTTTGCAATACAAAAAATTACACAAAATATTCGGATGAATTTAAAAAATACGGTTACGAAAGAATTACCCAAAAAAACGGCGCATGGTATCTTTTGCCACAATACAAAAATTTTATAAATGGACAAAATTTGCAAAATAAAAAAGAAAAATCGCCGTCAGAAGAAGATTTTAACTTTTCTGCCAGACGATTTATTCAAAAAAGCAGGGAAGAATTCTCCCAATTCACCTTAAAAAACGGAATTCCAGTAACAATAAAAAGCTCTTCTTCAAAAAATACAGCGACCGTAATGCTTTCGATTGCCGGAGGAGAACTGCTTTTTGCAGAAAAAAATGCCGGACTTGCTTCTGTGCTGACAAATTCGCTTTCGGCAATGATTCAATGGCAAATGGACGAACTTTACAAAACCGGAAAACTAAATTCGCAGGCAAGCGTAAATGCCCGGACAAATTCAGAGGATTCCGTTTTGACGGTGAACTGCTCAGCAAAAGACATTAACACCTGCCTCGAAACAATGGCTTACTGCACGATTTTTGGCGACATCAGTCCGGCCCTTGCAGACGGAATCAGTTACGATCTGCGTGCACAATGGCGAATAAAAACAGGTTCTGCGGATTTTCAGCTTTTGTGCGAAGCCGTACGGACAATATACGAAAAACCAGTTTCCGCTCTTTACGAAGACACAAAAGACAAACCGGCCCAGATGGAATTTACAGAAATTCAAGCCGCATATCCAAAAATTTTGGACTGCACCAGATTTTCGATTATTTTGACTGGAGGAATTCATCAGACAAAAGAATTAAAAGCCTCGTTAAATTCAACTTTTGGAGAACTGAAAAGTCTTTCACAAACACAAAACATTCAGTTAAAGGTAAAAAAACTTCCGCTTCCAAAAAAAATAAAGAGAATTCCGCTCCGTCACCAGTTTTTTACGGACGTAAGCGCCGACAAGGCAGGACCTAGACCTGCGATTTTAATTCCGACGACAGATTTTTCTGACCCTCTTTTGTTTATGCTCGAAGCGCCAGACATCTCTTCGACCGACAATGCGATTTTTAACGCGCTTCTCTATTTTTTAAAAGACAGTCTTCAAAAAAAACTTGAAGAATTTGTGCAGGAAGTAAAAGTTTTTCCAGCAGATTCGGATTTGCCTTATGCACAAATCGTAATTACAAAAATCAAGCACTATCTTCAGACCGAAAAAATTTACGAGCAGACTATAAAAGAAATTTCTCAGGAACTCAAAAAAATAATAAATACTGACACACAAGGGGTTAAAGATTTAGAAAAAAATGATTTTTTAGCTAAGCTTGAAAATCTGTGGATTATAAATGAACTCGAAAAAACTTCAACAAATGAAGGAACGGCATTTTTAATTCAAAAAGGTCTTGCATCCGGCAATCCAGAGTTATATTTAGATCAATACGAAGCAGTAAACAAGGCAACGGCAGAAGATTACTATCTTGTTTTTAGTTCGTATCTGGAGAATTTTCCGCGGATGAGAATTTATTCTGCTGACACAAAAAAATAATTTTCAAGGCGTAAAAATTCTGTCCAAAAAAAAGTCAGTCTTTTCGACAGGAATATTTTCGACAATTTGCTCACAATAAGCAAACCCCGCGGTAAAAAGCGAGCAACCAGTTTTTAAAAGCCGGGGAAGATAAAGGTCGTAAAAGCCTTTTCCCTTTCCTAGCCTAGCTCCGTCTTTAGAAAAAGCAAGGCCAGGAACCACCATAAAAATTTTTTTGTCTCTTAGAGAAGAATCCGTAAAAACTTTTCTTAAGGTCAGTTTTGGCTCTAAAATTCCAAAGGCTCCGCTTTCGAGCTGATTTTGAAGAGAAAGTTTTGAATCTAAAAAATAAAAATCCATCAAATTTGAATCCGAAACAACGCGAGGAACACAGACAGTTTTTCCGTTTTTCCAGGCAATCTCGACAAGAAAACTGGGATCAATTTCAAATCCATAGGGAATATAAGAAAAAATTAAATCCGAATTTTTAAATTCTTCAGATAAAATGATTTTTTGAGCGGCGGAATTTCCAGCAGCCTGAATGTTTTTTAAATCAGAATATCTTTCTTTTAAAAGCTTCCGCATTTTTGAACGCAAAAGTTTTTTTTCTTCATAAACATTTTCATAGTTCATAACTTTCCTCAATTGTTTTCAGACTGATTATATCATAAAATAAGATTATGGACTTAAACATTTTACTTTCAATTCTTGCGGGAATTTTTCTTTTGACAGGACTTGCTGGATGCGTAGTTCCAATTTTGTCTGGAGTTCCTCTTGCCTGGGCAGGACTTTTTACAGCGCATTTTTGCACGCCTCCTAACATCTCTGTAACTGTTCTTACGATTACGGGAATTATCGCCTTAATTATAACGATTGCCGACTCGATTTTGCAGCCACTTCTTACAAAAAAATTTGGCGGAAGCAAAAAAGCTGTTTTGGGAGCGACAATAGGTCTTTTTCTTGCAATGTTTTTAGGACCGATTTTTATAATCATTGCACCATTTGCAGGAGCATTTATCGGCGAACTAATTCAAAATCCAGAAGACATTCCACACGCATTAAAAGCCGCAATTGGCTCGTTTATAGGATTTTTGCTCGGAACAGGAATTAAAATGCTGTGCGTAATAAGTTTTATTTGGATTTTTGTCTGGACGCTTATTAAATAACTTTTTACAAAAAAATAAAAAAAAATTGCATTTTATATATTGACACATTTTTATAATTTTTATATTATAAATTCACATTCAAGTGAATGAAACTGGTTCCTTAGCTCAGTCGGTAGAGCAACGGACTGTTAATCCGTGTGTCGCTGGTTCAAGCCCAGCAGGAGCCGTAAAAACTCAGTACATTGTACTGAGTTTTTTTTATTTTAAATCCAACGGGTGATTTTTTTAGAAAAATTTGGGAACCAAAAAAAACTTACGCCGGATGCATAGGCCAAAACTGGCGTTTAGCCAGTGAGCGAAAAGCGAAGCCGGAGCAGCCGGTTTTTAAGAAAAACTTTCCCAAACAAAAAAAATGTTTTTGCAAGAAAAAAATGACGTCCGAAAAATCAGGATGCTAATTTGTCTAAAATTATTTTTAAATAACCGATGTCTTCAATTGCGTTTATTGCCGCAAATATTTTTGCTAAAAATAAATTTTTGAGTTTAGCCCGGTAAAATTCTATCCGCGGATTAAAATTGCTTTTGCTGTGTCCATTGAATATTTTAATCCAAGGCTAAAAAGAACCGGAAGAAGCGCAAAATACATTTTTAAGCTTAATTTTCCGCCTCGTGCAAACCATGCCCTTTTTAACTGAGTCCACATTTTAAAAACTGCGGGAATAAAATTTATGAACATAGAAACTGTTGCGGCAAATTTTGATTCTTTTTTGCATGGAAGAATACGCCGGATAAAAAGTTCAATTTTTTCAATTCCTTCGCGAAGTTCAAGAGAAGTTGAAGTTTTGAACATAAGAGAAGCGCTCTGATTGCAGGCAAAGAATTTTACAACGACAGAAAATGTTTTTTCGTCATGAATGCAATTTTTGACTGCCTGAACAAAACTTTTTATAATTCCATATTCGGCAAAATTCAAATAAGTGTTGGAAAGAATATTTATAAGATATAAAAAAATTCCGTACCACAAGACAGGCGTTAAGTCGAAAACCTGTTCTTTTAGAGAAAAATGAAGGCATAAAAAAAGCAGGGCTTGGGCAAATACAAAAAAAACGGCAAATTTCCAGCTCAACGAAAAAATCGCAATGTTAAAAAGAGGAATAAAAAGTATTTTTATCCAGGAAGGCAGCTTGTGAAAAAAACTTTTTCCGGATTTGTAACTAAACGCGTAACAATTCTGATTCATTTTTTTACAGCCAGACTAAATCTTCCAATTTTGAATAAGCGTTGAGCGGGTTGCGTATATTCCACTGCTCAAGTTTTTGCAAAAGCCCTTCGCGCGCAGTTCCATCAAAAACTTTATCGCCTCGGAACAAAACCACAAACTTATCTGCTAAGCCAAGACATTTTTCAAGTTCGTGTGTCAAAATAATCACTGTTTTTTTCTGTTCGTGAAGACGTTTTACAAGAGCATTTACCTGCTTTACACCGCCATAATCGAGGTTTGCATAGGGCTCGTCAAAAATAATGACCGGAAGCTCCATTGCAAGCATGCAGGCAACAGCAAGCCGGCGTTTTTCTCCACCAGACAAAAATCTTGCAGGATAATCTGCTTTTTTTGTAAGGCCGACCTGCTCAAGAGAATTTTCTACAGCTTGCTCAACCTGGATTTTTGATTTTTTTTGATTTTTTGGACCAAAAGAAATATCTTCGCGCGGAGTTTCGCCCAAAATTTGAGTATCCGCTTCCTGAAAAACAAGTCCAGCTTTTGCAAAAGAATAAATTTTTCCGGAAGTCGGCTTTTCAAGCCCGGCGATAATGTTCATAAGGACACTTTTTCCTGAGCCGTTTTCTCCGCCAATCACAGTAACCGAACCTTCATCAATCTGAAAAGAAACATTGTTCAAGGCGGTTTTATTGCCCTCAGAAGTCGCGTAAATTTTCGTGATGCTGTCGATTACGATTTTATTCATCTTTTTCCGGCTCGTAAAGATACATTGCAACAACCGGACGAAGTTTTAACGAAATCAAGATTACAAAAATTGCTTTAACAAAATCAACCGCCAAAAAAGGAGCAAAAAAAGCCGCAAAAAAAAGTTTTACAGCACCCAAAACTCCAAGTTCTGAGTTTTTAAAAGCTATTACATAGAAAACTTCAGGAAGATAAAGAACAAGCATGCCAATAAAAACTGCCAAAGAAAGGCGGATTATGCCTTTTACGGTGATATGCTTTTCTATAACTGACGGACGGCCAGAAATCATACCAGCTACAAGCGCTCCGATAACCCAGCCGATGCGAAAGCCACCGTTAATATTCATCAAAACCTGAAAACCGCCTTGACCGCCAGAAAAAACAGGCAGGCCGATAACACCGACTGCAAAAAAAAGCGCGGTCGGAGCAGCGCCCAAAAGTCCGCCCAAAAGAACAGCGGTCATAACACAAAGCGCATTTTGAATTACAATGCCACTTGCAATTCCTGGAATTGGAATTCTAAAAAAACTTGAAGCGCAGATAATTGCCGCAAAAAAAGCAACAATTGCAGAACGAAGAATTGATTTATTCATTTTAAATGTAAACCTCTTTATTTAAAAATATGGTTTACATTTTACAAAAAAACAAAGAATTGTCAACTTAAAGAAAAGGTCTAACGGCGGCGTTTTTGTGTCAAAAGCAAAAGCCTTACAAAATTTCCAATTGCTCCAAGCGCGCTTGCAACGTATGTCATTGCCGCTGCCCACAAAACTTCGCGTGCGCCAGAAAGTTCTTCCTTGTCAGTAAAAACTCCAGCACCTTTTAAAATTTTCAGTGCTCTCCAAGAAGCATTAAACTCAACAGGAAGAGTAACAATATAAAAAAGAGTTGCGCAGGCAAAAAGCAAAAGTCCGATATTCGTAATCATTTGGAAAAAAGGCATATAAGACTCAACTTGTGCAGAATAGCCGAAGCCAAGACCAGCAAGCGCAAGAACAGGACCAAGCGCAGACCCCAAATTTGCAACAGGAACAAGCAATCGCCTAAAAGCAAGAGGAAAATAACCGGTATTATGCTGAATTGCGTGTCCGGTTTCGTGAGCAGCCACTCCAACGGCAGCAACCGACGCACTCGAATAAGTCGCCTCGCTCAAGCTCAAAATTTTATCTGTCGGATTATAATTATCGGTAAGAGAACCTTTTATACGGGCAATCTTTACGTCTGTAATTCCATTTGCCTTAAGCAAAATTGCAGCCGCCTGCGCTCCAGTTATGCCTTTTTTTGTCAGAATTTTGTCGTATTTTGAAAAACGGATTTTTACGGCAGATTGCGCCCAAAGTCCCAAAAGCAGAGCTGGAACAGCAAAAACAAGGTATGTTAAATCTAACCCACCATAATAAAACATAAATTCTCCAGTCTAAATACAAATTGTATTTTCGCAAAAAGCCCCGGCTAATACAGCCGGATCAAATTTTATCAGCCGATTTTAAAAAGTTTTTCAATATCTTTCTGGCGAACAACAAGAACATTGCATCTTGCGCTGCCAATAATGTCCATATTTGTTGAACTTGCCCTGTCGCGTGCAACTTCGCTCGAAAGCGATGAAGCCGAATGTTCTTTTCCGCCAAGCAAAATAAGGTCGGCATCAAAATCGTCCGCTGCATGCAGAATTTCTGACCATGGGCTTCCCTTTCTAAGTTCAGTTTCGACTTTTACACCTTTGATTTTTGCAAAAGTAACAATTTGCTCAAGATATTTTTTTCCGTCATCAAGAAGATTTTCTTCATACTTTTGACTTTCGGTTTTAAGGAAGAATTTGCTCATGCTCAGGAATTTGAGAGCCGCAGTATCAACGACATAAACTGCTTTTAGAGAACATTTATACTGCTTTGCAAGGAGAATCGCATACATAGCCGCATGAAGCGACTGGTCTGAACCGTTAATAGCAACTACAATTTTTTGAAATAAAGGTTTTATCATTATGACTTCCTGTTTTTCAAAGATTTTAAAACGAAAGTATTTTCGCGCTCACGCTCTTCAAGAACACTTTCGATATAAATCTTTGTATCCTTCGTCTGAGGAATAACCATCTTGTCCAAGGCATTTACACGCCGCTGAGTTTTCTTTACTTCGCCTGCAAGCCGCCATGCGACCGTGCGAATGCTCGCCATATTTGTAAGCAACTTTAACAAGTTAAAGAATTCTACCATAACTTTATCGCTGTCTGCAAATGATTCCATAAAAGAATAGAATAACTGCTGCTTTGGAAGCTCAACTTCAATCGAATTAAAGCTCATTCCACCAGCAGTAATTGTCTTGTCCTTCATTTTAAAATCATACTTTACAGCGTGGGCAATCCGCTCTACACGGTCGCCGCCTACTGTCTTAAGCATATTCTTTAATGCAGGATAAGCTTTTGCATACTCTTTATCAATTTGCGATTCAAGAAGTTTTACGCGTTCAACCATGTGCATAAGTTCCATTACCAGAATTTCACGCTTTTGCTCGAGCAGCTCATAACCGTTTTGAGCGGAAGCTAGCTGCTCTTTTATTGCGAGAAGATTAGATTTTGTCGGTGCGACATTTAACTTTGCCATCAGTTCTACTCTTCATCTTTTGGAAGATATTTTTCAATAAATTCCGGTTTAATTCTATAAAGTTCGTTCTGTGGAAGCAATTTTAAAAGTTTCCAGCCCAAATCAAGAGTTTCTTCAATAGAGCGGTTTTCGTATTCGCCCTGAGAGAAGAACTGGCTTTCAATCGCATCTCCAAACGCCAAATACTGCTTGTCAACGCTGCTCAATTCCTCTTCGCCAATAATCGCTGCAAGAGAACGGATTGACTTTACTTTTGAATAAGATGCAAACAGCTGGCTCGAAACACTAGCATGGTCTTCCCGTGTCATTCCGTCGCCAATACCGTCTTTCATAAGCCGGCTCAAACTTGGCAAGGCGCTGACTGGCGGATAAACACCGCTCTGACTCAATTCACGGCTCAAAACAATCTGCCCCTCAGTAATGTATCCGGTCAAGTCAGGAATTGGATGCGAAATGTCATCGTTCGGCATAGTCAAAATCGGAATCTGGGTAATAGAACCGTTTGAACCCTTTATTTTTCCGGCACGTTCATAAAGTTCTGCAAGGTCAGAATAAAGATAGCCAGGATAACCTTTTCTTCCAGGAACTTCACCGCGAGTTGTAGAAATTTCGCGCAAAGCTTCGCAGTAGTTCGTCATATCAGTCATTACGACAAGAACATGCATTCCCTTTTTAAATGCCAGATATTCGGCAGCAGTAAGAGCACATCGAGGCGTAATAATTCGTTCAATCGAAGGAGCGTCTGCCAAAGACTGGAACATAACAACCTTTGAAAGAACACCGCTTTCCTCAAACGAATTTATAAAGAACTGCGCCTGATCGTATTTAATTCCCATTCCCGCAAAGACCATTACAAACTGCTCGTCAGAATTGCGGATTTTTGCCTGACGAATAATCTGAGCCGCAAGCCTGTTATGAGGAAGTCCATTTCCAGAAAAAATCGGAAGTTTCTGACCGCGAATCAAAGTGTTCATGCCGTCAATCGAAGAAATTCCTGTCTGAATAAAATCCCTTGGATAAACGCGAGCAAACGGATTCATCGGCATTCCGTTTACATCAACTTTTTCAGAAGAAACAATCGGCGGAAGTCCGTCAATCGGCTCTCCAAGACCATTAAAAATACGTCCCAAAAGCCCTTCGCCAACACGAAGTTCCATCGGTTCGTCCAAAAATTCAACCGAAGTTTCGTTCAAATCCAAACCAGTCGTTGTTCCGAAAATCTGTACAATTGCAGTATCTTCGTTCAAATCAATTACACGGCCAGTTTTTTTGTCGCCATTGCGGTCACGAATATAAACGATTTCGTTATAAAAAATATTTTCGCTGCGTTTTACAACAACAATCGGACCGTCAACCGAATTCAGACCTTTATATTCTACGCCTTTCATTTTTTCTCCAAATTTTAAAAGCAACCAAAGTTTTTCAATTTTGAGGGGAGAAGTCTCTCCCCTAGGTTCGCACTTCGTTGCTCACACACCCCACTCTGCGGGGAACTTCCCCGCAACACCCCTGGAAGTCGTCCTTAAACTTTTGAGTACATCCGTTCAAGTCCGCCCATCTGCTGTTCAAAACGGCTTTCCGTTTCTTTTATCATTTCGAGCTTATCGTTTGGAACAGTTGTCTTCAGGCGGACAATTTCTTCCTTAACAGGAAGAGCGTTCACCTTAGACAGCGGAGCACCGGCTTTTATTACGGCTGCGCCACGGTTGTAAAATTCCATCATCAAAAGCAAAATCTGAATCTGCTTTTCAGGAACAGAATAAACGTCAATCGCGTCAAAAGCATTCTGCTGCAAAAATCCGTTTTTAATCATGTCCGCAACGATAAGAACAATGCGCTCATAGTCAGGCAAGGCATCTGGTCCAATCAAACGAACAATAGATTGAAGTTTTTGCTCTTTTTTAAGAAGTTCAAGCGCTTCAAGCCTAACCTTTGCCCAGCGCGGATCAAGATTATCCCACCATTCTTTTACTTCGTCAGCATATTCAGAATAAGAATCAATCCAGCCAATCGCAGGATAGTGCCGGGAATTTGCAAGTTCTCTGTCCAAAGCCCAGAAACAGCGGATAAAACGCTTTGTGTGCTGTGTTACAGGCTCAGAAAAATCTCCTCCTGGAGGCGAAACTGCGCCGATTACAGAAACAGAACCTTCCTGTCCGCAAAGGGCATCTACGCGGCCAGCCCGTTCATAAAACGAAGCAAGCCGGCTCGGAAGATAAGCAGGAAAACCTTCCTCAGCAGGCATTTCTTCCATACGGCCAGAAAGTTCACGCAAGGCTTCTGCCCAGCGCGAAGTTGAATCTGCCATTATTGCAACGTGCATTCCCATGTCGCGGTAATACTCGGCAAGAGTAATTCCCGCATAAAGAGAAACTTCCCTGGCAGCAACCGGCATATTTGAAGTATTTGCAATAAGAATCGTTCTTTCCATAAGCGAGCGGCCGGTTCTAGGGTCGATCAAGCTAGGAAATTCTGTAAGAACGTCGGTCATTTCGTTTCCGCGCTCTCCACAACCGATATAAACGATTAAATCCGCATCGCACCATTTTGCGATTGCGTGCTGCGTCATTGTTTTTCCTGTACCAAATCCACCAGGAATTGCAGCTGTGCCTCCTTTTGAAAGCGGAAAGAAAACATCAATTACGCGCTGGCCTGTAACCAAAGGCTGGCTTACAGTCAATTTTTTTGCAAAAGGACGAGGAGTTCTTAAAGACCAGTAATGGCTCAAACGAATTTCTTCATCGAGTTCAGTTTTAGCAATAACGTCGTCGACAGTATAATCTCCGCTTCCCTTAAAAGAAACAAGAACACGTCCGCGAACCTGCGGTGGAACCATAATTTTATGTAAAATCGACTGAGTTTCTTGTACAGTTCCAAGCACAAAACCAGGTTTTATCGGAGTTCCTTCTTTTACACATTCGCAGGCATCAAAATGCCAAATTTTATTTGCGTCAATCGGCTCGCTTCTCTGTCCTGGAATCAAAAATGCTCCAGATTCTTTGTACATAGCTTCGAGAGGACGCTGAATTCCATCATAAATTGTTCCGACAAGTCCAGGACCAAGTTTTAAGGAAAGAGGCCGTTCGTTAGAAACAACATCTTCTCCAATCTTCATTCCAGTATCGTCTTCGTAAACCTGAATTGTGGCAATGCCTTTATTCTGACGAATGATTTCGCCGATTATTTTCTTTTCGCCAACATCAACAACATCATAAAGACCGCAACCTTCAAGGCCTTCAGCATAAACAATCGGTCCTGAAATTCTAGTTATTTTTCCTTTTATCATTCCGGGAGCCTTCCTCCGAACAATGTTGATGAGAGTTCGTATGAATATTTATCTTTTAATTCGCGCACAAGCTCATCTATTGTAAGACGAACAATCACGGAATTTTTTTCATCGCTTTTAAGAATCATTCCTTCGTGGATTTCATTTCCTTTTACAGATTCTTCTCCACTTTTTTCAAACTGAATTGCTTCATATCCTGTAATATTTTTTGCAAATGCTTTTTCTACAACTTTTCTAGCATCTGCCTCTTCAAGACCGCCAAAATAACTGACAGTAATTTTTTTATTTTCTAACGCAAATTTACACTTTTCAAGTTTATTTTCGAGCAAAGACAGGCGTTTTTCTTTTCCAATTGAATTAAAATATTCGTTCATAGCCTTGCAAACCTGTTCATTGTAGAAAGCAACAAGGAACCTTTCTTTTTCGAGAGGAATATATGCATCCGCATTTTTTTCCAAAAGAGAAAGTTTGTTTTTATATACGGATAATTTTTCCTCAACAGCTTTTTTTACGCGTTCATCAACGCCTGCAATAATTGACTTTGCCTCACTCTCTGCCTTAGCGACAATTCTGTCCGCTTTTTTTCGAGCATCGGCTTCAATTTCTTTGTCGAGTATTTCAGTTGATCTAAGTTCTTCCATTTTTTAATTCCCGTAAAATCAGGCTTTGCCTGAGTCAAAATCTACACAGAAATACCAACTGCTTCGCGAATCGAATCAGTAAGGGATTTTTTTCCCTGCAGATGTCCGTTCAGCGGAGGAATTTCAACAATAAGCGGAAACTGAGCACTTTTCTGCCAGGCCAGCACTTCCTGTTCAAGCATGGCAGAAACATCCTCTGACAAAATCAAGACTTTCGGTCGCTCATCAACAGGCAAAGAATTCTCGCCGCCATGACCGGTTACACGGTTAAATGCATCAAGAGCTTCTTTTCTGTTAAGGGCAACTGCACCGTCAACTCCGACGAGTTTAAAAGCCAGAACAAGTTCCCGCTGAGCAATCGTAAAGTATTCCATAATTTTCGTTTACTAAAAACCTAGAGAATGATAATTAAAAGTGCAACAAGGAAGCCCCAAAGACAAATACCTTCCGCAAGACCAACAAAAGGAAGAGCTTTTCCTGAAAGTTCAGCATTTTCGCTCATAGCGCCCATTGCCGCAGCACCGATTTTTCCTACTGCCATACCGCCGGCAATACATGCAAGTGCAACTGCAAAAGCCGCAGCTACATATTTTATAGCACTAGAGTTGCTGTCAGCCTTAGCTTCTACAGTTGAAGTCTGAGCTTCTGCAACAGTCTGTGTAGCAGCAGGAGTTTCTGATTCCTGAGCAAACAAGCCAGCTACTGTAAAACAAAGCAAAGCAGCTGCCAACGCAATAATTTTTTTGTTCATATTTTTACCTCACAAAAAATTTATTTAATTACCAGGGGTTTTAAGCTAACTTCAAAACCTCTATTTATATGTAAACGCAAAAGGAACAAATTCCTTTCCCGTTTCATTGAAAAACTTTGAGAAAAATTCATAATATTGAAGACGAATAACCTGAATTGCAACAATCATTCCCTCAAGAACAACAACAATCCCGTTTCCAATAATCAATATCAAAACCTGTGCAAAACCTGCCGGAGCAATACTGCACATTTTTTCAATAATAAATCCCAAAACCGCGTGTGCAAGAGCAAAAGCGCCGACACGGACAAAGCTAATTGAATTAGAAAGATAAGAAGAAACAACTTCTATCAATTCAACCGCGCCACCAATTATTACACCGCCAATTCCGCCTTCAACAGCTGGCTTTTCTCCGTCAAAAAATCTTTCAAAAGGCTCGCCAAAAGCTGCAAAAAACAGAGTAACGGCAATAAAAATCCAGTCAAAAGTTGTCGGAGAATGATGCGCAAAGCCAATCCTCAAAGCAAAGATTACGACATACCAAAACCAAAGCGCTCCTGCGATTCCAGTTTTTCCGAAAATCGCGCTTCCGTATTTTTTGCATGAAAACTTGTTGATAATGTTTATTAAAAGTCCAATCGAGTTTATTACAAAACCAACTGCCATTGTAAAACCGAAAATTCCAAAAATGATTCCGATTGCATTTGCCGATTCCCAGAATTTCATTTCAAGAATCGGATATCGGCTTTCTCCAAAAAGTCCGGTAATAAACATCGAGATAGGTTTCATTATTCCTTCGGTCGCAAAAAATTCGCCTGTTAAAATTCCCATAATCATACTTGAACAGCCGATTGCCATAAAAATCGGAGCAAATTTATTCCATCCGCCGATTTTTACAACTTTTGCTGACATTAAAATTCCAACGAGC
This sequence comes from Treponema sp. UBA7570, assembly GCA_002477955.1. Lineage (GTDB taxonomy): Bacteria > Spirochaetota > Spirochaetia > Treponematales > Treponemataceae > Treponema_D. The sequence continues at coordinate 6,382 of DLLE01000052.1, read as the reverse complement.
AAGAAAACAAAGCCCTGGCCGGCATCGCCAAACATAATCCCAAAAAGCAAAGTAAAGAACAGCGCAACAAACGGAGTAGGATCTATTGTTCCATAAGCCGGGGAGCCGTAACTAAAAATCATTCTCTCAAAAGAACTAATCAGTTTTCCGTGATGCAATTTTACTGGAACTTTTTCTTCTCCAGTCTGAACAGAAGGAACTTCGCTCGGCTCAAAAAGACGAATTGCAATTCTTCCTTCAGAAAGTTTATCGAGTTCTGTCATCATGGAATGGCAGTCGTTTTCAGGAATCCAGCCTGTAAGACGGTAAACCAGATCAGTTGACTCAAGGCTGTTCTCCAAAAGTTTAATTTGAGCGGCAATTGAGAACTGGCACAAAAATTTTTTAAGAAAATCTGCATGGGTTTTTGCAATATTGTGCTTTTCTTCTTCGATATTCTCAAAAATCTTAGTTTTTTCCTTTACCTGCTGCTGCAGACTTTTTAAGACATCGTCTGGAACACCTTTAAAGTCGCTAGGAATTTCCATATTTACAAAACCGTGCTTGCGCAGTTCACTGTCAAGAGAAAAACGGCCTTTTTTAGAAGTTGCCGCAAGGATTTTTGACTTATCAGAACCAAGAGGGACAATTACAGCCCTTTGTCCAACATCAAAAACCAGCTCGTCAAAAATAGCAGGATCTATTTTTCCAATACGGAGCGACAAAAAAGAAAGATGCTCCAATTCGCTGTAAGGAACTTTTAAATTTGAAAAAGAAAGTGCTTCCTTATAAGCATCTTGAACACGCTTAAGCTCATCATCAGCATCGCGTTCTTTTTTCTGCAAAACGTCCACAGTATAAAGAAATTTCTGGCACAACACTCTGTCGTATTCAGAAGGACGTGTCGAGGCCTGCAAATCTTCGGTTGTAACATCCGGCAAATTCAAAAATGAACGTACATTTTTTAGTTTTGAAAGAATATCCTCGTCAGGGTTTGAAATAGAATGATTTAATTCAAGTTTCTGCTGAAACTGAAAATTTCCTTTTTTACCAAGAAATTCAACAACTTCATCAATGTCTTCTTTTAGAACCATCAATTCGACAAGACGCATTTTTGCAGTTTTTGCCATTATTCGCCTCCAAGCCTTAACTCTTCCGTCACATGGCGGATATTATTCAATTCGTCCTGCTTTATCTTAAAAAAGCAGACAAGAGACAGAGAAGTAAGCGGATATTTATGAAAAGCTGTAGAATATTTTTTTACGAGATCTGTGCGGAAAGAATTTTCCAGCCAACGCGGATCAACTTCCCAAATAACGCCTTCCTCGTGCGGATTCAGCATTTTGCTGTACTTCCATGTTTTCCATTCATCAAAATTAGAAATATCTTTGCTTAAAATTTTCAATGCTTCGCCAGCAAAAACATCAGTTTCGGCTGATTTTGGATTTTCAAAAAAAAGCTTTTGACAGATGCTTTCATTGTCCATTTTGTAATAAATTTTTAGGCGGAGTGCCCAGACAATATTCCGGATTTTAATTTCTTCGACAACAAGAGATTTTATTTGAACTCTTACAGCCTGTTCAGAAACGCAGGCGTCTTTCCAAAGGTTGTGCAGATATTGAAAATCAAGCTTTGTGTCTAAAACCTGCTGTTCGGAAATATCAGGAACTTTGTTATACCAAGAAAGCTCGTCTTTTTCGGTGATTTTTGCAAGATTCGGCCAATTTTTGTAATTTAAAAGAGAATATTTTCCCAAATCGATTACTTCGGGACATTTTGTTTCCTTCATACACAAAGCGCCGGCAAGCATCTTTAAATTACTATAATCATAAAGCCGAAGCAAGGTTAGAAGAATTTTTTGAGGATGGGCATAACACTCGACAAGCTGGCAATACTGTTCTACAAAAATAAAAACTGATTTTTCTTCAATTTTTTTGGCAAGCAAATTTTCAGGAATTGCAGGAACTTCGGATTTAAAAAGAAGACCATAAAGTTCTGTCAGAGATTTTGCAGAATACAGTCTGTCCGCATTTTTTCCAGAATAGGAATTGGCCAGTATTCCGGATACTTTTGCATAAACATAAGCATCTGCAGCAGATTTATCCATCATACCGCACCGCCATCTATTTTTGCAAAACCAAATTATTCATAAGATTGCTAAAAGCAACCTTATCCTGAACTGACTGATAAATATTCTCTTTGTAAGAGTTTATTTCAGAAACAATGTTTTCGTTTATTTTCGCAGACTTTTCCTTGAAAGATTTTTCAAGTTCTGCAGATTGAATATTAAATTTTGAAAGATAATCCTGCTCTGCCTTTGCTTTTGCAGAATTCAAAATTTCGGCTGCTTTATTCTGAGCATCAACGGTAAAAGAAGAAGCGATATTTTCAACTTCAAGAAGATGTTCAATTACATTTGACTCATTTTCTTCCATGACTTCAGCCTCCTCAGACTGCCTCTTCTGTCTGCAAAATCAAGTTGTAGGCTTCAGACTGCGACTGACACGAAACAAGTTTATCAACAAATCCGTTTTTTTGAATAAGAAGTGCTAATGATTTTAAAATTTGAATATGCTTTTCTGTCTGTCCGTTTCCTGCAAGAAGCATAAAAACAACATGAACAGGCGAACCGTCGAGAGAATCGTAATCGATTCCGTTTTTGCTGATACCAATAGCACCAATTGTACCATTTACAGAAGGCGCAAAAGCATGAGGAACAGCAACAGAATGCATAATTCCAGTGCTCATCTGAGCTTCACGTTCTTCGAGCGCAGAAAGAACTTCTGCCCTGTCAAAATCAGGATGCAATGAATGAATGGCTTCTACCATTTCTTCAAACAGCTCGTCTTTTTCTGTACTCTCCAGACCAATAATGATGCTTTCCTTTGTAAAAACATTCTCAAGAACCATTACTATCCCCTTAGTTTTCTGAATTATTTGAATATCAGAAAATCGATTTTTTTAAATACTATTTTAAGGCAGATTTTAACTTAAAAAAATCAAAACCTGCCTTTTAATTTTATTCTGCAGCAGCTTCTTTCCACCAGTCAGAAGAGTCCGCTGTAGTTTTTTCTACTTCTGGAGCAACTTCTTCAGTAGAAACTTTCCCCTCTGCCTGAGCAGCTTTTAAAAGTTCTGAATCAGAAGAAAGTTTTTTAGAAGGAAGAACTTTTGCAAGAGCCAAAGTTACAACAAAGAAAAGAATTGCAAGAACAACAGTAGTCTTTGTAAGAATTGAAGCAGAATGTGATCCAAATGCAGCTGAGTTTCCGCCGCCCAAAAGTCCGCCCATTCCGCTGCTGTTTTCGTCCTGTACGAGAACCAAAAGAACCAAAAGAGCACAGATAATTACAAATGCTACCAACAAAACAACTTTCATTTATTTCTCCAAAATGCTGGCAGATAATTCCCAGCTACTTTTTAATTGCAGATTGCATTTTATCGAAATATAAACAAACTGTCAATTTATTGCTATAGAGTATAGAAGAAAAAAGCTTCTCGCTATCGGGCAAGGGATAGCAGCACCGCAAGGCGTCCGGCGTCTGCCGGATGGAGCGCGAAGACGCGGAAGTGAGGATAGCCCGGTTTTTGCCAAAGGCAAAAATGCCTCCAGCTTGCAAAATAAAAAAATTAACCGTTACAGATTGGAATAAAAGTTTCCGCCTTTAACGAGGCTCCGCCGATTAAACCGCCGTCAACGTCGCTTTGAGCAAGAAGCTCCTTGTAGTTTTTTACGTTCATTGAGCCGCCGTACTGAATTATGATATTGTCGGCCGCTTCCTGATCATACATTTTTGCAATTACTTTTCTTGCATAAGAATGGATTTGCTGAGCGTCTTCTGGAGTTGCAGTTTTTCCGGTTCCGATTGCCCAGACAGGCTCGTAAGCAATAGTCACATGCGAAAGCTGTTCTTTTGAAACGCCCATGAGAGCTGAATTCAACTGGCGTTCGCACACTTTTTCGGCACGGCCTACCTCGCGCTGAGCCAAAAGCTCTCCAATGCAGATTATTACGTCAAGACCGGCGGCAAGCGCTCTTGTAACTTTCATATTTATAAGTTCGTCGCATTCGCCAAATTCGTAACGGCGTTCTGAATGTCCTAAGATTACAACCTGAACACCAAGATCCCTGAGCATTGCGACAGAAATTTCTCCAGTATGAGCGCCATTGTCTGTAGCGGCGCAGTTTTGTGCTCCAAGAAGAATATTTGTTCCTTTTACAAGCTGAGAAACAAGATCAAGATAAACAAATGGAGGTGCAATCATCACTTTATTTTTGCAGTCTTTTAACTGGACTACAAGCTCTTTTACGAGGGCAACTGTTCCCTCGCGATCCATGTTCATCTTCCAGTTTCCAGCTACATAAGTTGTACGCATTTTTAATTTCTCCCATAAAAAGTCAAGATTAAAACTTCAGTCTTAGGATTGACTCTTTATTGCAATTTCGTAGCAAAGTGAGAAATTGCAGTTGATTAGTAAGTTTGCAACGCCAAACTTGTAAAGATAAAAACAGACGCCATTTTCGGCTGTTTTTATCTTACCTCCTAAAAGCACTATCGTCTTGAATTTTTATTTTATTGCTTATTTTGATATATGTCAAAATAATTGGTTTTTACGTTTTGAACTGAATATTTGAATATGGCTGAACGAAATTTTGAAAAAAGAGAGCCGTAATTTATCTGTTTATTTTGAATAAAAAAAGCCGCATCATAAAAAAGTAGACGATGCGGTTTTTTTTAGATTATTTTAAAAATCTATTTTGAGGCCAGTTATTTTGTAGCCAAAATCGGTCGTAAACCGGCAAGCGGTTTAGTTATCGAGTTTCGGCAAGCGAAACTCGCACGCAATCTTAGCCTGCAAACAAAATTATTTTGTCGCCAAAATAGCAATTCCTGGCAATGTCTTTCCTTCCAAGAATTCAAGCGAAGCACCGCCGCCTGTTGAAACGTGGCTCATCTTGTCTGCAAGGTGGAACTTGTTCACAGCAGCAACAGAGTCTCCGCCACCAACAACAGTCATTGCGCCGCGTCCAGTCGCCTCTGCAACAAGGTTCGCGACAGCTTCCGTTCCCTTTGCAAACGCGTCAAATTCAAATACGCCTACAGGTCCGTTCCATACAACAGATTTCGCTGTTGAAAGAACTTCTTTGTAAAGCTCAAGAGTTTTCGGACCAACATCCATAGCCATAAGATTGTCAGGAATGTCAACACCGTCAACAGCAACCGGAGTAGCGTTAGCGTCAAATTTATCCGCGGCAACGTGGTCAACAGGAAGAACAATCTTCACGCCTTTTGCCTCAGCGTCTTTCAAAAGTTTTTTAGCTGTGTCGATAAAGTCATCCTCAACCAAAGAGATTCCAACTTTGTGCCCCTGAGCCTTCAAGAATGTGTAAGCCATTCCGCCGCCGATAATCAAGGCAGAAGCGTTCTTCAAGAGGCTTTCCAAGACAGCGATTTTTGAAGAAACCTTTGCGCCGCCGATAATTGCCACCTGCGGTTTTGGAGGATTTGTAACCATTGGCTGGATATATTTAACTTCTTTTTCCATCAAGAATCCGCCGACTGGCTGCTCTTTCATAAATTTAGCGATTGTCGCTGTGGAAGCCTGATCGCGGTGAGCAGTTCCGAAAGCGTCGTTTACAAAAATATCTCCGTAAGTAGCGAGTTCTTTCGCCATTGTCTCACGTTCAGAAGCGTCTTTTGAAGTTTCTTCTTTATGGAAGCGGACGTTTTCGAGCATTGCAACTGCGCCTTCAGGAAGAGCGTCGATTGCGGCTTTCTGTCCGAGAGCGTCCGGCAAGAAAGTTACAGGCTTTCCAAGCTTTGAAGCAAAATACTCAACAACAGGCTTCATTCTGTTTTTTCCGTTGATGAATTTTTCAGAATCTGCTTCTGTCCAAGCTTTTCCGGCTTTTTCAGCCTTCTCTTTTGCTTTTTTCACATCTTTGTTCGGGTCTCCGAGATGGCTCATCAGAACAAGCGAGCGCGGATTCTGCTCAAGAATATATTTAATTGTAGGAAGAGCCGCCATAATGCGTGTGTCGTCCTGAACAACACCGTCTTTCATAGGAACGTTAAAATCAACGCGCATGATAATGCGTTTGCCTTTCAAGTCAACGTCTTTTACTGTCTTAATCATCTTATTTCTCCTTTATAAACAGAAATACCGCTTTAAATATAATAATTTCAGGCTGAAAATTCAATAATTTAATTTTTTTAGACAAAAAGGGGAAAGTCTTCCCCTACGGCCGCACTTCGTTGCGCCCTACCCTTTCTACGTAGGGAGCCGTTCGTCGCAGACGAAGAAACTCACGAGGTGAGTTTCTAGGCGAGTCTCGGCGAAAGCTATGCCTGAGCCGCGCCCGTAACGCCCCGCAAAACAATTCCTTATCTCACAAAAAAAA
>DLLE01000049.1:6586-8057 GCA_002477955.1 Treponema sp. UBA7570 | reverse complement strand
TCGCTTTTTTATTTCCACTTGAACGTCGCAAGCCCGATTATGTAGATTGCGATTATGCAGAGCGGAACAAAGTACGCGAAGACTGGCTTCATCCAGTTTTTCACTTTTAGGCCTTCGCCCTCGTTCGCTTCCTGAACGAGTTTTTCCCAGCCTAAGCCGAAGCGGCCGCTGCAGCTGAAAACTGCGAAAACAAGCGCGCCTAGCGGAAGAAGGTTGTTGCTTACGATAAAGTCCCAGAAATCAAGCCACGCCGAGCCTTCGCCGAACGGATGAAAATGAAGCACACTGTAGCCGAGCGCGGTTGTGAGCGCGATTAAGAAAATGCCTGTTCCGCAGATTACGCAGCCTTTCTTTCGCGACCAGCCTGTCATCTCGCGCATGCACGCAAGAATATTCTCACACACCGCAAGCTCCGTTGAGAACGCCGCGAACACCATAAAAAGGAAGAAAAGGCTTCCCCATACTCTGCCGCCGCCCATGTTGTTGAAGACGGTTGTCATCGTGTTGAAAAGAAGCGACGGCCCTGCGTCAACCGCAATTCCGAACGATGCGCACGCAGGGAAGATTATCAGTCCTGCCGTAACCGCAACGAAAGTGTCAAGAATAATGACTTTTACTGATTCTCCCATAAGGCTTCTGTCTTTTCCGATGTAGCTTCCGAAAATCGACATTGCGCCGATTCCAAGCGAAAGAGTGAAGAACGCCTGGTTCATCGCGCCCACCACAACAGGAACTGTGAGCTTCTTGAAGTCAGGAACGAGATAGAACGAAAGACCTTTTGCCCCGCCCGGAAGAGAAATGCTCCGTGCCGCAAGAACTGTCATCAAGACCAAAAGAAGAACCATCATGTATTTTGTAATCCGCTCAAGTCCGCTCTGGAGATTCCGCGTTAGAATCAAAAAGCAAACTGCAACTGCGATAAAAAGATAGCCCACGTTTAACTTAGGATTTGAAATCATTTTGCCAAAGCTAAGCTCGCCAGACTTTCCAGCCACAAACGAGACAAAATAATAAATAAGCCAGCCTGTAACAACCGTGTAGAACGCCATCAAGAAAATGTTTCCAAGCAGGCAGACGTAGCCGTGAACGTGCCATTTTGAGCCGGGCTTTTCAAGTTTCTGGTACATTCTGACCGGGCTTGCCTGGGACGCTCTTCCAAGCGCGAATTCCATTGTCAAAGCCGGAAGCCCCAGCACAACAAGAAACGCAAGATAGACAAGAACGAACGCGCCGCCTCCGTTCTGACCGACCATCCACGGAAATTTCCACACGTTTCCGCACCCAATAGCGCAGCCTGCGCTCAGCAGAATAAATCCAAGTCTGCTGCTTAATCTTTCTCTAGCCATGGGAATATTTTAGCAGAATTCCGGGGCGGTGTGTACGAGGGGAAGACTTTAAAAAATATATTTATAGCCTGAATTTCGAGTTTTATGATTTAATGTCATTATTGGGCTTGACCCGATAATCTATT
>DLLE01000049.1:0-6491 GCA_002477955.1 Treponema sp. UBA7570 | reverse complement strand
ACTGTTCTTATCAAAACTCGAAGTTGGGGCTTTATATGTTAAAAAAAAGCTTCTGTCTAAAAGTTTTTAACTTGCACGTTAAAAACTTTTTACTTATAATCGGTTGTATGGTTGTACGAAAAGAATTTATGAAAATCCTTTGGAATTGGAAGGATAAAAAGGTCATAAAAGTTGTTACAGGCGTAAGGCGTTGCGGAAAATCAACGCTGCTTAGCCAGTTTAAATCGGAAGTCGAAAAACTTGGAGAATGCAACACAATTTCAATCAATTTTGACGACCTTGAAAACGAATTCCTTTGCGATTATCACGTTCTTTATAAGCATTTGAGGGGAAAAATTACTGCAGGGCAGATGAACTATGTTTTTCTTGACGAAATTCAGCTTGTTCCGCAGTTTGAAAAAGTCGTGAACAGCCTTTTTCTAAAGGACAACGTTGACATTTACATCACTGGCTCAAACGCCTATATGCTTTCAGGCGAGATTGCGACTCTTCTCTCCGGTCGGTATGTCGAAATAAAAATGCTGCCGTTTTCGTTTGCCGAATATGCGCAATTCAAGAGTGACTTTTTAAAAAAGGAAGTTACGGCGGATGAAACTTTGTACAACGAGTACGTTTCGGTCGGAGGATTTCCCTATGTCGCGTCAATCAGTACCGATAAGAATCTAGTTCGCGACTATATCCGCGGAATTTATTCCACTATTGTTCTCAAAGACATAATCCAGCGCAAAAAACTTTCTGATTCTGACGTTCTGGAAAAAGTCTGCAAGTTCACGCTTTCTAATGTGGGAAATCTTGTCTCGTCAAAGAAAGTGAGCGACACATTGACAAGCGGCGGACGCAAAACTTCCCCGGCTACTGTGGAAAACTGTTACAGCGCATTGACTGAAAGTTATCTTTTTTACAAAGCGACGCGCTACGATATAAAAGGCAAGGAATTTCTTAAAAGTCTTGAGAAATATTACGCCGTTGACATGGGACTGCGTTTTTTTATGCTGGGAATCAGAACCGGCGATGACGGATTTATCTTAGAAAATGTGGTTTATCTTGAGCTTTTGCGGCGCGGCTATGAAGTCTATGTTGGAAAATACAACGACCTTGAAATTGACTTTGTGGCAAAAAAAGACGGGCTGACAGAATATTATCAGGTTGCGCTTTCTGTGCGTGAGCAAAGCACTTTGGAGCGTGAACTGCGCCCGTTCAGGCTGATGAAGGACAATTATCCGAAACTTCTGATAACTTTGGACAACTCAAACAACATTGACCATAACGGAATAATTCAGATTTATGCGGTAAAGTGGCTGGCTTCTGCATAATTAAAATATTATTTTCTTCTCTTCTGACCGGTCTGTCGTGGGAATTTTTTATGAATACGATTGAAAAAGAAGAAAAAAGATTCCGTACCCATTACGATTTTAGGTTTTTAAGAAAATGACATTCGTACTGAATACGATTCAAGGATTCTGATAAAAACATGATTCGTATTGAGTACGATTTGAAAATTTCTGAAAAGCAATGTTCGTACTGAGTACGATTTTTGAATTTTGGTAAAAATGGCTTTCGTACTCAGTACGATTCAAGAATTTTTAGAAAATAGAATTCGTAATAAGTGCAAGAGATAGAAACAAAAAGCCCGGCGATGAACAAAAGCTTCATTTGAAAAACTTTGTTGCTTTCGCTGGGCTAGAAATTAACTAAAAGTTAATGCAGGATTAGATCTATTTTGTTGTCGCTTTAATTGAGAAGCTAGAGATGCCGCAATTTACCTTTTTAAGCTCTGCAGCCTTTGTCGTAACCCAACTGAATTTAAGTGTATACTCACCTGCATCAAGTTCAACAGAATCTGCTGTCACATCATTCGCTGATTTTGAGCCAGCTTCTGCCTGTTTGCTTGCTTTTGAATTTCCCTCAGCATCAATAATTTCAATTTTTCCAGCAAGAGCTGAGCTTTGTGTGTTAAATGCTTTTACAGCAGTTTCTACATCAGATTTTGCAGAAAGTGTAAATTTATATGTTGCATACGCCATAACAGTACTTGCATCAAAGGAAATCTTCGTGTTTCCATCCTGCAAGTTTGACACAATCAACATACCTGCTGAAGTTGTTCCGTTTTTAACACCGTCATCTCCACTATAAGTTTGAGAACCATATCTTGGGTAGCCGTCATCAAGAGAGTATCCTTCTGCAACGCCTGCACCTTCAATTGCTGTCTGCACGTCTGAGAATACACCTTCCTCTCCTGTGACAGCTGGCGCATTTTCTTCTAAAGAACCATCATACGCAATTGTTGCAGTTTTTGTTGTTCCTGTCTCGCCGCCGGTTTCTGTGCCGCCGGTTTCTCCACCAGTCTCGCTTCCGCCTGTCTCTCCACCAGTTTCACCTCCGGTTTCGCTTCCGCTAGAGCCAGCCACAGTGATAACTAATGTTGCATTCGAAGGAGCTTTGTCAACCTTTGTGTAAGTGGTTGTATATGTTTCGCCGTCTTCAGTCTCTGTTGTTGTGAATGATTTTTTGTCGGAAGAAAAAGTTCCTTCGATTATCTCTGTCTTCTCTTGTCCGGCATCGTCTTTGTATTTGCTCGTGATTGTGATTTTAGAGCCGTCAACAACATACGTGAATGTCTCTTTTTCAGAATAAGGAATATCCACAGAATTTGTCTTTGTATAGTCCAGCTTTTCGTAATCAATAGAATCAGAACCAGCTATATATGCAGTGCCTTTTGAGCTGTCTTCAATATGGACATAAATAACATTTTTATAAGTAAGCTCGACTCCTGCTTCTTCTGTGTTGTCTGAAAAATCCTCCATAGCCCAGTAGGTGTTTTCAAAGCCGTTTTTGTCGCCATCTCCACCGTCATCGTCGCTAGAGCAGGCGATAAAGCTCGTCATTGCCGCAAGAGCTGCAAATGCCGCCGTAATTCTCAACATTTTTTTCATAATTCTCCTCCAAAAAAGAATTTTTTCTTAGATAAGAAAATGATAATATGTCTTTTGTAGAAAATGGGGGGGGGTATTTGCACAATACTGACATTTTTTGTGTTTTTTATCAAAAATCTTTTTTCAATTTTATGCCGTTAATTTTTTTATCTACAATTTCGTGCTAAAATTCTGTTATGGCTTGCGTTTATTCCTACGGCTCTCCGCTCGGGGAGATTTTGATTGAAAGCAACGGAGATTTTTTGACAGGACTTTTCTTTAAGGATTCTCCTGACTCAAAAAAGCATAAGATTTTTGAATCGGATTATGATCAAAATGTGAAAAATGCCCGCGATTCCGGCATTTCTGCCGTTGCCGAGGCTTGCCGCTGGCTCGACATTTATTTTTCGGGGCGGAGTCCTGATTTTGCTCCGAAGTTCAAAATCGAAAATCTTACGCCTTTCAGAAAGCTTGTCGTTGATGAGATGATGAAAATTCCGTTCGGAAAAACTTTGACTTACGGCGAGATTGCAAAGAAAATCGCGGCTGAAAAAGGAATTAAGAAAATGAGCGCGCAGGCGGTCGGGGGAGCGGTGGGCTGGAATCCAATCTGCATAATCGTTCCGTGCCACCGCGTCGTCGGCTCAAACGGAAGTCTGACAGGCTACGGCGGCGGAATCAAAAACAAAATCGCGCTCTTGAAGATAGAAGGAATTGATGTCGGGAAGTTCTCTGTTCCGAAAAATTCGCGATTCTTGTGATTCCCACTTAAAAAACACATAAAATTCACATACATTCAAGTGTAAACTGCTGTTTTTGGAGGATATTATGGCAAATTTAACAATCACTTTGGATGACCAGGACAAAAAGGATATTTCTTCATTCTGCGAGTAGGTCGGAATGACAGTTTCAGGCCTTTACAATGTTTTTACAAAGCAAGTTCTCCGCGAAGGACGGATTCCGTTTGACATTGCCGTTGACCGCCCGAATCGCAAGACAATCAAGGCGATGAAAGAAGGCGACAGAATTGCGAACGACCCGAATGTGAAGGGATATAATAATGTTCATGACTTGATGGAGGCTTTGTTAAAATAATGGAATTTTCAAAAGAAAAAACAAAATACGAAGTAAAATTTACCTCCGCAATGAAAAAGGACATGAAAAAAGTTGAAAAGCGGCATTACGACTTAAGCCTTTTTGCAGAAATAGTAGGAAAACTTGCAAACGGTCTGCCTCTCGATGAAAAATACTGCGACCATGCGCTTGAAGGAAACTGGAAGAACCACCGTGAATGTCACATAAAACCGGACTGGCTTCTAGTTTATCAGGCTCAATTTCGAGTTTTAAATTTTAGTGTCATTATCGGGCTTGACCCGATAATCCATTGGAAAGATTGCTAATCGAGTTAGCTATGCAAACATCGCGGTGTCAAGCACAGCAATGACAGCCTTGTTGGCATAGGAATAACTGTTTAGCAGCTATTTTTATTAAAACTCGAAATTCGACCTATCAGATAAAAGATGATGTGCTGATTCTTGAGCTTTCCCGCACAGGAACCCACGCTGATTTATTCAAAAAATAGAACTTTTTTCCAGCCTGTTCATTTTTTTTCCGAAAACTTGCTGAAAATTTCACACTTCGCGGTAATACGGGCAGATGTCCTCAAAATGTCCGTCTTTCATTCTGAACCCGCCTTTTATTGTTCCAAGCTGAATAAAACCGAGCCTTTCGTACAAATGCCGTGCATGGATGTTTGTTGCAACAACGGCGTTGAACTGCATAATCCTGAATCCTGCGAGCCGGGCTTGAGCAAGGCAGTCTTTTACAAGAAGTTCTCCGATGTGAAGTCCGCGGCAGGCGGAACTTACGGCGTAGCTTGCGTTTGCAATGTGCGAACAGCGGCCGACATTGTTCGGGTGCAGAATGTAAAGCCCGACGGTTTTTCCGCTTTCAGTTTCTTCGGCGACCGCGCAGTAAGTTTGGGAAGCAAAAAAATCCGCTCCGTTTTTTTCAGTCAAAGCTTCTTCCTGCGGAAAGGCGACTCCTTCTTCAACGACTTCATTCCAGATTCCGCACATTGCGGGAATGTCTTTTTCCGCATATTTTCTGATGATTATTTTATTCATGATTTTTCTCTAGCAAGAAATTATAGCGAGCAAAAAAACTGGTGGCAAGATTTTTTTTAGGCAGAAATATTCAATTTCTCTTGACAAGTAACTGTTTGGTAACTAATATACATTCGTAAGTAAACGAACGGTTACTTAATTAACCCAAATGCCGAGTCTTGATAAGAACGGTAATTTAAGTGTCAATCCCGTGCTTGTTTCTTTTGTCATTTCTGTGCTACGGACACAGAAATCTCTGTACGCATGGATTATCGGGTCAAGCCCGATAATGACAAGAACTCAAGCCCGATAATGACGCTAAAATTTAAAACTCGAAATTAAGGGGAATTAAAATTTAAAAGGTAGATAAAAATGCCAAGCGAAACAAAAGAGCAAATTGTAGAAACTGCGCTTGAACTTTTTTCGCAAAACGGATTTTTGGGAACTTCCATGAGCGATATTGCATCCCGCTTAAAAATTACGAAAGGCGCGCTTTACAAACATTACGAAGGCAAGCAGCAGATTCTTGAGCGGATTATTGAGCGCATGGCGGAACTTGATTTGGAACGCGCAAAAAAATACAAAATGCCAGAATCAAATTCCGAAAAATCCGCAGAAGCATACGCTAATATTCCAGCTGAAAAAATCCGCGGGTACAGCATTGCGCAGTTCAGGCATTGGACGGAAGAAAAGTTTTCTGCCCAGTTCCGCAAAATGCTTACATTGGAACAATTCCGAAGCAAAGAAATGTCCAATCTTTATCAAGATTATCTTGTGGCAGGACCGCTTGAATACATGACAAAGATTTTCAAAAAGATAACAAAATCAAAGCCGAAAGCAAGGCAGGTTGCGCTTGAATTCTACGGACCGATTTTTACTCTTTACAGCGTTTACGACGGCGCAGAAGAAGAGTCAAAAAAATCAGTTTTCGTTCAGCTGGAAAAACACATAGAAAATTTTATAGAGCAGTTCGAAAAAGAACGGGCTGAAAAATAATCAAAATAATCTATGGGGTCGAATGTCGAATTTTAATAAAAACAGCTACTAAACAGTTATTTCTATGCTAACAAGGTTGTCATTGCCGTGCTTGACACCGCGATGTTTGCATAGCTAACTCGATTAGCAATCTTTACAACGGATTATCGGGTCAAGCCCGATAATGACAGTAAAATTTAAAACTCGAAATTGAACCTAGGAGGAAAAAAATGGAAGCAATCATCTACACAACAAACACAGGAAGCGCAGAGCAATACGCAAAAATGCTCGCGGAAAAAACAGGGCTTTCTGTTTTTTCAATGGAAGAGGCAAAGTCAAAAGTTGAGGAAGGAAGCGAAATTATTTATCTTGGCTGGATAATGGCGGCGCAAGTCAAAGGCTACAAGACGGCTGCAAAAAAATACAAAATCCGCGCCGTTTGCGCAGTCGGAATGGAAAGAACTGGAACACGCACAGAAGAAATCCGCGAAAAAACTTG
>DLLE01000018.1:19699-19937 GCA_002477955.1 Treponema sp. UBA7570 | reverse complement strand
TTGACTGTTGTTGTTACTGTAGAGCCGTCAGACATGACTTCTGTTGTAGTTACAGAGCCATCTTCATTTGTAACAGTGCTGGTATCTTTTACAGTAACTGAATTAGAGCTCCCCCCCCCTCGTCATCATCATTTTTACAAGAAACAAATGCTGTACAAGTCAACAGCATAACCATAAGACTTACTAATAAGCCCTTTCCGAGATTTTGTTTAAAAACTCTTATCATTCTCTTTCTCCT